>JANQIO010000240.1 GCA_028282105.1 Halieaceae bacterium | reverse complement strand
AGCGCACGTCCATCGGGTCAGCGCCCTCGGGCAGCACTTCGACCCGGAACGCGTCGCGATAACCCGCTGCCTCGAACGCCTGGTTCCACCAGCGGGCGCCCTCCAGCAGCGCCGAGCGCACCGGCTCGGGAGCGCCGCGGTCCAGGTAGTAAACAATAGGCTCTACAGCCTCGCTCAGCTCGGCGTCGGGATCTCGCTTCTCCAGGCGGTGACGCGGCAACCAGGCCCGGTGCAGCCGCTGGTGTATGGGCGTGGCGTAATCCGCGAAGCTGCCGGAGAACGCCGGGTCGAAATACCCTGAGCGCGGCTCAAAGGGTACCGGTGTGTAGTTGTCGTCTGGCAGCCGCACCAGCGAATGGCGCACATGCACCGACACCCTGGTCGGATCCGGCACCACCGTCGGCAGGTACTGGCCCGTCGGCTTGCCGGTCAGGGTGACAATGGCTTCCACTTCGGTGTTGTCGGGGAAGCCCCGGGTATTGGCCAGGTAAATACTCGACAGCTCCGGCGCGGCCTTGTAGTCCCCCTCCTCGCTGTCCTTCAGGCTGTCTGCCACGCCATGGGCGTCGCGCAGGAAGAACGCGGTGGCATCCACCAGCACCCGGCCGTCCGCGGCCTCGGCGGCAATATGAAAACCGCCCAGCACCGAGAAGGCAAAGGACTGCTGCACCGCCGCGCGCTCGTCCATATCGTCGGATTCGGCGCGGTACTCGAGGTTATCCTGCACCAGTAGTACCCGCGGCCCGACCCGCTGAAAACGCGCCATCCGGGTATCACCGAGCTGGCCACGATCCAGGCCCAGGTCATTGGAACCGACGCCGCGCGCCAGCCAGGACACATAAAGGAATGGTGTATCGAACTCGGCGATTTCCAGGTACAGCTTGCCATCGCCAGCGTGCCAGTGAAGCCTGTAAAAACCCTCACGCTGCTCGGCGGCCGCGACAATGCTGGCAAAACTGGCCTTCCGGGGCGGGCCGGCTTCCTGTGCGCAGGCCGCCAACAGTGTCAGCAGCGCGGCCAGCAACAGTGTGCGCTTGATGGTGTGCATGGTGTCCCTCCCAGCTTCAGTCGTCGAGTGCCGGCAGCGTGGCCACCGGGTAAAGAATGGCGTCATGGTAGCCGGTTACCACCTTGCGGTAACCACACAGGGCGGCGTCCAGCGCCGGGTCATTGGTGTCCACCAGCAGCGGTGCGCCGTTGAGGCCCTTGATCTTGCCCTTGCCCGCAACAATGGTGATGTTGTCCAGGCCCACGGCGCGCAGCACCGCCGGGCTGAACTGCTGGTTGCCGCGTCCAAACACATGGCCCTGGCCGCCGATGGCGGTGACGATGATTTCCGCGGGCTGCTGTGCCCGGGCCAGCAGGTCCAGCAACTGGGCCTCCCCGGCATCGCTTAACAGCACTTCGCCGTCACGGATCGCATCCACGCCCAGCAAGGTATTGGGCAGGCCCAGCTCTGCCATGATCGCCGCCGTCGTGCTGCCGGGACCGATCAGGTAGATATGCCCAGGAGCCAGCGACTCGACGATATCAGCGGCGATCTCTTCGGCCACCAACTCCTCGGACTCGACACCCGCCACCTTGGTGCGCTGCAGGAAGTGCCCCTCCTCTGGGGTCAGCAGCTCGCCGTAGTAGCGCGCCTTCACCACGCCCTCGCGGAAGGCATCCTCATCGATATCGCGCACCTCGCGCAGTTCGACATTCACCAGGCCCGCAGCCGCCAGGCGTTTCAACAACTCGCCCGCCGCCTCCGGGGATACTGCATACACCGCAGAGTGCATCTTCACACCGCTGGGAATCCCCAGCGCCGCCACCCGGTCGCCCACCGCATCGAGGATATCCCGCGCCGTGCCATCGCCGCCGGCAAACACCAGCACATCCGGTTGCTGCGCGGCAATGTCCCGTGCCGCCCGGGCAGTATCCTCCGCCGTAGTTGGCATCTCAGCAGTGGGCTGCGCCGCGGTTTTACCGCAGACCTGCCAGGCCAGATCCAGGCCCTCCAGCGCCGCGCTGCCCATGGCGCCCTGCCAGCAGACGATCTCCACATCAGCGCCCTCCAGCAATGCCATCGCGCGGTGGGCGCGCTCGACCGCGCGAGGTCTGGCGCCGCGCTTGAGTGCCTCGTCACGAATCTCTGCCCCATCACTGCCTTTCAGGCCCACCGGACCACCGAGCCCGGCATAGGGATTTACCAACAGGCCAATTTTCAGCATTGCTCCTCGCGCCTCTAACCCAGGGGTGGGTAGTCGACCAGCGCCTGGCACAGTGCCTGGCTAGCCGGGTCCAGGGAGTCGAGGTTCTCGATGCTGAGCGCTCCCACTTCCCTTCGCAGGCCATACTGCTTGCGCAGCTGGTCGAAACCGCCCGGCGCCACCGCACGCAACATGGCATCATCTTCACGCAGGTCATAGACCTGGCCGACCAGCCAGCTCAGCAATGCCTGCCCCCGGAGTTTCGCGGGCACGCTGACCGGCAGGGCGGGCAGGCCAATAGCAGCGGGATTGTCAGTCTGCAGACCCAGCGCATCGCACAGCGCCGCGGCCAGCATCCCGGTGGCGCGCAGCTTACCGTCGGTGCTGTAGCCGGCGATATGGGCGCTGCCGAAGCGGCTGTGTTGCAGCAGGCGCTGCTCCAGCTCGGGCTCCCCCTCCCAGACATCCAGCACCAGGCTAATATCCGGGCGACTCGCCGCCAGTGACAGCAATACCTCGGTGGCGATCAATTCACCGCGCCCGGCGTTCAGCAGCAGTGCCTCAAAAGGCAGTTGCGAGAGCTGTTCAGCATCCAGCATATGCTCACTGGGCCAGGGCATTTCCCGAGTGAGGGCGGCGTGCAGGCACAGCACCGGGCAGGACAGCACCGCATCCAGTTCCGCCAGCGCCTCGAGGCCTTCCAGCCAGGGATCATAAGCCCGACAGGAGATACCGAGCCGGGCGAGCCGCTGGTGCAGACGCCTGCCGATATGGCCGTAGCCGATAATCCCCAGCGGCTCTCCGTCCAGCAGCCGGGCGAACTGCGCCGGGTGCTGGCACAGCGCGCTCAGGACGTAGTCAACAACGGAGTCGGCATTGGAGCCGGGCGCGTAGGCGAAAGGAATGCCGCGCGCTGCCAGTGCCGCGCGATCCACGTGGTCGATACCACTGGTGGCGGAGCCCACAAAGCGCAGTTTGCCACCGTCCAACAGCGCATCGTCTATACGCGTCACCGAGCGCACCAACAGGGCATCGGCATCGGCCAACGCCCGGGCATCCAGCGCACGGCCGTCAAACAGCTCTACCTCGCCCAGCGTTTCCAGCATTGCCAGGCCCGCCATATTGCGATCCGCCAGCAGCTTCATCACTGGGCCTGCAGTCGTCTGAGACGGCCCAGCACTGCGCCGCCCAGGCTGATCTCGCCGAGGTAATCCAGGGTGGCGTCGATAGCCTCAGCGCTGGCTGTGAAGGCTGCGGGCAGTTCCACCTCGGGCACCGCCGCCTCCAGTCGCGCCAGCTCGCGGGACAGCAGGGCCTGGTCCCAGTGGTCTTCCAGCGCCCGGCTGATGCGCGCCGCGCCGCGCAGACCGAGGCCGTCCAGTGCCTGGCGATTGGCCCCCAGGGTTTCCAGGTCGCCAAAAGCACCGATCAAGCGGGCACCGGACTTGGCGCCAATCGAGGGCACGCCGGGAATATCGTCAATGGCGTCGCCAACCAGCCCCTGGTAATCCGGGAACTGCGCGGGCGTCACCCCAAAGCGCTCGGTGAAGCCAGCGGCGTCCAGGTGGCTGCCCGCGGCGAAGTCCCAAAGGCGGTCGGATGCCCCCAGCAGAAGCTGGCCCAGGTCCTTGTCACGGGTCACCACCGTCACCGACTGACCGGCGTCGCGGGACTGCGCCGCCAGGGTGGCGATATAGTCATCGGCCTCGTAACGCTCGCCGCCCAGGCAGGGAATGCCCAGCGCCTCGGTGACCGCGCGACAGGCATTGAGCTGGAAGGCCAGCGCCTCATCGGGCAGCTCGCGGCTGGCCTTGTAGCCCGGGTAGAGATCGTTGCGGAAGCAGGTCCCGAGGCTCTCATCAAACGCGGCGGCCAGCACGGCGCCCTCGGGCAACTGCTCCAGCAGTTCCACCAGGAAACTGGTGTAGCCGTAGACCGCGTTGAGGGGGTACCCCTCCGGACTGTGCCAGCGTTCCGGCAGGGAAAAATAGGCGCGAAAGATATAGATACTGGCATCCACCAGCAGGGCCGGTGCACTCACCGGCTGACAGCCTCAGTGGCGGGCAACTGGAAATCCTCAACAAGCGGATCGGCGGGGCCGCCAAAGCGCCGGGCCAGCGCGGTGCGGAAGGCCTCGGCGCGGGCCGGCAGTGCCGCGCCGCAGAAACGCCGGGCCTGCCCGAGCACCGCCCGCGCAAAGCCGTGGCCGGCACTGGCCGGCGCGTCGAGATTGTCCACACTGACACGGAAGGGTACACCGGCCGCCAGCGCCAGGTGCCACTCCACCGCCTGGGGCCTGACTTCCACGGTTTCGAAGGCGCGCTGCAGCTCAGCATCGCGGCCGTCCGCCGCGTACCAGTAGCCGTAGTCTTCCAGCCTGCGGCGCTCCTCGCCGGCAATGCACCAGTGGGCCACCTCATGCAGGGCGCTGGCAGCAAAGTCTTCCCGGTAGTGGATCACCGCATCGCCGGCACCGGGCGGCTCGTAGAGTGGCTCGCTGGCACCCCCCCGCAGCCGCGTGCGGTAGTCCCGGTAGAAGCAGTCGGCGAAAACGACTTCGATGGCGGTGGCGTGGTTCACTGCTTGCGAATCAAGTAGTGGAATTCGTCGCCCTGTTCGCGCTGCGCGACCAGTTCGTGGCCGAGGAAGGTGCAGAAGCGCGGAATATCTCGCTGAGTAGAAGGATCGGTGGCCTGCACCGCCAACAGCTCGCCGCTGGCCATCTCGCGCACCGCCTTGTGCAGCAGCATGACCGGCTCCGGACAATACAATCCGCGGGCATCCAGTTGATGTTGCGCTTCAGCTTGATCGGTGGCCTTCACAACTCCAGCTCCGCCAGGCGCTCCCGGTTGCAGAGGTCGTACTGCTCGCTGTCGAGATCGTAGACCAGCGCCAGCTCACCGTTGTCGAGCTGGCGGCGCAGGCGGCCCGCCTTTTCTTCCAGGCTGTGCTCACGCAGGCCGTAGTCGGTGCCGTCGCGGCTGGCGAACTCTTCCAGCAGCGCGGTGAGGGTATCCGGCGCCAGGCGAGCGGGGGGAATTTGTACAAGTTGCGCCATGGGCTGTCTAATCCTAGCAAGGTCGCTAATATACGTGCTGACCCGCCAATTGTGGAGTACACACCGTGCAGAGCACCTTCATTATTACCTTTATCGGCGACGACCGGCCCGGCCTGGTCGAGGCCCTGGCCCGGGTGGTGGCGGATCACGGTGGCAACTGGCTGGAGAGCCGGCTGTCGCAGCTGGCCGGCAAGTTTGCCGGCCTGATCAGCGTGTCGTTGCCCGGCGAATCCGGCCCCGCCCTGGAAGCGGCCCTGGATGCTCTGCACGCGGAAGGCATCAGCGTGCGCGTCACCCCTTGTGATGGCACCCTCGCCCAGGATGATCACCAGCGCATTGTGACCCTGACTGTGTTGGGGCCGGACCGGCCCGGCGTGGTGCGGGAGATTTCTGCGGCGCTCAGCAAGCGCAGTATCAACGTGGTCGACCTGGAGAGTTTCGTCAGCCCTGCCCCAATGAGCTCGGAACTGCTGTTTCATGCCCAGGTGGAAGCCAGCCTGCCGCCCGACTGTGAATACGAGGAACTGGAAGAGACCCTGGACCAGATCGCCGACGAAATGCACATGGAATTTACTCTGGAGGCGTCTGCTTCCTGAGCAGGGCCTTCACCCCCACCACCACGCCCACGCACAGCGCCGCCAGCACCATGGTGGTGAACACGCCCAGCAGGCAGTAAATCATCAGCCAGGCCATCTCCTCGGCGGGCACGTCAAAGCGGTCGATCGCGGCCCAGATAAACACCACGGTGGCCAGCACGCCAAGAAACACCGTGCGGCGGCCACGATCGCGAGTCCCGAACATCATTCCGGCGCGACTTTCCCCGGAATGCTCGGGGTGGGCGAGACAACCTCCGCGTTCTGGCCGCGGTGGCGCAACAGGTGGTCCATCAGCACAATGGCGAGCATGGCCTCGGCAATCGGCGTGGCGCGGATGCCCACACAGGGATCGTGGCGGCCGGTCGTGATCACCTCCACGGCATTGCCATCGACATCGATACTGTCACCCGGCAGGCGAATGCTGGAGGTAGGCTTCAGCGCCATGCTGACAACGACATCCTGGCCGGAGGAAATCCCGCCCAGCACACCGCCGGCATTGTTGGAGCGAAAGCCCGACGGGGTCAGCTCATCGCGGTGTTCACTGCCCAGCGCCTCCACCGCGTTGAAACCGGCGCCAATCTCCACACCTTTCACCGCGTTGATGCTCATCATGGCGTGAGCAATATCCGCATCGAGGCGATCGAACACCGGCTCGCCCAGACCCGCCATGACACCCTCGGCGACCACGTTGATACGGGCGCCGATGGAGTCCCCGGACTTGTTGAGCGCCGCCATGTACTCTTCCATCTCCGGCACTTTGGCCGCATCCGGGCAGAAGAAGGGATTCTGCTCCACCTGCTCCCAGTCAAGCGCCTCGGCCTTGATGGGGCCGAGTTGAGCCAGGTAACCGCGCACGGTAATACCCTGCTTGGCGAGGTACTTCTTGGCGATGGCGCCTGCCGCCACTCGCATGGCGGTTTCCCGCGCCGAGGAACGCCCACCACCCCGGTAGTCGCGGCCGCCGAACTTCTGCTGGTAGGTGTAGTCCGCGTGCATGGGGCGGAAGCGATCGGCGATCTTCGAGTAGTCCTTGGAGCGCTGGTCCTCGTTCTCGATCAGCAGGCCGATGGCGGTGCCCGTGGTCTTGCCTTCGAACACGCCGGAGAGAATCTTCACCGTGTCGGACTCACGCCGCTGGGTGGTAAAACGGGACTGGCCGGGTTTGCGCCGGTCCAGGTCCACCTGCATATCCTCTTCCGACAGTTCCAGTCCCGGCGGACAGCCGTCGACAATGCAGCCGATGGCCAGGCCGTGGCTCTCGCCAAAGCTGGTGACGGTAAAGAGTTTGCCTATGCTGTTGCCTGACATGACATCCCGGCCCGTAAAAAAAGCGCGATTATAGCGCCTTCAGGCCTCCTGTGTTGGCGCCCGGCGCGGGTGATACTCGGCCAGCTCCCGCGCCGTCAGCACAAACACGCCATGGCCGCCGCGCTCCAGTTCGATCCAGGTGAAGGGAATGCCGGGGAAGGCGTCCTGCAGCGCGACCCAGCTATTGCCCACCTCCCCCACCAGCAGCCCGTCGGGAGCCAGGAAGTGCACGGCGGTCTCGAGAATGCGGCGCGTGATATCGAGGCCGTCGGCGCCAGACCCCAGCGCCAGGGCCGGCTCGTGCCGGTACTCCGGAGGCATGCTGGCGAGATCCGCCTCGTCGACATAGGGCGGGTTGGTGAGAATCAGGTCGTATTGGCGCCCGCGCAGGCTCTCAAACAGGTCAGAGCGAACGATTTCCACCCGGTCACGGAGTTCCAAAAGCTCACAGTTTTCCTCGGCCAACGCCAGGGCTTCCTGGTCGATATCCACCAGGTCCACCTGCGCCCGGGGATTCCAGGCCGCCACCGCCAGGCCGATGCAGCCACTGCCACAGCACAGGTCCAGCACCCGCTGCAGTGGCGGGCCTGCATACCAGGGTGCGAAATCGCGTTCTATCAGCTCGGCAATCGGCGAACGCGGAATCAGGGCGCGGCGATCAATCTTGAATTCGAGACCGGCAAACCAGGTACGCCCGGTCAGGTAGGGCACTGGCACACGCTCGTCCACCCGCCGCCGTACGTTGCGAATAAGCTGGTCTTTTTCGCTGTCATTGATGCGGCAGTCCAGCACTGAGGGGTCACTTTCCATGGGCAACTGCAGGCTTCCCAGCACCAGGTGCAGGGCCTCGTCCCAGGCGTTGTCGGTGCCGTGACCGAAGTACAGCTCCGCCTCCTGGAAACAGGCTTCCGCCCAGCGCAGGCCGTCGCCCACTGTATCCAGCTCGGCCTTGATCTGTTCCTCGATACTCATGGGTGGCAGTGTACCCCGCAATTGCCGGGCCGACAGCCGGTTGCTAGTATCCGCTGCTCATTCGCGGTACGCGCTGTCGAGCAGCGCGAGCATGGCAGGGCATGGAAGACGCATTCAAGAAGATTATCGAGGCCTGTGGGGAAGACCTGTCGCGGCCCGGGCTGGTCGACACCCCCGCACGCGCCGCCAAGGCCTTCGAGTTCCTGACCCGGGGCTACGACCAAAGCGTGGACGCGGTGGTGAACGACGCCCTGTTCCCCTCCGACTCCAGCGAGATGGTGGTGGTGCAGGACATCGAGCTGTACTCCCTGTGCGAACACCATTTGTTGCCCTTCATCGGCAAGTGCCACGCGGCCTACGTCCCCACCGGCCAGGTGCTGGGCCTGTCCAAGGTGGCGCGCATCGTCGACCTGTTCGCCAGGCGCCTGCAAATCCAGGAACAGCTCACCACACAGATTGCCGAGACCATCATGGAGGTCACCGAAGCCGAGGGCGTCGGCGTCATTATCGAGGCCCAGCACATGTGCATGATGATGCGCGGCGTGCAAAAGCAAAACTCGGTCATGAAAACCTCCGCCATGCTCGGTAGCTTCCGCGATAACCCCACCACCCGCGCCGAGTTCCTCTCCCTCGTCAACCTGCAACACCGGTAGTTGCACCCTGTAGTCCTTCCCGGTTGTTTCTTCGTAGGGCGGGCGCAATCTGGGTGTGCTGATTTCCCAGACACGCTACAAGCATGACATCCCTGTCCCGCTCGGGAACGGCCGTCCCTGGCCGTTCACGGTCCGGGAAATCAGCACACCCAGCTCACGCCCTCCTTCCGAGTGACATTCCTGCAGGTGACAGAGTGGTCTTTCTCAGCACTGTCAGTGTCGCGAAGGCGGGAGGACGACGGGGAGAATTCCACACAGCCTCAGGTAGGGTCACCAGTTGGGGCTGGCACCGACGGAGCGCGCGTGGTGCCCAGGGCCCTTTCGGGACCGTATGCGGCCATGGATGGCCGCATCCGAGCGAGACAGGGACGTCATGCTTGTAGCGTGTCCCGGAAGGGCCCCGGGTGCCGCACGTGCGGCTTGCGGAGAAACTAACTAGAGAGACGGCGAATTGCTTGGTGCTACTCGGAGAGATGCCGCAGCCGGTCGAGGTGGATGAAGTGGCGGCGGTTGGCGCGGTCTACGCCGTAGAGGACCAGGGTCCAGATGTTGCCGGCGTCTTCGACGCGCCAGACGCTGTAGCGCTGGCGGTCGTCGTGGCCGTAGAGGATGCGCTGCTCGAAGCTGCGGTTGGCCCACTGGGCGCTGGAGCCGCAGGCGCGGCCGCGGCACTCGAACAATAACTCCGCGCCCTCCGGCAGTTGTTCCAGGTACCAGTCGTAGCCCTCATCGGCGGTAAAGCCCTCCTGCACCTGCCAGGTAACGCGGGTGAGTTCGCCACGCACCACCTCGCTATTGGCCAGGCGCCAGCGGCTGTGAATCTTCTGGTAAGCGCCCAGGCCCAGCAGGTAATCCAGGGTTTCCGGGCCGCTTTCGTTGAACACCTCGGCATAGCGCCAGGTCGCGTCCAGCGGCGCAGCCGCCACAGTCAGGGAAACCAGCAGCAACACAGTGGCCAGCAGCCTCATATGCGAGGCTCCGGGTCGGTACCGGTGTAGAACGCCTGTAGCTGTGCGGCGGCAATGTCGACGGCGTCGTCCATGTGGCAGTGATGGCCTCCGGGCAAGGTTTCCACCCGAATGGACTCGGGCAGCGTCGGGACATCGAAGCGCTGGCTCATCCCGGACTCCGCCAATAGTAGCAGCCCGGGCATGGAAAGCCCGGCCAGCACCGCCTCCACATGCCCGCGCGTCAGCTTCATGGCCGAGGCGCCCTGCAGGCGGGCGTCGTGCGACCAGCACCAGCCATTCTCCACAGGCCGCAGATTGCGCTCGGCGATCAGCCGCGCGGCCGGCGGCGCCAGGCCCTTGCGCTCGCGCACCATGGCCGCGTCTTCGATGCGCGTGAAGGTGCGGCCGGGGCGATCCAGAAGGTTGTGCTTGTCGGCCAGGAACTCGGCGAGTTGTTTCGGGTAATCCGCGGCGTCGGCCAGCGGCGGCACGATGCCGTCCAGCCAGGCCACCCGCTCCACACGTTCCGGCCTGGCGGCCGAGTAGAGCGAGCTGATCATGGCGCCGCGGGAATGGCCCAACAGTGCGAAACGTTGCCAGCCCAGCAACTCCACCACCGCCTCGATATCCGGCAGGTCGCTCCAGGCGTTGTATTCGCCGTCGGCGGCGCGGTGGTCACTCTGGCCGTGGCCGGCCAGGTCCAGCGCCACGATATGCAGAGGCGCAGCCAGAGACATCAGCTTTTCCGCCAGCGGCCGGAAGCTGGCGGCATTGTCCAGCCAGCCGTGCAGGGCCAGCACCGGTATGCCTTCGGGCTCACCCCATTCCAGCGCGGCCAGGCGTCGGCCGTAAACCTCGAAGTTACGTTCCTGCACGGGCTATTGCTGAGCGAATTCCGGGGGAAAGGCATACCAGGCGAGTGTCGCCATACCCTGGCCAGGCACCTCCATGTCCAGGGCGACAACGCCTGCCGGCGGAAATCCCGGTAGCGTAAAAAAGCCACGGTCTCCGGCGGTAAACCAGCCGACCAACTCGGCCACCAGCGGCAGGTGGCTGACCAGCACCACCGACTGCCCGCCACAGGCTTCGATGGCATCGACCACCGACTGCTCGGTGGTGGGCGGCAGCAGGCTGGGTGCTTCCTGGCTCTCCACCTCGCCCAGGGCTTCAGCCGCGGCGGCCAGGATGCAGTCGCGGGTCTGGCGGGTGCGCAGCTTGGGGCTGTACAGCAGGAAGTCGAAACCCTCTGAGGCGAGCAATCGGCCGGCGTCGTTGGCATCCTGGATGCCGTGTTCGGTCAGCGCCCGTTCACCGCCACCGCGTGTCGGTACCGCATCGCCATGGCGTACCACGTAAACTCGCATCAGTGTCCGGCCCCCAGGGAAAACTCCACGTCCTGGGGCTGCTCCGCCAACATCATGTTGCCGATCACCTCGTCGACGGTCCGGCGCTCGTAGAGAATAGCGTACAGGCCACTGACCAGCGGCATGTAGATCTCCCGGCGGTCCGCCTCGGCTTTCAGCAGCTTCAAAGTGTTGACGCCCTCCGCCACCTGGCCGAGTTTTTCGAGAATGTCGTCCAGGGACTGGCCCTCACCGAGGGCGTAGCCCACGCGGTAGTTGCGGCTCAGCGGTGAAGAGCAGGTGACAATCAGGTCGCCGACACCCGCCAGGCCCAGGAAGGTCAGCGGGTCGGCGCCGAGGCTGACCGCAAAGCGGGACATTTCCGCCAGGCTGCGGGTCAGCAGCATGCCGATGGTGTTTTCTCCCACCCCCAGGGCCGCACCCAGGCCGGCCATGATGGCGTAGACATTCTTGAGCGCCCCGCCCAGTTCCACGCCGTACATATCGCTGCTGGAGTAAACCCGGAAACTGCGGCTGTGCAATAGCCCCTGGATGGTCTCGCAGAGGGGCGCGTGGCTGCTGGCTATCACCGAGCCGGTGATCTGGCCGGCGGCAATCTCCTTGGCGAGGTTGGGGCCGCTGAGCACACCGATGGGGTTGTCCGGTAGCTCTTCCGCCAGCACCTGGCTCATTAGCTTGAAGCCGTCGGCCTCGATGCCCTTGGTGGTGCTGATCACCAGGGTACTGGGATCGATGCAGGTCGCGAGTTCCCGGGCCACCGCCCGGCAGGATTTACTGGGCACGGCCACAAACACGATATCCACGCCGCTGACCGCGGCGGAGAGATTCGTGCTGGCCTTGAGTCCGGGTTCGAGTTTGTACCCCGGCAGGTAGGTGGGGTTTTCCTGGCTTTCATTGAGGATTTCGGCACGCTGATCGCTGCGCATCCACAGCGTGGTGACATGGCCATTGGCCGCAACGATATTACCGATAACCGTGCCGAAGCTGCCGCCGCCGAGTACGGCCACGCAATGTGGTGAAGGCATAAGCTGCCCTATCTCCCCCGTCAGCGTGTCAGTGTAGCAGCATCCCGCGACCGGGATGCTGCCAGTCAGACATCAGCCCGCCAGTTCGAGCAGCAGCTTGTTGAGCCGCGCCACATAGGCAGCAGGATCTTCCAGGGTACCGCCCTCGGCCAGGCTGGCCTGGTCGAAGATGACGCTGGCAAGATCGGCGAAGCGGTCTTCATCGGCCTCGGCGTCAAGCTTTTCAAGCAGCGGGTGGCTGGGGTTCACCTCGAGGATGGGCTTGGATTCAGGCACCTCCTGGCCGGCGGCTTCCAGCATGCGGCGCATCTGCGCACCCATATCGTAGTCGCCCACCACCAGGCAGGCCGGCGAGTCGGTCAGGCGGGAGGTGGCGCGCACTTCCTGTACCTGGCCTTCCAGGGCCGCTTGCAGGCGTTCCACCAGGGCCTCGCTTTCCTGCTTGAGCTTCTCCTGGGCCTGCTTGTCTTCCTCGCCCAGGTCCAGTTCGCCGCGAGCCACATCCTGCAGGGGCTTGCCGTCGAACTCCTGGAGCTGGTTCATAAACCACTCGTCGATGCGATCGGACAGCAGCAGCACCTCGATGCCCTTTTTGCGGAACACCTCCAGGTGGGGGCTGGACTTGGCGGTCTTGAAGTTCTCGGCCACCACGTAGTAGATCTTGTCCTGGCCTTCCTGCATGCGCTCGATGTAGTCGGCGAGGCTCTGGTCCTGGGTTTCGCTATCCGTGTGGGTGGTGGAGAAGCGCAGCAGGCCGGCGATCTTCTCGCGGTTGTTGAAGTCTTCGGCAGGCCCTTCCTTCAGCACCTCGCCGAACTGCTCCCAGAACGTCTGGTACTGCTCCGGCTCTTTCTTGGCCATCTTTTCCAGCATGTCCAGCACGCGCTTGGTCAGGGCCGAGCGCATGGCGTCCACCTGCGGGTCCTGCTGGAGAATCTCGCGGGAGACGTTGAGGGACAGATCGTTGGAATCCACCACACCTTTGACGAAACGCAGGTAGAGAGGCAGGAACTGCTCGGCATCGTCCATGATGAAAGTGCGCTGCACATACAGCTTGAGGCCGCGCACCATCTCACGGTTGTAGAGGTCGAACGGCGCCCGGCTGGGGATGTACAGCAGGCTGGTGTACTCCAGCTTGCCCTCTACCCGGTTGTGGCTCCAGGTCATTGGGTCATCGAAATCGTGGGAGACATGCTTGTAGAACTCGGTGTACTCCTCGTCGCTGACCTCGCTGCGGGAACGGGTCCACAGGGCGGTGGCCTCGTTGATGGCCTCGAACTCCGGGGCGACCGCCTCGGCCTGCGCTTCCCCTGCTTCATCGCTTTCCGCATCCACAGCGGGGGCGGCCGGCTTTTCCATCATCACCGGCACGGAGATGTGGTCGGAGTACTTCTTGATCACGCTGCGCACCCGCCAGTCGTCGGCGAACTCCTCGCAGTCGGATTTAAGGTGCAGGATGATGGTGGTGCCGCGACCGGCCTTCTCGACGTCTTCCACCGAGAACTCGGCCTCGCCGCTGGATTCCCAGTGCACGCCCGCGTCTGCCGGGTCGCCGGCCTTGCGGCTCAGCACTTCGACGCGCTCGGCAACAATAAAGCTGGAGTAGAAGCCCACGCCGAACTGGCCGATCAGCTGGGAGTCCTTCTTCTGGTCGCCGGTGAGCTGCTCCAGGAAGGCCGCGGTGCCGGACTTGGCGATAGTGCCCAGGTGCTCGATCACCTCGGCGCGGTTCATGCCGATGCCATTGTCGACGATGGTGATGGTTTTGGCGTCCTTGTCCACCTCCACGCGAATGGCGTAGTCGGCCTCGCCCTCCAGCAGGGCTTCGTTATCGAGGGAGGCAAAGCGCAGCTTGTCGATGGCGTCGCTGGCGTTGCTGATCAGTTCACGCAGAAACACTTCCTGGTTGCTGTACAGGGAGTGGATCATCAGGTGCAGCAATTGCTTGGCTTCGGTCTGGAAGCCGAGAGTTTCCTTGTGCGCGTCTGCGGTCATGCCGTGTCTCCTGTGGCTTGCTTGGCGTTATCAGCCGCATATGGGGACGGTGGACGGAAATTCAAGGCTAGCGAACGCTGTGCTTGCGCAATATCCGTTCGTGGCCGGCGGCGCGGGCCCGCAGCAAGCGATTGAGCACTGCCAGCAACCAGGCCAGGCCCTCGTCGCGGTCCTGGCGCCGGTGCCAGAAGGCATACAGGCGGCTGTCCTGCAGCGGCACCGGCGAGTGGGTCAACGCCAGCCGGCCGGCGGCCATCGCGTCCTCCACCACCAGTGTCGGCACCACCGCAATCAGGTCGGAGGCCTCCAGCAGCGCCGGGATGCCGTGAAAATGGTTCAGGGTCATGGCGACGCGCCGCTTGAGCCCCTGCTGGGCCAGCTCGCGGTCGGTAAACCCGACGGTATCGCCAGACAGGGACACCAGCAGATGATCGGCAGCCGCAAACTCCTCGATACTGAGATCGGGCTTGGCCAGTGGGTGCCCCTTGCGCATCGCGCAACGGTAGGTGGAATCGTAGAGGTACTGGCTGTTGGTGGAATCGCTGCTCAGCATGCCCTGTACCGCCAACACCATGTCCACTTCAGCGTTTTCCAGCAGCGCCGCACCGTTGATGATGTTGTAGGGCAGCACGTGCACGGCAATGCCCGGCGCCTCCTGTTCGATGACCTGGCGCAGGGCCGGCCACACCAGGTCGATCACCCCGTCCGTGGCGGATACCCGAAATATGCGCTGCGAAGTCTCCGGCTCGAAGCCCCCGGGGGCAATGGCCTGGTCCAGCGACTTGAGCGGATCCTGCACCTGCTGCCAGAGCGCCACCGCCCGCTGGGTGGGCTGGATATTGCGCCCGTTCTTCACAAACAGCTCATCGCGCCAGGCGGTGCGCATGCGTGATACGGCATTGGAGACCGCCGGCTGGGTCATGGCCAGGCGGTCGGCGGCCCGGGTGATCGAGCCTTCGGTCATGATGGCGTCAAACACCACCAACAAATTCAGGTCCGTGGGCTTCATGGGGAAATCCTCAATGGCATGACCAATACATCATAAATAATGATGTGTTTTATATGAATATATAATTTTTTTTATTTTTTGCGACCACCGATACTAGCTCCATCGAACATCAACACCGGAGATCAAAGCCATGACTATCGAGAGCGTTGTACGCAGCACCTGGTTGGCCTACGGCCTGCTTATCGTCCTCACCGCCTGTGATCCTGTCTCAGGCAGCAACCCGGAGCCGGTCGAAGCTCCCCGCCCCAGCGTGGCGGTGGCAGAAGTCGAGAACCGCTCCCTGACCGAGTGGGATGTCTTCACCGGTCGCCTGGAAGCACCGGAAAGCGTGGCCCTGCGCTCGCGGGTGTCCGGCTACCTGGCCCAGGTGGCCTTCACCGAGGGTGACCTTGTTGAGCAGGGCGACCTGCTGTTCCAGATCGATGACCGCACCTTCCGCGCTGAAGTGGCGCGCCTGAAGGCAGAACTGGAGAGCGCCCGCAGCGCCGAAGCCCTGGCCGAGGCGGAGTCCCGCCGCGCCGAGAACCTGATCAAGCGCGGCGCCATCTCTGCCGAAGTGCGCGACCAGCGTAACGCCAACTACCGCAGCGCCCGTGCCCAGGTACAGGCCGTGGCGGCCCAGCTTGAGTACGCCGAGCTGCAGTTGGAGTTCACCCGGGTCACGGCGCCGATCAGCGGCCGCGTGTCCCGCGCCGACATTACCGAAGGCAATTATGTGACGGCAGGCGACAGCGTGCTCACCAGCATTGTCTCCACCGGCGAGATCTACGCCTACTTCGACGCCGACGAGCAGACCTACCTGAAGTACGCCCGCATGGCTCGCGACGGCGAGCGCCCCGACAGCCGCCACGTACCGACCCCGGTCTACCTGGCGCTGGCTGGAGAGGAAGAGTTCACGCATGAGGGCTATATTGACTTCATCGACAACCAGGTTGACCCCGCCACCGGCACCATCCGCGGTCGCGCTGTCATCCCCAACCGCGATGGCATGCTGGTGGCCGGCCTGTTCGCCCGCATCATGCTCACCGGCAGCGGCAGCCACGAAGGCATTCTCATCGACGAGAAAGCCGTGGGTACCGACCTCGATACACGCTACGTCCTGGTCGTCGATGCTGAAGACACCGTGCAATACCGCGCCGTCGAACTCGGCGAGCGCATGGCCGGCCTGCGCATTGTCGACTCGGGTCTGGTGGATGGCGACCGCGTCATCGTCAACGGCCTGCAGCGGGTGCGCCCCGGCACCGTGGTCGATACCACCACGGCGAACATGATCAGCGACCGCCAGCAGGCTGAATTGCTGGCACTGGAAGCCCGCGCCAACAGCCGCTCCAACGAGCAGATGCTGGCGGAAAGCGTAGCCGTGCCGGAAGGCGCAGGTTGGACCATCAAGCACTGGGGCAGCTGAGACTGCACCAGACACCGCAGGGGCAGCACAGCTGCCCCTTTTTATAAGCAAGGAGCACAGAGGCTAACGCCATGAATTTCTCACAGTTCTTCATCCAGCGCCCCATCTTCGCCAGCGTGATCTCCCTGCTGATCTTTATCGGCGGCGCACTGGCAGTCTGGCAGCTGCCGATCACCGAGTACCCGGAAGTCGTACCCCCCACCGTGGTGGTGGCCGCCAGCTACCCCGGCGCCAACCCCAAGGTGATCGCGGAGACCGTCGCCTCCCCCCTGGAGCAGGAAATCAACGGCGTGGACAACATGCTGTACATGTCCTCCCAGGCCACCTCCGACGGCCGCATGACGCTCACCGTCACCTTCGCCATCGGCACCGACCCGGACGCGGCCCAGGTGATGGTGCAGAACCGGGTCGACCGCGCCCTGCCCCGGCTGCCCATCGAGGTGCAGCGCCTGGGTGTGGTGACCAACAAGTCCTCCCCCGACCTGACCATGGTGGTGCACCTCACCTCCCCGGATGACAGCCGCAACATGCTGTACCTGTCGAACTACGCCCACCTTCGAGTCAAGGATGAGCTGGCCCGCATTCGCGGCGTGGGTGAAGTGCGCCTGTTTGGCGCCGGCGAATTCAGCATGCGGGTGTGGCTGGACCCGGACAAGGTCGCGGCCCTGGGCCTCAACCCCGGCGACATCGTGGCCGCCATCCGCGAGCAGAACCAGCAGGCCGCCGCCGGCAGCCTCGGCGCCCAACCCGCCGGCAGTGCCGACTTCCAGTTGCTGATCAATGTGAAAGGCCGCCTGGAAACTCCCGAGGAATTCGGCGACATCATTATCAAGGTGGGCGACGACGGCCAACTGTCCTACCTCAAGGATGTGGCCCGCATCGAGCTGGGCGCGGACAGCTACGCCCTGCGCTCGCTGCTGGACAACCGCCCCGCCGTGGCCCTGCCGATCTTCCAGGCGCCTGGCTCCAACGCCATCGAGGTCTCCGACCAGGTGCGCGCCACCATGGCCGAGCTGAAGAAGTCTTTCCCGGTGGGCATGGACTACAGCATCGTCTACGACCCCACCGTGTTCGTGCGCAATTCCATCGACGCCGTGGTGCAGACCCTGTTTGAAGCCATGCTGCTGGTAGTGTTGGTGGTGGTGCTGTTCCTGCAGACCTGGCGCGCCTCGATTATTCCGCTGGTGGCGGTGCCGGTCTCGCTGGTGGGCACCTTCGCGATCATGCAGTTGCTGGGTTTCTCACTGAACGCCCTGTCGCTGTTCGGCCTGGTGCTGGCTATCGGCATCGTGGTGGACGACGCCATCGTGGTGGTGGAAAACGTCGAGCGCAACATCGCCAACGGCCTCGCCCCCAGGGAGGCCACCCAGAAAGCCATGCGTGAGGTCACCGGCCCGATTATTGCCACCACCCTGGTGCTGGCGGCGGTGTTCGTGCCCACGGCCTTTATGTCAGGCCTGACCGGTCAGTTCTACAAGCAGTTTGCCCTGACCATCACCATCGCCACGGTGATTTCCTCGATCAATTCCCTGACCCTGAGCCCGGCCCTGTCGGCGCTGCTGCTGAAGTCACCGGACGCCAAACCCGATGCCCTCACCCGGGCCCTGGACTGGCTGTTCGGCCGCTGGCTGTTCCGCCCCTTTAACCGCGGCTTCGAGCGCAGCGCCAATGCTTACGACGGCACCATTCGCCGCCTGACCCGCTTCAGCGCGGTGGTGCTGTTGCTCTACGCCGGCCTGATGGGCCTGACCTGGCAGCAGTTCGCCACCACGCCCACCGGCTACGTGCCGACCCAGGACAAGCAGTACCTGGTGTCCTTTGCGCAATTGCCGGATGCCTCCTCACTGGACCGCACGGAATCGGTGATCCGCGAGATGTCGGCCATCGCCATGGCCCAGCCCGGCGTGCAGTCGGCGGTGGCCTTCCCGGGGCTTAACATCAACGGCTTCACCAACAGCCCCAGCAGCGGCATCGTGTTCGTTACCCTCGACCCCTTTGAGGAGCGAACCTCGGACGAACTGTCCGCCAACGCCATCGCCGGCGCGTTGGGTGAGCAGTTCGCCGGTATCGAAGAGGCCTTCACCGCCATCTTCCCGCCGCCCCCGGTGCAGGGCCTTGGCACCATCGGCGGCTTCAAGCTGCAGGTGCAGGACCGCGGCAGCCAGGGCTATGACGCGCTGTACACCGTTACCCAGGAGGTGATCAACAAAGCCTGGCAGGACCCGGCTCTCACCGGCGTGTTCTCCAGCTTTCAGGTGAAAGTGCCACAGCTCGACGTACAGCTTGACCGCGCCAAGGCGCGCAGCCAGGGGGTGGGTATCGACAGCATTTTTGAAACCCTGCAGGCCTACCTGGGCTCGCTCTACGTCAACGACTTCAACCTGTTTGGCCGCACCTACCAGGTCAACGTGCAGGCGGAGGAGCGCTTCCGGCTGGAGGCCGAACAGATCGGCCAGCTGCGGGTCCGCAACGAAGACGGCCGCATGATTCCGCTGGGTTCCTTCATCGATGTGCGCGACACCGCCGGACCGGATCGGGTGATGCACTACAACAGCTACTCCACCGCCGAGATCAACGCGGCCCCGGCGCCGGGTTACAGCTCGGGCGAGGCCCGCGCTGCCATCGAGCGCATTCTCGAAGAGAGCCTGCCGCTGGGTATGACCTACGAGTGGACCGAGCTCACCTACCAGCAGATTCTCGCCGGCAATACCGCGGTGATCGTGTTCCCGCTGGTGGTACTGCTGGTGTTCCTGGTGCTGGCGGCCCAGTACGAAAGCCTGCGCTTGCCCTTCTCCATTATTCTTATCGTGCCGATGACACTGTTGTCGGCCATGACCGGGGTGATCATCAGCCAGGGTGACAACAACATCTTTACCCAGATCGGCTTTATCGTACTGGTGGCACTGGCGACCAAAAACGCCATCCTCATTGTCGAGTTCGCCCGCGAACTGCAGAACGAGGGCCGCAGCGCCCTGGACGCCATCCGCGAGGCGGGTCGGCTGCGGCTGCGGCCGATTATGATGACCTCCATGGCCTTCATCATGGGCGTGCTGCCGATGGTGGTATCCACCGGCGCCGGCGCCGAGATGCGCCAGGCCATGGGCATCGCCGTGTTCTCCGGCATGATCGGGGTGACCCTGTTCGGGCTGCTGCTGACCCCGGTGTTCTACTGGTTGCTGCAGCGCGGTCGCAAAAGCTGATCGCTTCATCGCCCGGGTCCTCAATTGACGACTCACTGAACTACACTGCGGGTAGGACAGCTGAGACAAGGACCCGGGCATGACCTGGTTGCTCCTGATCGCGGGACTGAGCACCCTGCTGGTATCCGGCGCCCTGTTGGTAGACGGCGCCTCCAACATTGCCCTGCGACTGCGGGTGCCACCGGCGGTAATCGGATTGACCCTGGTGGCTTTCGGCACCAGCCTGCCGGAGCTGGCCGTTAATATCTCCGCCACCAGCACCGGCTTCACCGACCTGTCGCTGGGCAATATCTTCGGTTCCAATATCGCCAACCTGGGCCTGGTACTGGGCGCCACCGTGGCGGTGCGAGGCTTCCGGGTGGAAGGTCAGGTCATGCGCCGCGAGGTGCCGCTGCTGTTGCTGATCACCGCCATCGCCCTGGTGGTCTCCCTGGACGGTGCGCTGCGCGGCGTACCCCCACAGGTGGACCGGGGAGACGCTGTGGTCTTGCTGCTGCTGTTTCTGATGTTTATCTACATCAACCTCACCGATATCCTGGCCGGTCGCGGCGAGGACCCGTTGATCGCCCAGGCCAGCGGCCGTGCACCCTCCGAAGTGCAGACCCGCCACTTCCTGTTCGTGCTGGTCGGCATCCCCGGGCTGTGGCTGGGCGGTGAACTGACCGTGGACAATGCCGAGCAGATCGCGCTGGGCTTTGGCGTGTCTGAGGCCGTGGTAGGGCTGACAGTGCTCGCCATCGGCACCAGCCTGCCGGAGCTGGTTACCTCGATCACCGCCGCCCTGCGCGGCGAGTCGGACCTGGCACTGGGTAATGTCATCGGCTCCAACCTGGTGAACACCCTGCTGATCCTGCCCATCAGCGCCATGATCACACCGCTGCCAATCGGACCCGGCCCGCTGATCGATGTCTGGACCTGCCTGCTGTTCACGGTAATCATGGGGATCTTTGCGTTCTCCGCCAGCCAGCGATTCAGCCGTGTCGAGGGCTGGCTGCTGGTGCTGGGCTACGGCTTCTATATTTCCTGGCGCTATGCCGCGTTCTAGTTACTCCATGCTGTAAGAGAGGTTCTATGGAATACCTGCTGGTTTGCGCCGCGGCCTGCCTCGCCTCCGGCCTGACGCTGTTCTCGGGCTTTGGCCTCGGCACCCTGCTGATGCCGGTGGTCGCCCTGTTTTTCCCGCTGGAAGTGGCGGTGGCTATCACCGCCGTGGTGCACCTCGCCAACAATCTTTTCAAGCTGGGCCTGGTGGGTCGCGAGGCAAATATCGGCGTGCTGCTGCGTTTCGGTATGCCGGCGGTACTGGCCGCCTTCGCCGGCGCCCTGCTGCTGGCCAACCTTAGCGATGCCGCGCCCCTGCATGAATACAACGCGCTGGGGCGGCAGCTGGCCATCACCCCCATCAAGCTGGTGGTGGGGCTGCTGATCATCGGCTTCGTGGCGCTGGAGCTGTGGCCGCGCTTTGCCGGCATCGCCATCGACCCGAAATACCTGCCCTTCGGCGGTCTGCTCAGCGGGTTCTTCGGTGGTCTGTCCGGCCACCAGGGCGCTTTCCGCGCCATGTTCCTGATCAAGGCCGGCCTCAGCAAGCAGAGCTTCGTTGCCACCGGCGTGGTGATTGCCGTGATGGTGGATTGCGCCCGCCTTGGGCTCTACGGCGCGCACCTGGGCGCCCAGGCCGATATCGACTGGCTGTTGGTGGCCGCCGCCAGCCTGTCTGCCTTCCTCGGCGCCTACCTGGGCCGAAAATGGCTAGAGAAGATCACCCTGCAAACCGTACGCTACATCGTGTCCGCCCTGTTGCTGGCGGTGGGCGTGGGCCTGGCATCAGGCTTTATGTAGGCGCCGGAGTGTAAGCACTTGGATAAGGAGACGACATGTACGCGGTGATCTTCCGGGCCCGGGCCGGTGAACAGGATGAGCGTTACGGCGAAATGGTCACGCAGATGCGCGACCTGGCTTTTGAGCGCTATGGCTGCCGGGATTTTATTGCCGTCACCGAGGGTGACACGGAAATCGCGATCTCCTACTGGGACGATGAAGAGTCGATCCGCCGCTGGAAGAACGACCCGGAGCACAGCCTCGGGCAACAGTTGGGGCGCGACGGCTGGTATCGTGGCTACCGGGTGCAGGTGGTGGAGATACGCCGGGAATATAGCTTTGGGGAAGATGCCTAGCGGAATTCAGGGTATCCCGCTCAGCGATTGGCGTCCTTGACCGACTCCATGACCACGTGGGTGGTGATGGTGCTGACCTGGGGCAGCGTGCCCAGGATATCGGTGTGGAAGGTTTTGTAGGCGGCCAGGTCGCGAGTCTCTACTCGCAGCAGGTACTCAAAGGCGCCGGTGATATTGTGGCATTCCCGCACTTCCGGCGACTCCACGATGGAGCGTTCAAAGGCATGCTGGGACTCCGCCGTGTGGTTTGACAGCCCCACTGCAATATAGGCAGTAAAGCCGATACCCAGCGCGGCCCGGTCCAGCACCGCCCGGTAGCCGGTGATCACACCGCTGCGCTCAAGGTCCTGCACGCGCCGCAGGCAGGCGGAGGGCGACAGGCCCACCCGCTCCGCCAGCTCGGCGTTGGTAATGCGGCCATCAGCCAGCAGCTCATGCAATATTCTGTTGTTTATCTTGTCCAAATTAGGCATAGCTTGCGTATTGAGCCGATATGCGCGCAACAAAGCAAGCACATTCGGCGGCGGTTCCCGGATACTGTCCGCATGAACATCGAGATACTGACAGGCCTTGCGGCATTTTCTTTCGCCTCTTCCATCACCCCAGGACCCAACAACCTGATGTTGATGGCCAGCGGCGCCAACTATGGCTTCCGGCGCACCTTGCCGCACCTGCTGGGCGTGGGCCTGGGCTTTGTGTTCATGGTCATGATGGTGGGCATCGGCCTGGTGGGCATTTTCAACGCCATCCCGGCCAGCTATACGGCGCTGAAAGTGGTGAGTGTTCTGTACCTGCTCTACCTGGCAGCCCGCATTGCCACCGCCGCTCCCCCCGCCGACAGTGAGGGCGAGCAGGGCCGGCCATTCACCTTCTGGCAGGCGGCCGCCTTCCAATGGGTCAACCCCAAGGCCTGGACCATGGCGCTCACCGCCGTGGCAATCTACGCTCCCAGCCAAAGCCTGACGGCCGTGGGTTTCGTGGCCCTGGTGTTTGGCACCATCAACCTGCCCTGTGTCAGCGCCTGGACGGTGCTCGGTGAGAGCCTGCGCGGCGTACTCGCCGACCCACGCCGCCTGCGGCTGTTCAATTGGCTAATGGCACTGCTGCTGGTCGGGTCACTCTACCCGGTGGTGTTCGCGGGATAGGAAAGCTCGCCTCAGGCGGCAACTTCCTCAAAGGTGATATTGGGAACATCGGTACGTGTCTTCGCATGCTCCATCGTCATCGCGCAGATGTTGCCGTGCTAATCCAGGTCGATCGTCGTGTTCTCATCCAGATCACGTGTCTCGGCAATGTCCCCAGCCTGAAACTCGATGTAGAGCGTATCAGTGTCAGTGAAATAGCGTACTTTCACGGCCTGAATCTCCTGTCGAAAAAAGCGCTGTGCACGGTGTTGCCATCGGCAAGCAGCACTACCCGCAGATAGCGTCCTCCCGCCTCAGGGATACTCGCCCAACGCCGGATGCGTCCATCCGACTGAATATGCTCCCTTTCCGGAGAATCCACAACCTGACATATCCACTCTCATTTGATCCCCCTGCGGTCAGGACGCCGCCAGAGCGAGTCGAAGTGCTTTGTCGTTTTCACAAATCTCAACGCCCGCCGTTCCCTGTGTCGGGAAAAATCTAGCGCAGCACCGCACTATCCGCAGCGGCGAACGGGGCATTTGATCACCTGGGATGACACAGCAGGCGAGAAGCTAGAAAGGATTCAGGGTGTAGCCCTGCTGCTGCAGCAAGGCGTGGGAGGTCATGGCGGAGAGGGACATCTGCACCCCGGGCAGCAAGTCGCTGACTCCCACGTCATAGAAGGCCGCGGTCTGGCCACAGAGGTGGATCTGCACGCCGTGGGTGATCAGCGCCTCGATCAGCGCGGCGCTGGGATTGGGTTCGCTGCGGGCGCTGACTTTCAGCAGGTCGCGATGAGCCGGCCCGTGCACGACCACGGCCAGCTGGATGTTCTTCAAGGGCACCCCGGCAGCGGCGTGCATATTGATGAAACGTGCGGCGGTCTCCAGGGTGCGATTGGGCTTGCCGCCCTCCCCGGCGAGGCGCACGTCAAAAGCCACCTTGAAGACTGACCCCGCGGGAATAGCTATGGCATCGGGCGTGGCAGCCACGGGGCCGTAGTCCGTGATGGCGGGCCCGGTGGTAAAGCGGTCCAGGTCGGCAGCAGCCGGCAGCACCGTTAACTGCATGGCGCACAGCAGCGCCAGGGAGAGATGTTTCATAGGTGTTTCCGATGACGAGAAAGACTGGAGTGGGATTGTAAACCGAGTCGGTAGGCAGACCGCCTTGTTAGAAACCGGCGACTGCCCCGATCACCTTGCCGTTGGCGTCCAGGTCTATAACGCAGCGATACAGGGTAGCGGTATACAGGCTGTCGACAACAATGCGACTGCCCTGCGGCGAGGCGTAAATGCTGTAGCGCAGGAATTCGCCGGTGCCGAGCTGGCGCAACACGCTCTCATTGGACACACCGGCGCCGAAGTTAGCGCACAGGTACTTCACTTCCTTGCGCGCCTCGTTGACAACAAAGCCGCCAACGGCCAGCGCCAGTAGCAAGACCAGCCCAACCAGCAACTTCACCCGCCCGCTCCGCTAGGCAGGGGAGACATTGGCGTTGAGCCGAAAGATGTTGTTCGGATCGTAGCGGCGCTTCACCTCTACCATGCGCGCGAAGTTGCCCTGGTAATTGCGATCCCACTGGCTGGCATTGTCGTCGTCGGCTTCCACGGTGTAGAAGCCGTGGGTATAGGGCGCCAGCTTGCGCCAGTAGGCCTTGATCCACTGTTTGTGAGGGTCGGCGGCCTGGTCCGGCGCCCAACCGATGGTCGCCATCATATTGAATTCCGCATAGCGGTGTGGGAAAGCCGTGGCATCCGTGGGCACGCGGCCGATGGCGCCACCCGCCTGCTGGAAGATCATCATAGTGGAGCGCCCACCGCCGGGCTCCATGCCGTCGACAATGTCGTCAATCAGTCCCGGGGTGAAGGCCGAGAGAAAGCCGCCCTTCATATAGGTAGCGGTGGCGCGCGGTGCATCCCAGTCGCCGCTGCGCTGAATCACCTCGTAGTCGGTCATCGCCACGGTTTCCCGGATGGGCTTGCCGAGGCTGGCGTACTGCTCGAACAGCTTGCGCCCTTCGGACTCCTTGCCGCACCAGACGTTCTGAAAAAACACGAAGCCCTGGTCATTGCCGGGCGGGAAGCCGTAGATCAGGTCGATCTGCAGTTCGTCCGGGGCGTTGGGCGCAAACTCCGCATAGAAGGCCAGGGCGTCCCTGAGCTTCGCGTAGGGGTAGATGAAATTGCCCAGCAGTACCTCGCGCCGCATGGGGTGCAGCTGGAACTCGAAACCCGTCACCACACCAAAATTGCTGCCGCCGCCGCGCACGCCCCAGTACAGGTCCGGGTGGTCCTCGGCGCTGGCGCGGCGCAGGCGACCGTCGGCGCTCACCACTTCCGCCGCCAGAATATTATCCAGCGTCAGCCCGTACTTGCGGCCCAGGCGGCCAAAGCCGCCGCCGGTGGCGAGCCCGCCAACGCCCGTGTGCGAGACCGTACCCGCCGTAGTCACCAGGCCGTGGGCCAGGGCCTCGTGGTCCATGGCGCCCAGCAGGCTGCCGCCGGACACATGGGCCACCCGCCGTGAACGATCGATCCGCACGTGGCGAAACCGCGAGAGATCGACTTGCAGGCCGCCATCCACAGTGCCCTTGCCCGAGGCGCTGTGACCTCCGCACTTGATGGCAGTGGCCAGGCTGTGGTCCTGGGCAAACTGCACGGCACGCATCACGTCGGCCACGCCGGAGGGCTGCACAATCAGCGCCGGGTGTTTGTCGATAGTGGGGTTCAAGACCTGGCGCGCTTCGTCATAGGCCGCATTGCCGGGCAGCAGCAGAGGGCCCCGCAGGCCGGCGGCCAGGTCATCGACAGCGCTGGCGGCTATGGTGAGCTGCTTGCCGCTGGTGTTGGTGGCGTGAACCTCGGCGCCCGCGGCGCGCAGCCAGGGCGACAGGGCCAGGGCGCCGCCAGCGATCAGTGTGGCCTGGCAAAACTTGCGTCGATGCATGGTCAACCCCCGTTTATTGTGTGTTTTTAGTGTAGACCGCCACCGCTGGCGGCGCTGTGGTCTCAGACTTTGATAAGCATCACCACCGCCGCGAGGATTACCAGGGTCACCAGCCAGACCACCAGGTAGATAGTGCTCGACTGCCGCGCCAACCTGCGCTCGGAACCGGTACGGGGACGAATGCCCCGGAACAGGAACACCAGCTTGGCGGCGAGGTTTACAGAAACGATGTTGACGACCAGCAACAGGCCCGCCATACCGGCAAGCTCCATACGGCCCGCACCCAACATCAGGCCAACGGTGGCCGTGGGCGGCAGCAGGGCCACCGCCACCATTACCCCCACCAGCACGCTGGACAGGCCGGTGGTCAGCGACAGGGCCGCGGCAGCACCGGAAGCCAGTGCCAGCACGATGGCATCAAGGCCCACCCGGGTGCGCGCCATCAGCTCATCACTGGTGGGCTCTACCGGCAACAGCAGGCCCAGCAGCAGTGAAATCGCCAGCGCCAGGCTCAATCCTGCGGCGCTGGTGCGCAACGCCTGGCGAATCAGCACGCTGTCACCCAACGCCGACCCCAGTCCGAGGGCGAGATTTGGACCCAACAGCGGCGCAATGACCATGGCGCCAATCACCACGGCCACGTTGTTCTCCAGCAGCCCAATGGCCGCGACCAGCGTGGACAGCGCCACCAGCACCAGGTAATTCCTGTCCAACCGGGCGCTTTTCTCGGCCTGGTCGAACAGCGCCTCACGGGTGGCGACCGCCTTGTCTTCTACCTTGCGCTCCGCGTCACTGGACTTCGGCAGGTAAGCCTCCAGCGGCACCACCATGACCACTTCATCGGGATTGGAGCGGAACAGGCTCTGCAGCGTATCCATGACACCCTGCAGCTTGTCGTCGGAGACCATCAGTTCCAGCAGGTGGATGCCTTCGTCCTCTTCCACCTCATCGGATAACAGCCGCACACCTTTGGCTTCCGCCATGCCGGCGACGGTGGGCGCGTTGGCGGCGCTGGAGAATACCTTGACCAGTTTCATGGGCCCGAGAGTAACCCAGCATCCGGGCTTTGCGAAACGCGCTGCCCATGCGCTGTCAGACCAGGACGAACGGATATCGGCCAGGTAGCCTTCCGGCGCCAATAAAAAAGGCGCCCCAGGGGGGGCGCCAAGGTGAGACGACCATCCCGGGTCGACTGGGGTGAGATACAGCAAGCGACGTGCCAGACCCCGTTCGATTCGGATTAATCTTGCTGTTATGGGAAAAACGATAGTTCGAGAAAAGCGAATTCTAAAAATGGAATCTACATTTTTCTCTGATTTTACAGACAGCTAGAAAAAGCGCTGGAAACACCCATCTATGCAGGCATGCATAGGTGGTTAGATGTGCATTCGGTTTTTACTGAGCGTTTCGGAATCGTATTGCTCGACAGACCCGCTCGCTGCACCGTTTTCGCCCGCCGCTGCGCGCTAGCAGTGCAAACGCTGATACAGCCGCGCCATGCCAGCCGCGGCAAGGTTTAGCGCAGGAACCGCAGCCAGCGCCACAGGCTGAACACATCCGCCAGCGCTGCCGCAACATAGGTGAGCGCGCAGGCCTTGAGGATGCGTCGAACGATCGGCAGGTCGGCCTCCGGGATGTAGCCCTCCTCCAGGATGGGCAGCGCCTTGTTGAAGCTGGCGTCGTATTCCTCAGGCAGGATGGCCACATACATCATCACCGACACCAGCATGGTCATCACCCCCACCAGGCCCAGCAGCACCAACAGCACCGGGCTCCTGGACAGCGCCGTGATCAGCGGGATAGACATCAGGATGAGGGTGCCCGCCCGGCGAATCTGGAACGCGCGCCCCAGGTATTTCTCCCGCAGCAGGCTAACCGGCTCCCGGCGGCAGAACTGGATGGCGTGGCCCACTTCGTGAGCCGCCACCGCCACCGCAGAGAGTGACTTGCCGTCGTAGTGGTCCGGGCTCAGCGAGACAATGCGATCCGTGGGTGAATAAAAATCCTGCCCCGGCTTGCCCCTCTGGACAGTCACACCCTCCAGCTCGAAACGCGCCACCAGGTGTTCCGCCAGTTCAGCCCCGGTGCCCGGCATGCTGTCCACCTCGGTGGCGTAGCGCCGCAGCACGTAGTGCACCCAGAGGCTGGGACCGTAGATCGCCAGGGCTGCCAGGAATGCCAATATCAGGTACAGCATGGAATCCTCGTCCTCCAAATGCCCGACTGGACAGCGTCAATCTGCAGGTCTCGCGGAAATATACTCGAGCCCGCGCTCCGCAACGACTCCAGCGGCACGATTCCCCTCGCTGCACATTGGCTGCCCGCGCCGACACTTTCTGCAGTGCTCGAAAAATGCCGTTCCGCCCCGGTAGTGAATGGTCAGGAATGGGTCAGGAGCCAGTCAAGTCATCTCCGCGGGCGCTGGGCAGTATCGCCACCTTGGTCCAGGCCATCCGCGACGGCGCCAGCCCCTGCGGGCACGCCGGACCAAAGCCATCCTAATCATTGACCCATTCACAGGAGATTCGAGTCATGCTGAAGAAATTCATTATCGAGCGCCGCATCCCGGAAATCGGTTCTTTTGAACACGATCAGTTTCGCGATGCTGCGGCACAATCCAATAAGATTCTCAGAATCCTGGGCCCCGACATCCAATGGCTTGAGAGTTTCGTGGCCGCGGACAGAACATTCTGCGTTTACCTCGCAAAAGACGAAGCTATTATCCATCGGCATGCGGAACTGAGCGGCTTTCCTGCCACCCAGGTGACTGCAATCAGCCGCATGATAGATCCCAGCACCGAGCGCTGAGTGAGGCTTGCCCTTTCCGGCCGTCGGCGAGGGCATATTGTACTACCGGCACCGTGATCCGGTGACTCCGAAGGGCTGGCGAGCATCCCCTTTCCGCCACCATATCAATACCTAGATCATTGTTTTTTATAAAGAAATTAAATGGTCAGGAAAGAATCATCTGACAGTCAAGTTCTTCCCGGAGTCGCTGGGCAGCATTCACGCACCCGGTGGTAATCCCGCTGCCGGACCCCAAGAGGAGACCACCGTGAAACATAGCAATACCTTAACCGGCGACGCCTGCCGACAGGAGCAGGGCCCGGGCCACCGCCTGACGCGCCGCTTTATCCATGCCATGATGTTCCTGCTCACCGCCGGCTGCTGGCCGGCGCTGGCGCAGGACGCCGGGGCAGAGATGGCGACCACCGAAGATTTTTCCACCGAATTCGTGCTCCCGGGCAAGAGACTGCGGCACTATTCCCATGCCGCGACCCTGTGGTGGGCGATCTTCAACAATCCCAACGCCTGCCTGAGCAACCCATTGGGCCTGGAAAAATGCGGGGCCGTGGACATCTTCGGCCAGGCCTACCTGGACTCGGTAGCCGCCGGTAATCCCGACCCGTCGCTGATTCAGCCGAACATCGCCTCCGGGGTCGCGGTGTTGTACGCCACGGGCGGCCTGAGTGATCCGCGCAACGGGCGCATTCGCCTGGCAGCGTCGATCTACCGCAGCCCCTTCGAGCACCTGGACCTGGCCGGCGCGCAGATTGTCGATCCGCTGGGGCTCGGGCTGGGCTTTGTGAACTACAGTTCCGAAGTCCATCTGATTGTCAGGGATCACGGCCGTCAGCGCCGGGCCGGCATGGTGACGCAAATCACCAACTTCCTGGAGCCCTACTGCTCCGACCCGTTGCTGGGCTGGGAAGGTGGCCGCAACACCTGCGCAGACATCCAGGCGGCAGTATTCGCCGTGGATGAGGATGGCAAAGACGCCGTTTTCCGGCTGTCAGACGGACAGTCCCTGTCCTATGGCTCTGCCTACCTGTTCCGGCAGGGGGATATGCTGCAGGCGGTAGTGGATACCCGCATTCCCGATCGTCGCCATGACGTTGTGATTCAGTAAACGCACCGAGGTCGAAGCCGGCGCGCCGGCTCCGACCTCACCCTCACCCCGCTGTGACCCGCAGTCGGTCACCTCACCCAAACAGCCGACGCTTTCCCGGCGCCAGGACAGCGTGCCACACTCCGGGCTATTTCCGGGAGAATCCATGACCCAGTTATCTACCGAGCGCCTCCAGCTGCGCCCGTTGACCCCCGCTGACGAGCAGTGCTTCCACGCCACCAATGTTTCCGAATCGGTGAAAGCCTTCCTGTGGGACAACGAAACCATCCCCGTAGACACCACCCGCGAGCTACTGCGGACATCCGCCGCCCACTTCGATCGCGACGGCTGGGGATTGTGGAAACTGCTTACCCGCGGCGAGCAACGCTATATTGGCTACGCGGGCCTGTGGTACTTTTTTGACGAGCCGCAGCCCCAGTTGCTCTACGCCCTTGACCCAGCGTTCACCGGCCAGGGCTTCGCCACCGAAGCGGCACGGGCGGTAATCGACTACGCCTTTCGGGACCTGCACTTCACCTACCTGCGGGCCGCCATTGACGTCGGCAACGACGCCTCCGTCGGCGTCTGCGAGCGACTGGGATTTGCACTGGAAGCGCAGCGCGACCAGGACGGCAAGCCCACCCTGTTCTACCGGCTGGAGCACCCGCTCGCCGCGCCAGCACCCTGAGCCCGCCCGTCTGCTGCGGGCACAGGCCCCCGCCCGGCAGCTATATACCCCCTTTATCAAGCCCGCCTGAGGGCCTGTAAGCGCGCCTCACCGCCCCCGATGCACGGCGCTATCCCATTGTTTTTCATAAGAAAATCAAATGGTCAGGAAAGGGTCAGGAGTCAGTCAAGCCTCGTCAGTGCCCGCTGTGCAGTATGCCGTCGCCAGGCAGCAATACCGCTGCCCGAGACCACAGGAGAGACACAGTGACCACCTCAGTAATCCAACTCCCCAACGGGGTAAACGTCGACGCGCTGCTCGGCGCCCGTGAAGCCCTGACCGAAGCCCCGGCGGGTGCAAAGTTTGTCTGGCGCGCGGAAAGCGAATGGAAAGACGGCACTCACACCGAATCGAAGCTCGACGGCTTTTTTGGCCTCGGTGAAGAACAGCGCCACGTGCGGGAGTTTCGCTATGACACCGACCACCCAGAGATTTTCGCCGCTGAAGACGAAGGCCCGACGCCGGTGGAAATGATCCTGGTAGGCCTGGCCGGCTGCCTGACCGGTGGCATCGCCTCAGTCGCAGCTCACCGCGATATCACCCTGCACTCGGTCACCGCCACCCTGGAAGCCGATATGGACATTCAGGGCATCCTCGGTATCGACGCCGACATCCGCAACGGCTTCAACGGTATCACCGTGAACTTCCAGGTGGATGCGGACGCCTCCGAGGACGACATCGCCTCGCTGGTGGCCCAGTCGCAAAAGCGCTCAGCGGTTTTCGACATCATCACCAACCCCGGCGATGTCACGGTGAACGTGAACCAATGACCGTCGCGCTCGGCCCTCAAAGCCGGCGGCCTGGCACCATTGACGTCATCGTCATTGGCGCCGGGCACGCCGGCCTGTCGATGAGCTACCTGCTGCGGGAAGCCGGCATCGCCCACCTGGTGCTGGAACGCGGCAAGGTGGCCAACGCCTGGCGCACCGAACGTTGGGACTCCCTGCGCTTGCTGACTCCCAACTGGCAAACGCGCCTGCCGGGCCGCCCCTACGACGGCAACGACCCCGATGGTTACATGGCCGTGCCGGAGCTCACCCGTCTGCTGGAAGACTATGCCCGGGGCATGCCGGTGCAAACCGATACCACCGTGACCTCTGTGAGGCATCGCGATGGTCTCTATCACGTGGTCACCGACCACGGCTTGTGGCGTGCCCGCGCAGTGATCATTGCCACCGGCGCCTGCAACCAGCCGGCCGTGCCGCGCATTGCCCGTGACCTGCCGGTAAGCCTCAAGCAAATGACGCCCTTTGACTATCACTCGCCCGATGATGTGCCCGAAGGTGGGGTGCTGGTGGTGGGTGCCTCAGCCACCGGCCTGCAGCTCGCCGATGAACTGCTCACCACCCGGCGGCCGGTGATGCTGGCCGTGGGTGAGCATGTACGCATGCCACGCCACTACCGTGGCAGGGACATCTTCCACTGGTTACAGCGCAGCGGCATTCACGACCAGCACTACCAGGAGATCGATGACCTGAGCCGCGGCCGCAGGCTGCCCTCTCCCCAACTAGTAGGCTCAGCGGCCCTGCCGATCCTCGACCTCAACCATTTGCAGGCACGCGGTGCCAGCATCGTCGGCCGCCTGGCCGGTGCGCGCAACGGTGAACTGCTGTTCTCCGGTTCCCTGGGCAATGTCTGCGCGCTCGCCGACCTGAAGATGCAACGCCTGCTGAAACAGATTGACCCGGTGGCCGACGCCGACGGCGCACCGCCACCGGAGCGCTTTGCAGCGACCCGGGTGCCAGGCTCGCGACGGCTGATGCTAAGGCCCGAGCAGGACGGGATTCGCACGGTGATCTGGGCCACCGGTTTTCGGCCCGACTACAGCTGGCTGCAGGTACCGGTGCTGGATCGCAAGGGGCAGCTACGCCACGAAGGTGGCGTGGTCGATGCGCCGGGACTCTACGTGCTGGGCCTGCCGCTGATGCGCCGGCGCAAATCCAGCTTTATCTATGGCATCGAGGACGATGCCCGCGACATCGCAGCACACCTCCAGGACTACCTCAGTTACCAGGCAAGGAGACAGGCCCATGAGCTTTATCAGGACGCAAAGCCCGGCTGATGCCGAGGACGCCGTACTGGAAATGTACCAGCGCCAGGAAGACCACTGGGGCTACGTACCCAACTACGCCAAGGTGTTCAGCCACCGGCCCGAGGTGTTGGCACGCTGGGCAAAGCTGCTGTCGGAGATGCGCCGGCCCATGGACGTGCGGCGCTTTGAGCTGGTCACCTTCGCGGTGGCCCACGAACTGAAGCACAGCGCCTGCGCACTGGCCCACGGCCGCGAGCTCGCCCGCATCATCGGCGAAGACTACGTACTGAGAATCGCCAGGGGGCGCGAGGCCGAGGTACTGCCGGCGGCCGAAGTGGCCATGGTGCGTTACGCCCGCTGCATCGCCAGGGACGCTTCAAGCATCGGCGCCAAACAGGTCACGGAGCTGAAGGAACGACACGGGCTGACAGACGCCGAGATCTTTGACATTGCCGCCATCGCCGCCGGTCGCAGCTACTTTACCAAGCTGCTGGATGCCCTGGGCTGTGAACCGGACATCGCCTACATGTCGCTGGAAGAGAACTTCCGCCGCACGCTGACCGTGGGCCGGCCCATCTGCCAGACGCCGCTGGAATACCTCGCCTCCAACAATATCGATTAACGCACACCACAAAGGACCCCATCATGAAGTACCAGAACATCCTCGAGACCGTGGGCAATACGCCCATGGTCAAACTCAACCGCGTCGCGCCACCGGGCGTAAACCTGTGGTGCAAGCTCGAATCACACAACCCCATGGGCTCGGTGAAAGACCGCATCGCCCTGGCCATCATCGAAGACGCCGAGCGCCGCGGCACCCTGCAGCCGGGACAAACCGTGGTCGAAGCGACCAGCGGCAATACTGGCATTGGCCTGGCGATGGTCTGCGCGGCCAAGGGCTACCCCCTGGTGGTGACCATGGCCGAGAGCTTCAGCATCGAGCGTCGCAAGCTGCTGCGCTTTCTCGGCGCCAGGGTGGTGTTGACCCCTGCCTCCGAGAAAGGCACCGGCATGAAAAAGAAGGCCGAGGAACTGGCTGAGAAGCACGGCTACTTCATGCCACTGCAGTTTGAAAACCCGGCCAACCCCGACGTCCACTACCGCACCACTGCGCGCGAAATTCTCGACGATTTCGGAGATACACCCATTCATGCCTGGGTGTCGGGTTTTGGCACCGGCGGCACCCTGCAGGGTGTTTCCAGGGCGATGCGCGAGGAGAGCCCCGCTACCCGAATCGTGGTTGCCGAGCCGGACAACGCCGCGCTGTTGGGCAGCGGTGTACCACAGGCGGTGGACGAGAATGGCATACCCACCAGCAGCCACCCGCATTTCCGACCGCACCTGATGCAGGGTTGGACCCCGGATTTCATTTCCCGAATTACCCAGCACGCCATCGATGCCGACTTCATCGACGAACTGCTGCCGGTCAACGGCGCCGACGCCATGGCGGCCTCGCGCCAGTTGGCCCAGCAGGAAGGCATTTTTGTCGGCGTTTCCGCGGGCGCCACACTGGCGGCAGCGCTGGAAGTGGCAAAACAGGCCCCCGAGGGCGCCAATATCGTGGTGATGCTGCCTGACACCGGTGAGCGCTATCTGTCCACGCCATTGTTCGGTGAAATCAGCGAGGAGATGAACGAAGAGGAACTGGCCCTGTCGACCTCCACGCCCGGCTATCGCTTTGACTCGGAAACAGTGGCGGCTCCGACCGTCGCGCCCGTCAGCTCAAGTGCAGACGCGACGGCCTTTGTCGAAAAGGTGGTGACGGAGGAGCCCGTGGTGATGTTTGCCCTGGAGTGGTGTGAATTCTGCTGGACCCTGCGGAAGTTGTTCGATGCGCTGGATGTACCCTTCCGCAGCGTGGACATCGACTCGGTCGAGTACCAGGACGACAACTGGGGGGTGAAAGTGCGCCAGGCCCTGCACCAGCGCATCGACATCCCGACGATTCCCCAGGTGTTTGTGGGCGGCCAGCATCTCGGCGGATGCACCGAGGTCATCAAGGCCTACCACGACGGCTCACTGCTGAAGTACTTCGACGCCTGCGGCATCCACTACCGGCGCGACGACTCCATCAATGCCTGGTCGTTTATGCCCCAGTGGCTGCACTCACGCTACTCGGCCTGAGAGGTCCCTGAAGAGGCTTACTCCACTAACCCGCGGCCGGTGCAGCGGCCAGGGTACCCCTCCGGAAAGCCTCATCTTCATCCGTCCAGCGCCCACCCGCTGCGCGCCTTGCCTCATCGAGGAGGACGGATGCTTTTTCCCAGTGTTGCTGTTGCGCAGCGACCGCGCCGTCCAGCAGCAAGGTCTCGTAGACACCAGGGGCCGCATCCCGTGCCATGCCCAGGTAAGCCAGCGCGAGATCGTCGCGGCCGAGCTGCAGTTCCAACCGGCCCAGCGCCGACGCGACGGCCGCCCTGCGGGCCAGGTCACTACCCTGCTGCGACGCAGCGTAGCCCGCTTGCAGCACTTCCAGTGCACGCTCCGGCTCGCCTTCGGCCAGCAGTGCGCTGCTGTGCAGCAGGTGGGCATCCACCGCCAGGTGCGGCACCATCAGGTCTTCCGCCGCCAGCACCGTCACCGACGTTGCGACGGCTGCCGCCGTGTCGCCCTGCTCAAGCTCCAGCCAACCGCGCTGTATACCTACCCAGAGCACACCGATATCGTCTCCCGTATCGATAACGATCTGCCTGGCTTCGTTGAGCATCTGGTCGGCGTTATCGTACTGTCCGCGGAGCCGTTCAATTTTTGATAGATCATTGAGCGTGGCCGCCAGCGCCGACGTTCCACCGATCTCCCGCGCGAGCGCCAGGGCTTGCTGCAGCGCCCCCTCCGCGGTGTCGAGCTTACCCTGCAGGTATCTGGCAGATGCCAGGCGGCGCAGACTGGAGACTTCTCCCCAGCGATGACCGATGTCGCGCGCGAGGTCCAGGGATTGCTGCGCAAGTCGCTCCGCTGAAATGTAGTTACCGCGGTACTCCTCCACGCGTGAGAACGAGAACAGCGTGACCGCTTTCTGGGCTTGCAAGCCCTGGTCGTCGAAGGACACCAAGGCCCGCTCAAGGTACTGCTGCGCTTCATCCAGGCGGCCGCTGTCCATGGCGTTGTTTGCCAGCCCACCCAGCACATGCCCGGGTATGGAATCGATGCCGGCCTTTTCGAAGGCCTGCACGGCCTGCTCCAGCAATGCCCGTTCCTCAACGTATTCCTGAAGCTCGCCGGCAATAATGGCCAGGCTATTGAGTACGCCGGCGTGCTCAAAGTGCAGGCCGAGCGTTTCGTAGATCGACGCAGCGCGCAGGTAGAACCCGCGGGCGATAAGGTAGTCATCCAGCCGCAGGTGGGCGTTGCCCAGCTGGTACAGGGCGGCCGCTTCCTCGGGCTGCAGCTTCCGAAGCCTGGCCTCCTCCACCAGTTCCAGCAAGACCTCGGCAGCCTCCCGGGCTTCCCCCAGATTAAGCCGCGTGGTGGCAAGCGCATGGCGCGCCCAGAAATTGTCAGGCTCCTCGGCAATCGCCGACCTTAACAGCGTTTGCGCCTGCTCCAGGTTGCCGCGCAGCATCTGGTCGCGGCCGCGGGCATAGGCCTCATTGACGAACATATCGTCAGACACCACGGTTTCGGCAATCTCTACTTCCTTTGTGGCCGGCAGGGTGCTGGCCAGTGCTCGCCGAAACTCCACAATCAGGCTGAGCGGATCGCTGCCGAGAAATTCAACCCGCCGGGTGTCGCCGTTGTGCTCTACGATGTCGGCGTTGACACGATAGAACTGCCCGGGCCTTGTCAGTACCCCGCGCACCACATGCGTGGCCCCAAACCGGTCATAAAGCTGCGTATAAAGCGGCGTCAGGTCTTCCAGTACGCCGCTGCTGGCTGAGCCGCGGTCGCCGAGCAGGCCCACCACGTCGCTGGAGGCAAGCACATGCAGCCCCCCAAAGCGCCGCAACTCGCCGGCCAGCATATCCATCAGGCCGTAGGTCACCCAGTCCATATCGGCTTCACCGGTGCGATTGGCGATGGGCAGCACGGCGATGCGCGCCGCTTCGGCTGCACCGTCTTCTGCAGGCGGCCCCTGCCGTGACAACAGCAACCCCAGGACGATGGCCGCTACCAAACCTACCCCAACAAGGCGCGACCAATTGCGCCGGGTAGCGGAGTCGGGTGTGTTGACAGCACGGGTGTCAGTAACCGGCGGAGCGGCGAGCTCCGTCGCAGGCGCCTCCGCTAATTCAGCGACGAATCGATAGCCGTAGCCGTGCACGGTCTTGATGCTGTGTTGCTGCTCGGCATCGTCATTGACGGCCCGGCGGGCTTTCATCACCGCGCGTGCCAGCGAGGCCTCCGTGACCACTGCGCCGGGCCATATCGCTTCGAGAAGTTCGTCCTTGGTGACCACGCGCTCGCGGTGTTCGAGCAGGAACGCGAGCAAATCAAACACGCGGGGCTGAAGTTCAACCACTTCGCCGTTGTCGAGTAATTCGCGACTTTGCAGGCGCAGCTCGTAGCTGCCGAAGCAATAACCGCCGACGCCGTTCGCTTGTGAAGTCATTGTAGAAATACTACCTGTGGATTCGTCGCGAGTGGCCGACACTCGCTCCCCTGAACCCACTGCCGGGACTTGTACGTTTTACCAGGCCGGACGCGCCCAGGCGTGCCAGCCAAAAAAGCCGCGCTATGTTACGGATTTCGTCAAAAGAGTGGAAGTGCCATCCGCTCAGCCGGTAGCGGCGCGCGCTGACAAGAGGATAAAAAACCAGGTGTCGTAATGCTTTGACAAAGCGACAGCCTGGCCGCCCGGCCCCGGCGGCTAGGCCAACACCTTCCCCAGCAAACGCGCCAGCTGCGTGGCTTCCTGGGCGCTGAGCTTGTCGCCAAACTCCTGTTGTATTGATTCCGCGTACACCGGCCAGACTTTCCGCAGCACTTTTTTGCCGTCGGCGGTGATCTTGATGCGATTGCCACGGCCGTCTTCCGCAGTCGCCTCCCGGCGCACCAGGGCCTGTTTCTCCAGGCGATCGATCAGCCGAGACAGATTGTGTTTGCTCAGCAGGATCTTGTCACCAACCTCGAACTGGCGCAGCCCGGCATCGCCCACCCGGTGCAGTTCCAGCAGGACGTCATACCAGTCCAGCGGCGGCAGCGAATGACGCTTGAGCGCCGCACTCACCTCTTCCAACAGTTTACGGTTCGCCCGATGCAGCATCACCCAGGCCTCAATGGTTGTGTCATTAGGGAATTCACTCATGGGAAAAGTTTACTCATCAGTAGTTGCAATTACAACTACAGTTGGCTATTCTACATCTGGTTGTATTTGCAACTATATACACAACTGACAACTCGGAGGTAAACATGAACAACTCAATTAGCCGCGAACAGCTCAAGCAGAAGATGGATGCGGGTGAGCCGCTCACGCTCGTAGAAGCCTTGCCGGAACGGTATTTCGAAGCCGAACACCTGCCAGGCGCCATCAACCTGCCCCACACGGAAGTACGCACCCGCGCCGCTGAAGTGCTGCCCAACAAGGACGCCTTCATCGTCGTGTACTGCTCCAACACTGCCTGCCAGAACTCGAACATGGCGGCGCAAACCCTGGTGCAGATGGGCTACACCAACGCCCATGAATACGTGGAAGGCAAGCAACACTGGATGGAAGCTAACTACCCGGTAGAAACCGGTCTGTGAGGTGACGACATGACAAGCAACGACATTAACTACAACGCAGCCGGCGCGACCCTGCTGCGACTGGCGCTGGGCAGCATGTGGGTGTCACATGCCATGCTCAAGTGGTTTGCGTTCACCATGCCGGGCTTCGCTGGCTGGCTGGAAAGCCAGGGCCTGCCAGGTTTTATGGCCTGGCCTGTGTTCCTGCTGGAACTGGTGGGCGGATTGATGATCCTGCTGGGGTTTTACGGCCGCCAGGTGTCAGCAGTGCTGATTCCGGTGATGCTGGTCGCCGCCTGGACTCATGCCGGCAACGGCTGGGTGCACAACAGTGAGGGCGGCGGCTGGGAGTACCCGGTGTTCCTGGTGATAGCCTCCCTCGTTCATCTGCTGATTGGCGATGGTTACCTGGCATTGAGCCGCACCCAATACCAGGAGGCAATGAGATCCGCGTAAGAGACCGCCCCGGGACTGGTACGGCCCTGGGGGCGGCTTCCCAACAGGACGCCACTGCTACCACCGCTGATTGCGTCGCAAGCTCAAGGTTTCAGCGTGGAAACCTGAGAAAACACTTCACAGCGCCACACTTCTAAGGAGAAATGCGATGCTCTCATCGGAGTGCTCCGGCTGCTCAACGAAGCCCAGGCTCAGATAGAGCTGGTAGGCCGGCTCGTTGGCGCGGTAGACATTGAGACTCACGCTGCCCCCGTAGTGCGTCTGCGCGTGATGGATCAAGCTCTCACACAGGGCGCGCCCGATGCCCTGGCCACGAAAGTGCGGGTTGGTGATGATTCGGGCCAGATGCGAGCTGTGCTTGCCACGATGAAAAATCTGGCCGAATGCCATCAGATCCTGGCCGGCACGACAGACCCTGGCATTGTCCGACGTAAATTCGATCGCTTCTATCAGCCGCGCCCTCTCAATAGGGTAGCTGACCAACGGCCCCGCCCAGGTTCGACAATCCTCCTCACTGTCAATCCAGGAGATAACCTCGTCAAGGTCACTCTCCGTAGCAACGTTTATCTCCAGATCGGTCATCAGAAATCCAAATCAGGCCATCGCCTCATAAACTCGCCTGCGGTTTATGATTCAGGGCTTATCTTCTCAGAGCGCAGCGATGCATTCGCAGCCGCAGATCAGCGCATTGCCATCGAACGCGTGTGGCCTTCAATCTCCTCGCACGCTCCGGAATGCCAGCGTAAGGGAACCGCGCGGCGGCGTAGGGCCGGGCTCGATTGCCACGCTACTCACCAGGATCACCCGGCTGCTTCGCAAAGTAGGCCTTGTAGGTCAGCAGTACACCGACCAGCAGCAGCACGACCTCAACCACGATCACCGGCAGTGAGTTGCCGCCGGCGTTTTCAATATAAGCATGCGGGAACGCCATCCTGGCGAGCCCCAGAAGCATGGCTGCCCAGCCCACCACGGTCACCACCGTTGTCCAGTCAGCCCGCCAGCGATTGTGGATTCTGACAATACAGAATCCCCCGAAAAACATAAGCGTGCCGGACAGATACACCAGCGGCGGGATCTGTAGGTCATAGAGGTGCGGGTTCACCCAGGGGTTCTCGGTGGCAATGACGGCGATAAGCAGTGGGCCTACCAGACCGGCCAGTCGGATCGAATCATTCACCTCGTCGTCTTACTCCATCAAAAAAACGCCTATGCACCTCAGGCGGGCCAGATATGACGCCGCCATCGCCGCAGGCTTTTTCAATCGAGGCGTTTCACCTCATTGTGCTCGGCTGATGCATATTCATGCCGAATATCTGCCAGGTAGTCTTCCAGTTGCTCCTCGGGCACGCTGGCAGGCACCACAATGTCCTGCGCCAGACGCTTCTTTCCTTCGCTACCCACGTAGAACACCTGCCAGGCGGTATCGCGCCGGCACACTTCGATCAGGGTACCGAAAACATCAAACCTCATGGCCAAAGCTACCCACTGCCAGGGCGCCAGGGTCGCGGTGAACACCGGGCCGACCCTGAGTTTGCCTACAGCCAATCCCAGGTGATGCCATAGTCCCTGCAGGCCTGCTCATAGTAATCCGGGTCGTCCGGCTCGATGTTGTAGTCCATGAGAAGCTCATCCCCCGCCCGCAGGTCGCTGGCCGCCACCAGGTCGAAGTGCGCTGAAGTAAGCGCAGTGGACACGTCGGGCACTGCAGTCAGCGTAGGGCCCTGATAATTACCGGCGCTGTGTTTGCGGATCACATTGGGCGTATCCCCATGGTTGATAAGCGCACCCTCATCGAAGTACCTGACCATGAAACCCGGGAACTCCTCCATGGAGACGATGTGGGTGAGCACGTCAACGGCATCCTCCCGCGTACCGCTCGCCAGGAGCCTGCTCAAACCAGCCTCATCCAGCACTTCAAACTGACCAGACAGGTGGCGCCAGACGGTTGCCCCAGCGGGCACCGCCGCCTCGGCAAACACACCGCGGCCCTTGTCCTCCGTCATGCGCACGCTGACGGGAATACACATACCCGAGCCGTTGCTTGCGCCAGCGTCGCTGACCTCAGTCACTGGTCGACAACGCTGAATACCGCACTGGCGCGGGCTATACGCTTTGCGCCGACGCGAACATAACAGTTGGCGAACGCCATTTTGCCACCGACTTTCTGCACGTCGGTTTCAATTTCGATCCAGTCACCCAGCTTTGCCGCCCCTGCATAGTCCACCGACAGGTTGGCCGTCACCAGCGGTTTGGGTTGATCCTGGGACACCACCGCGCTGTAACCCAGCGCCACGTCGGCAAGGCTGCTGATGACGCCACCGTGAACCACGCCGCGGGCATTGCAGTGCTTTTCCGCGGCAAAGAAACCGATGAGCAGCGCCCGGTCGGTGCGCCGGTTGTACACCGGGCCCAGCAAGTCGAGAAACGGGCTGCTGCGAAACAGCGGCTCAAAGCCCTCGGGGACGGCGTCGCCCTGTGGCTGCTCCGTTGCCGCCGGGGCGGGTTCTGGCGCCTGCGGCTCCGGGGCGGGCGCCGGCTGGTCATCGTTCTCCGCATAGCGCGCCTGCCAGACCTCCGCAAAGCTGCCGTAGCGCGAGATTACCGGCTCACCCCCTTCGGGCGTGACGCGGGTCACCCAGGCGCCGTCTTCCATATACAGGTAGAAGGCGTCCTCGACCCGGTCGAAGTCCTCGCCTTCATGCAGAATACCGACATAGAGATCGCGATCGGAGAACAGGTTGCGATTACCCGCATAAAAACCCCGCTCTCTGAAGTATTCGCGAGCCTGGTCTAGGTTCGTAATATTTGCTGGCTGTCGAGGCATGTTGTCACTCAGTTCGTGTCCGGAATGTCATAGCATGACCGCCAGTATTTTGCACTGTTTCCGCCGATGATTCAGGCACTCTCCGCTGACCGAGGTTGCCCCATTTGTCAGCCCTGGCACGCGGTGGACGCTGTTGCCATGCTGCCTGCAGCCGATCACCGCACTGCCCATGCTATAGACTTTTCCTGAAGCAACGAATAAGGCCTGCCTCCTCGAAACCCAGGCCCAGATGAGACACCCTACTGGTGTCATTGCTTGCGGGCGCGTCAGACGCAAACTCCGTACAGCCCTGTCGACGACCCCAGTCTTCCGCAGCTTCCACAAGCGCGCCGCCGATACCTCGGCGCCGATACGCATTCTCGACAAACCACCCTTCCAGGTACGCCACCGGGCTGGTATCACAGCCTTCAGCATACGACCTGAGCGATAGCTCCACGAATCCAATCGCCTTTCCCTCCGCGCTCTCTGCCATAAGCACCGCCTCAGGCTGCTTCGTGCTGCCAGCCAGGAAGGCATCGATCTCTGCTCTATGCACGTCCATAGAGTCCTCAGGCCAGAGAGCACATCGCAATTCGAGCCAGGAATGGCTATCGGCTGGCGTCACTGCCCGAATCTTAACCATTAGCGATGCTCCCATTGCCGTCGCTCGGGTGCTAGCGTGGGTGGAGTACACGAGTGCCGCGCCGCCCTTGTGACGTGCCTAGGCCGAGCCACAGCGCACAGGCCGGTCTTCATTGATGGACCGCAGGCGGGATTTCAGATCCCCCACATGAATCTCCAGGCGGTGGCCGTCCGGGCAGCAAAAATACAGTGAGCTGCCCTCACTGCGATTGTCTTTCCAGAGCCGGGCGCCGGACTCCATGATCTTCGCAGCTAGCCTGGCAAAGTCCTCTTCCGGCACATCAAAAGCGATGTGGGTGTAGTCTGCGTTCCCGCTCGCACTCGGATCCTTTGACAGGCACAACCAGAGTGTTCCCGCTTCCAGGTAGGCACCGGTTTTCCAGGTATAGATTTCAGCGCATCCAAGCACGTCGCAGTAGAAACGCAGCGCGCGGCCGAGGTCCGACACCGCGAAGGTGATGTGGTTGATTCCTGTGATCATGCGCTATCTCCATAACACCGCGAGCAGGCACCGCCAAACCGGGGCACAGACACAAGATGAAAGTATCTGCACAGCGAGAGCAAACGGCGACTAAACCACGCTACCGGCGCTGAGCTTCAGACCCAATATGCCCGCTACGATCATCGCGATACACCCCAGGCGCATGGCGCTGGCGGATTCACCAAACCAGACGATACCGAAAATGGCGACACCAACTGCCCCGATCCCCGTCCACACGGCATACGCCGTACCTACAGGGAGTGACTTAAGTGCATAGGCAAGACAGGCAAAGCTCATCCACGCTGTGAAGCCGAAAATGATCGACGGCAACAGCCTGGTAAAGCCCTCTGAGTACTTAAGGGCAATCACCCAGGCAATTTCGAACAGCCCCGCAATACAAAGCACGACCCAGGCCATACACCCTCCTTATGTTTACCCGCACAACGACCTCAACTGCGCTATACCAAAGCCGAATGACTGTTCGCTGTTGACGCAGCTGCGAGCTAAGATACCGAACTCCCTCGCCTCCACAAATAGGCAATCCCTGCGGCAGCGGGAATGACGAGCAGAATGACGACCCTGGCGCCATGCCAGGCCTGCGTGGCTACACGGCAACGGTGCAGCCACGGGTCGCTTACTTCCTGAACTCGGTTGGGCGCTCCAACTCGTAGATAGAATCCGACAGCTCGTCGACTTTCTGAGCGAAAAGCGCCTGGGCGTCATAGAGGCCACGGTTGTAAAAGTACGCCCCTACTTCCTCGGCAAAGAAGTCGATCAAAAACTCGGCATCGAAACTCCCAAGCTGCTGCTCCAGTTCTTCCTCAAAGTACATCTGCACTTTGCGGACGATCTGACTCTTCTCTTCGGAAGTGAATTCCACCTTCTCCATGTGCCTACCTCGGAGCAACCAACTCAAGTTTCAATCTGAGGCTGCCGTTAGGCCGTCTCGCGCGAAAACCCATGCAAACTCGATTGGCTGGATGTCGCACCTGCAGCAGCAACAATAATCTTATCTTCGTACAACTCCCTTCCCAGGGCTGGTAAAAACCAAAGCCAGGAAGGTAAGGAAGAAGCCAATAAACACTGCGGGTATACCCAGGCCGGTAGCTTTCGAAAGGACCATTATGCATACCGCAGTCAGACCGGACCACATCCAACCGCGGCGCTTGTCGGCATCAGCAATCTTGAACATCACCACCGCCGCAAACACCATCATGAAGAAGCCCGCGCCCATCCTACGCAGCACAGCTCAAAGAAACCGCAGCAACATCTTGTGTAGGGGCCGCGATGGACATGTGACGCTTCAAGCTGGGGCAGCCGTTAGGCTGTCCCGGCGCGAAGCGGCTTTGCAGCCTTGATTTATCAGCTTGCTTACCGTCGACCACCAACAAACCCTTTGGGCTTCCTACCTGCCAATAGCCAAAATAGGCAAACCGCCGCAAGGGCGTAAACGGCCGATACGCAAGCTGACATGAGCAAAACAGGCCACTCCAGGCCCTCCCATACGACGAAAACCACAACGGCACTTACAACTAAGCTTGCGAGGACGCCGGCGAGTACATAGGGGACCATGCCGTAGATTTCTTTACGGCGAAAACAATAGAACAGTGGCACCCCAACAAGAATAAACGAAAGATAAGCGACAGGTGCAAGAGTGTTAGGCCAAAACGCCGCCTCCCCCGGTGCAAAAAACAACAATCCCAGGGCGTACAGCACAAGAGCTGGTAGGCCTGGTGCCAGTAGGAATGCAGCGAGAATGCGGAGAGTGGACAAATCAATCTAACGCTTGCAGCAGCGGCGCACGAACCGCGGAGCGGTTTGGGCGTCCGGCCCCGCAGGGGCGAACTGCCGGCACTTGTTATGTGGCTGAACAAAGGCACTCATGGCCCAGCCTCTTCTAATGGGAAGAACAAGTCTAGTACAAGCAGTGACACAGCTAAGGTGAAGACAAATGACACAAAGGACATGAGCACATCCCAGCGGTGATTGGGATCTGAAAATTTCCAAGGAGTACCTAGGCGAATGACAAATTTACGGCCTTTGGCTCTCTTACTCATCATTTGGAATACCGGCAAAACAATCCCGAAATAGGCCAATCCAAATATTACTAGTAACGTGAGAAAGTGAATCTTAGGCCTCCTTAACGCATGGCCACATAACAGCTAAGTACGTGTCCAAAGTGACATAACACCCTGGCGCAGGTTGTTGATTTCATGGAGTCTATTTAGTCCGCAAAACCCAGTTGAAACAAGCCCTTAGACGGCCCAGGCCAAATGTACTAGTGACAAAGCGAGCGTTACACGAGTTTTTCCCATCATCTTCGCGCAGCCGCGCTCGGGTCCGAGTGGTGAATAAGTTCATTTAAATCAATTGCTTATAGTGTGCTATGCCGCCCTTTAGATCTGGGGGTCCTATGAAAGACGGCCGCTTTCTCGGTTGACACGCTATGGCATCGGTGAAAAGCACGCTGCCACAGTGCTGGCTAGCGCGCGAGTTGGGCGATGTCCTGGGATTTGATTTCGTAGAGTTCGATGATGTTGCCGGAAGGATCGCGTCCGTAGATAGCGGAGGCCTGGTCGCCGAAGTGCACGACTTCGCCGACGAATTCCATGCCGTGGGCTTGGAGACGCTCGTACTCGGACTGGATGTCATCTACCTGCAGGGCGATGTGTGCATAGCCATAGTCACTGGGGCGACTGCGGCGGTCTTCTGGGGCGGGCTCGGTGTATTGCCAGAGCTCGAGATAGGCGTTGGGGGCTTTCAGCATGGCCATACGGGCTTTTACGCCGCGCAGACCAATGGCACGGTCTGCGAGGTCGCTGTCTTCGATAGTGTCTGCCTGCACGACTTCCAGCCCCAGCCCCTCTGTATAGAACGTCAGGGCCTTGTCAAAGTCGTGAACGCCGATCGCGACGTGGTGCAATCCCACAATCATTTGCTACCCCTCCGTCAGGGTTTCCGGCTCAAGGGAAGTCGGCGAAAACCTCTACCCCATTCCAGCGTTCTGAGGACATCTTCACCAGCTCGTAGAAGCCCGCCAATGCCTCGCTGGCGACGTAGATTTCCAGCATATGACCCAGCAGGCTGCGGGTGTCGATGAAGGCGAACTCGGTGCCCTGTTGCGCCATCGCTCGGGCGGCCAGCGGGAAACCCTGCTGTTCGTACTCGGCAATCGCTTCATCGACGTTGTCGACGAAACAGGCCACGTGG
>JANQIO010000225.1 GCA_028282105.1 Halieaceae bacterium | reverse complement strand
AAGGCGCTCCCCTGCTAAGGGAGTATACGTTAATAGCGTATCGAGGGTTCGAATCCCTCCTTCTCCGCCAGTTAAACTAAAAAGCCCCCGCCTTTAGGCGGGGGCTTTTTATTTTAAATGGGGGAGCAGGCGGATCGATTCGAACCCTTGTTCGACTGATTGCGACCATAGGAGCAATCAGCACGCCCGCAGCGCGCTCGCGCGCGAGGACGCCCGGAGGGCCACAACAGGCCAAAGCCTGTTGTGGTGCATCCCTCCTTCAGGCGCCGGAAAGGCGCCCTCTACCAAATCTCTCGATGCCAAGCCCGGAGGGTCAGAACAGCCTACGCGGCGCGGCCCAAAGGCTGTTCTGATTAATCCCTCCTTCAGGCGCCTGAAAGGCGCCCTCTACCAAATCGCTCGATGCCAAGCCCGAAGTGTAATTCCCTAAGCTCTGACTAACGCTGCCTAGGACGTCGAGTACGCCTCCGCCACCCCCACCGTATGCCGCGCCTGCTTCAAATGCGGGATGTCATACATTTTCCCGTCGATCCCGACCGTGCCCACATCCGGTTCCGCCTCAAAGGCCGCGATAATCTTGCGCGCCGTTTCCACTTCTTCGGCAGAGGGCAGGTAACTCTCATTGATCACTGCCACCTGCGCCGGGTGGATCGCCAGACGCCCGCTAAAGCCTTCGGCGCGGGATTGCCGTGAGTCCACAGCCAGTCCGTCGCTGTCGCGGAAGTCGGCGTACAGGGTATCGATGGCATGGACGCCTGCCGCATGGGCCGCCAGCAGCGTCTGCGAGCGGGCCATCTGGTAGGTGAAATGCCAGGCGCCGGCGTCATCCTTGTTGCCGGTGGCGCCGACTGCTGAGCTGAGGTCTTCAGCGCCCCAGGTCAGGCCACTGAGTCGCGGCAGTGAGAAGTCTGCATAGTCCGCGAGACGCAGGGTAGCGCCGGGGGTTTCGGTGACCAGCGGCAGTATTTGCACTGTGCCCAGTTCGATATCCGCCGCGGTTTCCAGGGCATCCAGGTAGCTGTTGAGCTGGATAAGGTCTTCCGGGCCCTCCGCTTTCGGCAGCATGACACCGTCGGGTTGGCAGGGGATCACCGCGGCCAGGTCCTTGAGCGCCATCGGCGTATCCAGCGGGTTGATGCGCACCCAGAGCTGAGGCGAATGGTCACCCGGGCGGGCGCCCAGGAATTCCTTGAGCATGTCCCGTGCCACCGGTTTGCGGGCCGGGGCGACAGCGTCTTCCAGGTCGAGGATGACGGCGTCTGCGCCGGAGGCGTCAGCCTTGCCGAGTTTCTTCTCGCTGTCGGCGGGAATAAACAGCCAGGAGCGGGGGATCATTCCGCGGGCCTCTTGCGCTGCAGGCCGCTGCGCTTGCACTGGCCCACCAGGTCGCCGTGCTGGTTATAGGCCCGGTGCTGGAAGGTGACGATGCCCTGGTCCGGCCGTGACTTGCTGTCGCGCAGTTCCAGCACCTCGGTTTCCACGCGGATGGTATCGCCGTGGAACAGGGGCTTGGGAAAGCGCACCTCGTCCCAGCCAAGATTGGCCACCGCCGTGCCCAGGGTGGTGTCGCCTACCGAGATGCCCACCATCAGGCCCAGGGTCAGGCAACTGTTTACCAGGCGCTGGCCAAACTCGGTGTTTTCCTTGCAGTATTCCTCGTCCAGGTGCAGCAGCGCCGGGTTGTGGGTGAGGGCGGTGAAGAAGACATTGTCCGCCTCAGTGATGGTGCGGGTAAGGGCGTGCTTGAATACCTGCCCCACCTCCAGCTCGTCAAAGTACAGGCCGGCCATGGTGTGCTCCCGTGCGTAAAAGGCGTAAGGGTAAAGCATCCGCGAGCGGGCGGGTACCATCGCCCCCCGCGGGAATTAACCGCAGGGGGCGTGGTCAGAGAGTCCGCTTTCCCAGGGGATAGAAACAAGGAATAGAGGATGAAGAACTTTCTGCTGATTGCCGGCGTCGCGCTGGTGCTGGTGGCCGCGACGGTCTTTATGATGCGCGAGCCGCTCAAGGAGGCCGCTTACGACAAGGCCACCGAGGGCATGTTCACCGAGGCAGACGGCGACGCCTTCGATGTGGGACCGGCGCTGGGGTCACGTTTTCCGGGCGTGAACGCGCTCTATGAGGGTGAGCACGTCGGGCTGATTGAGCCCTTCGCCGGCCCTCGGGGCACAGTGTTCATGGCCAGCCGCTCCTTCGACTGGTGCCCCTACTGCATGAAGCAGATGATCCAGCTCAACGAGGCCGCTGCGCAGTTTGAGGCGGCCGGCATCGGCCTGTTAGCGATCACCTACGATGCACCGGAGCTGCTCGATGCCTTCCGTGAGCAGCACGACATCACCATACCCATGCTCTCGGATATCGACGCGCTCACCTTCAAAACCCTGGGCATCCTCAACGCCAAATACGCGGAGGGCGACGACCGTTACGGCCTGCCGTACCCTGGCACCGTGATCATCGCCGCGGATGGGACGGTGGTGGGCAAACTGTTCCTGGAGAGCTATCGCCAGCGTGTCAGTGCTGAGGCAGTGCTGGCGTTGGCAGACGAGCTGCTGATGCCGGCCTCAGCCGAACAGGTCGTCGACTAGCTCGGCGACGGGCACTGCCCGGCAGGTCTCGGGGCGGGTTCCGCTCCACACCGGTGTGAAATCGAACTGGCCTGCCGCCTCGGCCGCCGCTCGCAGCGGCGCGAGGGCCTGAGCAGCGGTGGGGAAGGGCGGTGCCAGTGCATTCATCGGTCCCAGATGATCGGTCAGCGCTGTGTTGATACTGCGGGCCGGGCGCCCGGAATAGAGATTGGTCACCACGGTGCCGCGGCCCGGCGCCTCGCGCAGGGCCTGCCGGTGCAGCTCGCTGGTGTTGCACTCTGGGCACAGCATCAGGGCGGTGCCGAGCTGCACGGCGTCGGCGCCGGCGTCCAGCGCTGCGCTGACAGATTCCCTGTCACCAATACCGCCGGCGGCAATGACCGGCAGGTTGACTGCATCCAGTATTCCTGCAAGCAGTTCCATGGTCGGCGGCTGGTCATTCAGGGTATCGCGCAGAAACATGGCGCGGTGCCCGCCTGCCTCGATGCCCTGGGCAATAATTCCATCGGCGCCGTGGGCTTCGAGCCATCTGGCTTCGTCGACGGTATTGGCGCTGGACAGCACCAGGGCGCCGGTGGCTTTTACCGCCTCCAACAACTCCGATGCAGGCAGCCCGAAGTGGAAGCTGACGACGGCGGGCTTCAGGTGCGCGACCAACTCGGCCTGCTCGGCACCGAAACTGCGGCGAGCCGGCCCCGCCGGTGTGTCGGTGTCCTCAATGCCCCATTGCTCGTAGAGGGGCGCCAGTGCCTCGCGCCAGCGCTGTTGGGCCGTATCGTCCGACGCCGGCGCGGAATGACAGAAGAAATTCAGATTGAACGGTGCGTCAGAGGCGGCGCGCAAGTCTCGCACCTGGGTTGTTATCTGTTCACTGTTGAGAAGTGCGCAGGGCAGTGAGCCCAGGCCGCCTAGCTGGCAGATTGCTGCCGCCAGGCGCACATCGGATACCCCGGCCATGGGCGCCTGTATCAGCGGATAGCGTAGCCCCAGGCGACCGGCAATACTCATTTGCCGGAAGTCTTCCCGTTGGCGGGTTTTTCCAGGATCGCGTCCTTGCGCTTCACCAGCTTGGGTTTGTCGAGCAACTCGTCCAGCGGCCCCGGCGTGTCGTCCGCGACCTGGGGTGTTGGCGGTTTTGCGGTGGCGGCCTGTTCCGCTTTCGGTTCCGCCCAGCTACCCGGGCGCAGTTGCCAGAAGGCATAGACCAGGGCGCCGTAGACCACCAGCGTCTTGATGACCAGCGCCGGCCCCAGCCACTCGGGCTTGTGGCCGTCCAGGTAGAGGGCGATATCGTCGAACACCCAGGCGGTTACCAGGGCGATGGCGACGGCGATAAACAGTTTGAAGAGCTTGCTGCGATAGCGCCCGGCCAGGGTCAGCAGGGCAGTGGTGCGCGCGAAGCGATAGAGTGACATGGCAGGCGCCTACAGCCCGCCCAGTCCCAGCAGGGCCAGCGCGCCCAGCAGGCCGGCTTTCTGCAGGTCGCTTTTGACATCGGTTTCGGCGTCCGCCACCAGGTACTCCAGCTCGTCCTTTGACAGGTCGTGCTCAGACTTGCCGTGCAGGATCAGGTCCTTGCGCACCCGCCGAATGGCGGCCTTGCGTACGCGGCGGTTGAATACCTTATGAGGGAGCAGGGCCTGTAGTCGCTCGAGATCCATGGCGCTGTTGTAGCAGAGCGCAGGATTCGTGTCCAAGCCCTTGACGCATAAGGGGTTGGCCCCTATAGTACGCGACCTTCTCGCCCGGTGGGCGAGGTGGTATGCTTCGTCTTTCGGCGATGTACACAGTTTTATGCGCCTGTAGCTCAGCTGGATAGAGTACCTGGCTACGAACCAGGCGGTCGCACGTTCGAATCGTGCCAGGCGCGCCATATAAATGAAGGTCTGTACCGAAGACATGGTTTACAGATCATACCGGACACATGGTTTACACCTGTGTCGGCCCAAAGGGGTTGGTAGTCGGTTCTACCCGCCCCACATCTTCATCAAAGAAGCCTAGATCATATTCAAGGAAGCTGACGAGCCAGATCTTGTCTGCGACCTCCGTGACACCCACCGTCTGGCCTGAGAACACGATGCTCAGGTTCACTTTGCGACGTCCCATGCAGATTCTGCCGCACTTCGTCACCCGCACGGTCTTGTCGTGGAAGGGATACTCCGGTTCCTCAGCGGGCCGATACTCTCGGGCCGAAGGTGTATACACCTCACCCGGGTACTGGCCGCCCAGTGCCTGGTGCGGGCGCTCCAGGTTGTAAACCTGCTGGAAGGTGTCGAAGCGCTCTTGCTGCTGGAGGAAGTTGAAGCCGGCGGGTTTGGTGGCTTCTCTCTTCAATGTCAGATGCATCCGCTCATGGCGGCCGTTCTGCTG
>JANQIO010000201.1 GCA_028282105.1 Halieaceae bacterium | reverse complement strand
ATTCCTCAGACAAAAAACTGGTGCGAAAGGAGAGACTCGAACTCTCACGCCTTGCGGCACTGGAACCTAAATCCAGCGCGTCTACCAATTCCGCCACTTTCGCAAAAATACTTCGCCGCACCTGCACTTCATCGCCACCGAGCCCAGGCGCCACCACAGCGCCAAAATTCGCTTGAGGTAGCACTGCTAAGTGGCTGATATGCTTGGCTTTTAAAGCGCGCTGCGCAAGACAGACCGCGGGCTGATTCAAGGGCGGGGATTCTGCCACAACTACAAGGGGCCTTCAAGGCGCAGCCGGGGTAGCTGAACGCCTGCAAAACCGCGCAGTCTGAGGCCCCTCAGCCCGTCAGGCAGGCGGGGTCAAATCGGTACTCATCCCGCAGCCAGCCGGCGACCTCGAGAGCAGCCTCCTCGCCCAGGGCAGTGTATTCGTCGGCCAGGCGGCGTCTGTCGTCGGGGTCCATCGCATCCAGCCCCTGGTACTGGAAGCTGTGTTGATCACGCGCCAGGCAGGCAGCCAGTTGCGGAGAAAACAGCGCATTCAACGGCGGGCAGCGGCCGCCGTACAGCGCCGCCAGGCCGCCCAGCGGGTAGCGCGACAAATAGGCCTGGTTCATCGGATTGCAGAAGTGCCCGCGCAGCGCGGCTGGCAGGTCCGGGGAGCGCCCGGGCAGCGGCTCGAGATGAAGATATCGCGACGCTTTTTCACCATCATTGACCGGGTAGTTATCCCACAACACAGGCCGTCTTTGCAGCAGTGCGGTAATGGTCTCGAGGTCATCGGCGCGCACCTCTGGCGGACAGACGGCCGGGCCAGTCCAGAATACGTCGACAGCGGCATCCAGCGACACCCCCAGGTCTTCCCAGTAGCGTGCCGGCATGGCACCGAAGAAGCGCTCCAACACCGGGTCGGTGGAATAGTAGGTGGGGCATACGATCAGGTGATCGGCGTTAGTCCAGGCCCGAACGTCAGCAACAATATCGGCCTGACGCGCAGCGAGGCCGTGAATGTCTCCCGGCATATCGTCGAACAGCAGTGCCAGGACATCGCCTCCCAGCGCGTCTATGCCCGCCACCCTCTCGCGCAGCGCCCGCCTGGCTGGGCCATCGTATTGTTGGTAGAGCGCAAACGGGGAAAGCCCTACCCCCCAGCTCAAGCCCCGGGAGCGATAGTGCTCAGCGAGTTCGGCTAAGGCGGCTGCCCGCTCCGCCGGCCAGGGACGCTGCCATTGCTTGCGCAGATGTGCGTCGGACTTCGGAGCGTAGATATAGGCATTGAGTCCAAGCGCCTGCAGGTAGCCTGCATACGCGCGTCTGGCGGCCCAATCCCACTCCCGCCCGTAGAAGCCTTCAATGACTCCCCGGAGGCAAAGTTCAGCCCCTGACATACCCGTTCTTGGAATTAGACGTCATTTCGTTATCGCGATTTATTTTAAAAAACCCAAGAAATCGTTATGGAAAATTACCATTTTTGCGCAATACTAAGAACGTGGGCACCTATCCCCTAGTTCAAACGGGTGCTCGCTGGGGCACATCTCGTGTTCCAATCAGGGAAGCAATTCCTTTATGTTTCACTCCTAATGGTCTTATTGGGCTCCTTTTGGAGCCCATTTTTTTTGCCCTATTTTCAATAGAAACAAAGACTTGCGTGCTTTTATTCATAAGCGACTTAACATAGGCCAGTGGTTACCACGAGCAACACCAGCTTCCGCTTGCGGGGCCGAAAACAACGAAGAGGCGCTACGTGATAGAAATACTCTGAGGGTAACTGCTTGAGCGATAGCAGTGGTTTATATGAGTGCCGAGTGAAAGCGACATCCTGACAAGGGACTCGCGCTAGTCGCAGAGAACTGGCTGCGGCGAAGGCCGGCGCGAGCGCCTCCACCAGCGGTTTGGGCGCCGCCGGCGCGGTCACATAGTATGAGTGGGGCGATCGGATTCCAGGGATCCCGCCAGGTGGTTCTCGATCTTGGCGTTGGCCTGGGCATCTTCCTCACTGAACTGGACACCGATGCCCGCAGTACGATTGCCCTGGGCGCCCTTGGGAGTAATCCAGACCACTTTACCGGCAATGGGAATCTTGTCTGGTTCATCCATCAGGTTAAGCAGCATGAAGACTTCGTCACCAATCTTGTATTCCTTGTTGGTGGGAACGAAAAGGCCGCCATGCTGCAGAAATGGCATATAAGCGGAGTAGAGAACAGCCTTATCCTTTATGGTCAGGGACAGGATGCCATTCCTGCCCCCCTGCTGTGTACTCATAGCCCTGCACTCACGCCTGCATGCGCTCGTCGCGGCACGCCTGTGTATTTGCTGTAGCTCACGGGTGGTGAACTCCCTGTTCGACTCTCCCAGATACTAGCACTAACTTACCCCTACACCTAAAGTCCTTGCCAATCTTGCGGAGCAGTCCTCAATAATCAGCTGGCGGTTGGGGTTGGCGCCCCCACTGATGCTGCGCTGCAGGCGGCCCAGTTCACGCCACAGCTCAAAGGCTTCCCGCTGCACCTGCCCCTGCTGTGAAGCCGTTCGCAGATTTTGCTGAACCACGGACTGCATCATCGCCAGCACATCCACCAGTTCCATCTCTGACATCAGCGCCGGCAGCTCAAGCGGAGACACTCTCCCGGCCAGCAGCTTGTCGATGCCACCGCGCATGGCCAGCCGTTGCTCCAGTTTGCCGGACTGATACAGCGCGAGTGCTGCCAGCGGCCGGTTATCACAGGCATCGAGTAACTGGCCTGCCGTGTCCTCACCGTCACAGGCCCTGGCCAGCCATGACAAGCTGTGCTGCCTGGACGGAGATGGGAGGCCCAGTGCCTGGCACCGGGACCTGACGGTGGCAGGCAGCGATGCGGGCTGGTGACTGACCAGTATTAAGGTGGTACTGGCACTCGGCTCTTCAAGGCACTTCAACAGGGCGTTGGCCGCGTTGAGGTTCATGGCTTCGGCGGGGCACAACAGGGCCAGCTTGCGCGCTCCCAGGGCGGGGGTTTTTCCGGCAAAGCCTATCAGTTCCCGCACCTGGTCGATCTTGATGACCCGACTTCCCTCCTCCGGCGCCAGTTCCAGAAAATCGGGATGACTGCCCGCCGCCAGCACAGTGCAGGTCTTGCACCTGCCACAGGCCAGACCCGACTGGGGTTCCAGGCACAGCATGCGCGAGGCGAGTGCTCGGGCGAACTGCTGCTTGCCTATGCCAGCGGAGCCTGAGAGCAGCAGTGCGTGGGGCAGGCGGTCGGCGTCCAGGCGCTGCGTAAGACTCTCCCATTCGGCCGTCTGCCAGGGCAAGGGGGCGATGCCCATGGTCACTGCCCTGCCCTCGCCGCCGCTAGCAGAGCGCGAATATCGTCCGCAATCAGCGCCAGCGGCCGGTTGGTATCTACCAGCTCGAACCTCCCGGGTTCAGCCGCCGCCCGCTCCAGGTATGCAGACCTGACGCGCTCAAAAAATGTTCGCTGCTCCTGCTCAAAACGATCGAGATCGCCGCGTTGGCCGGCGCGAGACAAGCCGACATCCAGCGGAGCGTCCAGCAGCAGTGTCAGGTCAGGCCGCAGGTTCCCCTGCACCAGGTTTTCAAGCTGCGCGATCCACTCCAGGGACAGCTGCCGGCCAGCCCCCTGGTACGCATAGGTGGCGTCAGTGAAGCGGTCACAGACAACCCACTGTCCGGCGGCCAGGGCAGGCTCGATCACCGTTTCGATATGCTGGCTTCTGGCCGCAAACACCAGCAACAGTTCCGCCATGGGCGCCATGGCTTCATCCCGAGGTGCCAGCAACAACTGCCGGATCTGTTCGGCCAGCGGCGTGCCACCGGGTTCTCGTGTCTTGCAGTACGCGATGCCCTGCTCCTCAAGCCAATCCACCACCACGGCAATATTGGTGGACTTGCCGACCCCTTCACCGCCTTCCACTGTGATGAACAGACCGCGCTTATTCACGCTTTGGCTCCACGGCCTGACCGGATGCGGGCGAAGACCGGTAGTCCGCACGGCGGCGCAGCTGATAGCGGCGTACCGCGTCGTTGTGTTCCTCCAGGGTTGCGGAGAACTGATGGCTGCCATCGCCGCGAGCCACAAAGTACAAGTCCTCCCCCGCCGCCGGCTGTACGGCGGCGACTATCGCCGCTTCCCCGGGCAACGCAATCGGCGACGGAGGCAGGCCCCGGTGCCGGTAGGTGTTGTAGGGATTCGACTCGTCGTCCAGGTGACTGCGCCGTAGATTGCCGGAATACAGCTTGCCGAGTCCGTAGATGACCGTGGGATCGGTTTGCAGCCGCATATTGTTTTGCAGCCTGCGGACAAACACTCCGGCAATGCGCTCACGTTCAGCAGCCAGCCCTGTTTCCTTTTCCACGATGGATGCCATGACCAGTGCTTCATAGGCATTGCCATAGGGCAAGCCAAGGTCACGTTGCTGCCAGGCAGTCTCCAGCACCTGCTGCATGCGCCGGTAGGCCTGGGTCAGGATATCCAGGTCAGTCTGGCCGCGGGTGAAGCGATAGGTATCCGGGAAAAAAAGGCCTTCGGGATGTGTCTGCGGCGCCACCAGTTCCAGCAACCGGGGATCCTCGGTGCCATCCAGCACCGGCTCAATGGCGGGATCGCCCTGGAGAATGCCGAGAGCCTCCGCCAGCGTCAGACCTTCCGGTAGCGTGACGTTGTACTGCCGCACCTCCCCTGCGACCAGCATCGCAAGTATGGCGGCCGGCGTACGCGGGGTATCGAGGCCGTATTCGCCCACTTTTATGTTGGCGTCCATCCCCTGGAAGCGCGCCGCCAGCGCCCACAGGTCCGGCCAGCGCAGGGCCCCCAGTTGCTGGAGTTCCACCGCCACATCCGACAGGCTATCACCTGCATCCACCTGCAGCACCGTGTTGGGCGGCGTGATCGGCGTGTGCCACCAGCGCCAGAGGATTGTGCCTCCGACCCCTGCGAGTAATAACGCGCCGAGCGCCAGGGTCAGGAAGAAGGCTTTCATTCAGAGGATTCAGAGAACAGGAAAAAGTCTTCGCGCAGGTTATCGCCACACTGTGAGGAGGTAAAGACGTGCTCGCCACAGCATGCCACCTGGCGAATCCCCAGCAGCGCGTTGGTCAGGAACATCTCTTCAGCGGCGATGATATCGTCGGGCTGCAATGAGGTTTCCACAACGTCCAGCCCGGCACGGGGGGCCAGATCTTCGATGATGGCGCGTCGCACGGTGCCGGCTATACCGCAGTCGACAATGGCTGGAGTGAGCAGTTGCCCGCCACGCACAAGGAACAGATTGGATGAGACGCCGCACACCAGCTCGCCGCGATCATTGCTTTGCAGCCCCTCATCCGCCTGCTGCAGCTCTCGTGACGCCAGCACCTGTTCCAGGCGGTTGCCGTGCTTGATGCCGGCCAGTGCCGGCTGTCTGGCCAGCGGCGTCTCGCACAGCTTGACCCGGGCTGCGTCCGGCACCGAGCGCCAGGGGGAGACCGAATCCAGGCTGAGGCTCAGCGTCGGCTGATCTGCAGCGCTGCGATAACCCCGCGCGGCAGGGCCGCGGCTGAGTGTCAGGCGCGCTGCGGCGTCCACGATCTCATTTGCCCGTAGCCACTCCAATGCCAGCCCGACCTGGGTTTCGATGCGAGCGGTGTCACAGTCGATCCCCAGCACTCGCTGGCCGGCCTGCAGCCGTTCCAGGTGGTAACGCCATAGCTGTGGACGACCGCGGTGTATGCGGAAGGTCTCGAACAGGCTGTCGCCGTAGCTGAAGCCGCGGTCGCTGACGGAAAGGGAAGCGCCCGGCTCGCCGTTTACCCAGTGAACCGGAAGTGACACGCCTCAGGCAGCGCGCCGGAACAGGAGACTGCCGTTGGTACCGCCAAAACCGAAGGAATTCGACAGCGCCACGTCGATCTGCATTTCCTGCGCCGTATGCGGCACAAAGTTGAGATCACAGCCCTCGTCCGGGTTGTCGAGGTTGATGGTCGGTGGCGCCACCTGGTCGCGCAGTGACAGCACCGAGAATATAGCCTCGACTGCGCCAGCGGCACCCAGCAGGTGTCCAATCATGGACTTGGTCGAGCTGACGGCCACCTCAGAGGCAGCAGCCCCCATCAGGGATTTCACCGCCGTGCACTCTGCCAGGTCTCCGGCTTTCGTGGAGGTGCCATGGGCGTTGATATAGTGGATAGCCGAGGGATCGCACTGGGCGTCTTCCACCGCCTGGCGCATGGCCTGCAAGGCACCGCGACCGTCTTCCGGCGGTGACGTCATGTGATATGCGTCTCCACTCATGCCAAACCCAGCGAGCTCCGCATAGATTCTGGCGCCCCGGGCACGGGCGTGCTCGTACTCCTCGAGCACGATAACGCCGGCGCCATCGCCCAGCACGAAACCGTCGCGGTCGCGGTCCCAGGGGCGGCTGGCACCCTCCGGATCATCATTGCGGGTGGACAGGGCGCGAGCCGCGGCGAAGCCGCCAACGCCCACCGGCGTCGTGGCCATTTCTGCACCGCCGACTACCATGGCATCCACATCACCGCGCTCAATCAGCCGAGCACCCAGGCCGATGTTGTGCGTACCGGAGGTGCAGGCAGTCACCATGGCGAGGTTCGGGCCGCGGAAGCCGTATTTGATGGACAGGTTGCCGGCGATCATATTGATGATGGAGCCGGGCACAAAAAACGGAGATATCTTGCGAGGCCCGGAAGTGCGAATAACCTCGGCGTTCTTCTCGATCTGGCCAATACCACCAATACCTGAGCCTATCGACGTGCCAATTCGCTCAGCCATGGCTTCGCCGACTTCGAGGCCCGAATCCTGCATTGCCTGGATGCCTGCCACCATGCCGTACTGGACAAACAAGTCCATCTTGCGGGCTTCCTTTGGGCTCAGGTAGGGGTCGAAATCGAAGCCCTTGACGCTGCAACTGAACTGGGTGGCAAACGCGGAGGCGTCAAAGGTGTCGATGGGGGCTGCCCCGCTCTTACCACGCAGAATATTCTCCCAGGATTCCTCGACGGTATTGCCCACAGGGGAAACCATGCCGAGTCCGGTAACTACTACTCGTCTGCGCGACACGCTATGTCCTCATTGTTAACTTGTGTTGGCCCAGAAGCACAAAAGCCGCCCCATCAATGTGTGAGGCGGCCTTCGAGGGAGCGCTGAAAGGGTGGATCAGGTCAGGTTCTCGTTGATGTAATCGATCGCCAGTTGCACGGTGGTGATTTTCTCGGCTTCCTCATCGGGAATCTCGGTTTCAAACTCCTCTTCCAAGGCCATAACCAGCTCGACCGTGTCGAGGGAGTCTGCACCCAGGTCCTCGACAAAAGAGGCACCTGCTTCTACCTCGTCTTCTTTAACGCCAAGTTGTTCTGCAACAATCTTTTTAACGCGCTCTTCAATGCTGCTCATGGTTTCAGTCTACTCCTGTGAA
>JANQIO010000184.1 GCA_028282105.1 Halieaceae bacterium | reverse complement strand
GGGTAGGTGGTGAAGTAGGTGTCGATAAAGCGCTGGTGATCCCGGTACACCGTGCGGGCCTGAGAGGGCCAGCTATCGAGGATGACCAGGTTGCCGGTGATGGCGCCTTCCTGTTGCCTGCCTTCGGCGTCCAGCAGCGCCGGCTTGATACCGAAAAACGGCCGGGTGGCAGAGCCGGGCTTGAGGTCGGTGGCGCCGGGCAGCGGCGCGATCATGGCGCTGCCGGTTTCGGTTTGCCACCAGGTGTCGACAATGGGCAGACGGCTGTCGCCGAAAGTCTCGTAATACCAGCGCCAGGCTTCCGGGTTGATAGGCTCACCGACGCTGCCCAGCAGCCGCAGGCTGGAGAGGTCGACGCCTTCAACACACTGGTCGCCAAAGGCCATCAGGCTGCGAATGGCGGTGGGTGCCGTGTAGAAGATGTCGACACTGTTGTTTTCGATGATCTCCGGCCAGCGCTTCACATCCGGGTAATTGGGCACGCCTTCGTGCATCACCGCGGTGGCGGCGTTGGCGAGCGGCCCGTAGACCAGGTAAGTGTGGCCGGTGATCCAGCCGACGTCGGCCGTACACCAGAACACGTCTCCGGGCTGGTAGTCGAACACCTGCTTAAAGGACAGGGCGGTTTGCACCAGGTAGCCACCGGTGCAGTGCACCACGCCCTTGGGCTTGCCGGTGGAGCCGGAGGTGTAGAGGATGAACAGCGGGTCCTCGGCGTTCATGGGCTCCGGGTCGCAGTCGATGGGCTGGTGGGCCACCAGGTCTTCGTACCAGACATCTCGACCATCCAGCCAGGTGACCGGTTCACCCATACGCTTCACCGTGACGATGTGGCGAACACTGGTGGTGTGGGCATGCTGGGCCGCGAGGTCGGCGCTGTCCTTGAGGCGAATGGGCTTGCCACCGCGCACCGCCTGGTCGGCGGTGATAATGATCTCACTGTGGCAGTCGTCGATGCGGCCGGCCAGGGCTTCAGCGCTGAAGCCGCCGAACACCACCGAGTGGATGGCGCCGATGCGGGCGCAGGCCAGCATCGCGTAGGCGGCCTCCGGCACCAGCGGCATGTAGATGGTGACAACGTCACCCTTGCCGACACCGAGGGACTTGAGGCCGTTGGCCAGCCGGCAGACTTCCCGGTGGAGTTCCCGATAGCTGATATGGCGGCTGGCTTCTTCGGGATTGTCCGGTTCCCAGATAAAGGCGGTGCGCTCGCCGTGCTCTGCCAGGTGGCGGTCGATGCAATTGCTGGAGGCATTAAGCACGCCTTCCTCAAACCAGCGGATTTGCAGATTGTCCTTGTCGAAGGACACGTTTTTGACCGTCTCAAAGGGCTGCATCCAGTCAATGGCCTGGGCCTGCTTGGCCCAGAAACCCTCCGGGTCCTCTATAGAGCGCTGATACATGGCCTCGTAGCCGGCGCTATCCAGCGTACTGGCGCGGGGGAAGTCGGTCGGGACGGGATAGGTCGATGGCGTGCTCATGTCTGGCCCTCCTCGGGTGGCAGCGTGTTCTGGAGGCCCAGTGTCGGTGAGAGGTCGGCCGTCGGACATTAGACTTTGGTCGAAACAGTCCGCGGTCTTTGACTAAAGTCTAATGGGTCGCAGTGATCCGCCGGCTAATACTGTGCTTGCTCGCATAACCCATCGAGGAGCGCAGACAATGAAAAACATAAGAGCATTCACTGCAAAGCCGATGGCCGCCGCCGTAGTGGCCGCGCTGGTATCGTCCGGCAGCCTGGCAGCCAGTGAAGATGTGGAAGGTCGGATCGCCGAGTTGGAACGCCAGCTCGCAGAACTGAAAGCCATGATGGCAAGCAACGCCGCCGCCATCGAAAGCAACGCCGAGGAAATCGAGGTCGTGCGCCCGATACGCAAGGGCACCAAGTTCACCTATGGTGGATACGTACAGCTTGACTCCCTGACCACCGACTACCAGGAAGGCGATCCCGGCAACCGCCTGATCGACGATTTCCTGGTGCCATCGCTGATCCCGGTAGAACCCAAGGAGGGCAGCGCGGATAACTTTGTCGACACCAATATCCACGCCAAGGGCTCGCGGTTTTACTTCGATACTTCCACGGACACCGCCGCCGGCAACATCTCCTCACGCATCGAGCTGGACTTCATGCTCAGTGAGAACGGCGACGAACGCATCTCCAACTCCTGGAACTCGCGGATCCGCCACGCCTATGTGAAGTGGCAATACAGCGAAGACGCCTCGATCCTGGCGGGGCAGACCTGGTCGACCTTCTTCAATGTGGGCGCGCTCCCCGACCTGATCGATTTTGTCGGCCCGGTCGGCACCATCTTTGATCGCCAGCCGCTGGTGCGCTGGACCAAAGGCCCCTGGCAGTTTGCAGTGGAGAACCCCGCCACACGGCTCAACGAGGTGGAAGATGGCCTGCCGCAGATCCGCCTGGACGATGCCGAGGATCTGCCCGATATCGTCGCCCGCTACAACGGCAAGACCGGCGACCTGAGCTGGTCCTTCGCTGCCATCGGCCGTGAACTGGGCTATGAGGACCGCTCCGAGAGCGACTCTTTCAAAGAAGATTCCGACGAGAAGTTCGGCTATGGCCTGAGCCTGGCCGGCAAGTGGATGCTGGGCAGGGATGACATTCGCTTCATGGCCAGCTACGGCTCGGCCCTGGGCCGCTACCTGGGCCTGAACTCCTACAACGACGGATACATCGCCGACGACGGCTCCATCGACACCATCGATCAGTGGGGCGCCTTCGTGGCCTACCAGCACTACTGGTCGCCCCGCTGGCGCTCGACCTTCTCGCTGTCGGCCTCCGGCGCAGACAATCCCAGCACCGTGGAGTTCATGGATGCCGGTTCCCTCAACAAGAGCTACCAGTCCTTCCACGCCAACCTGAACTTCCTGCCGGCGCCACGCATGCAGATCGGCGGTGAGCTTATCTACGGCTACCGCGAGCTGGAAGACGGCCGCGAGGGCGAGCTGTACCGGATCCAGTTTGCGGTCAAGCACGCCTTTTAGGCCGAGGCCGCCTTCGACCAATGTCTAAGAGAAATACCGCGTCCTCGGCGTTAGGCTGAGGACGCTAACAAGAAAAAATCTTCGCACCGGAGGTGTGTCATGTCACAACTAAGCGACGAACAGGCGAAAGCCTACTGGCAGCGCAATCTGTCACTGATGGTCAAGCTGCTGGTGATCTGGTTCGTGGTGAGCTTCGGCTTCGGGATCATCCTGGTCGACGTGCTCAACCAGATCCAGCTCGGCGGTTACAAGCTGGGCTTCTGGTTTGCCCAGCAGGGCTCCATCTACGTGTTCGTGGGGCTGATCTTCTACTACACCAAGAAAATGGGCGACCTGGACCGCGAGTTCAAGGTCGAGGAGGACTAGCGCCATGGACCTGAAAAC
>JANQIO010000178.1 GCA_028282105.1 Halieaceae bacterium | reverse complement strand
TGCCCAGGGCGCCGACGACTTCACCGGTCACCATCTTCGGAAGCCACAGCTGTTTCTGCTCTTCGGTGCCGAAATTGTTGATGTAGGGAGCCACGATATTGCTGTGGATGCCGTAGCCGGAGGCAAAGCCGCCAAAACCCATGTGCGAGAGTTCCTCGATCATGGCCAGGGTGACGTGGGTGCCGGCGCCGGCGCCGCCGTATTCCTCGGGCATATCCGGGCACAGCAGGCCCGCCGCGCCCAGGGTGTTCCAGAGTTCGCGGGGCACCATGTGCTGTTCTTCCCACTGCTCATAGTGGGGCGCGATCTCGGTTTCGAAGGCCCTGCGGGCCATATCCCGGAACAGGGTCATTTCTTCGGAGTGCATGGCGTCACCGGACATGGTGGTCTTCCTCGACTGTCAGTTTTTCAGGGGCGGTAATTGTGATGGAAAGCAGCGCGCCGGGCAATGTTGACAGTGCTCGCAGGCGGCGAAGAAAGATCACTGGGAGCAGGTATTGCGCGGGCCCGGGACTCTGGTATGTTGTCGGGCTCGCACAATAAAACCCGCCCGCAGCAGGAGGCAGTCACCATGCACGAATACACCCAGTTCTATATCAACGGCGAATGGGTCGACCCGAGCGAACCCAATACCTTCGACGTGATCAACCCGGCCAATGAAGACGTCTGCGCCCATATTGCCCTGGGCAATGAAGATGACGTCAACAAGGCGGTGGCTGCCGCCAAGACGGCCTTCCAGACCTTCGGCTGGAGCAGCCGCGAGGAGCGCGTTGCGCTGATGGAGCGGGTTATCGAATCCTACAAGAATCACTATGCAGAAGTCGCCGAAGCGATTTCCATGGAGATGGGCGCGCCCACCAAGTTGGCCAGCGAAGCCCAGGCGGGCTCTGGCCTCGGCCACCTGATGCAGGCCCTGGAAGTGCTCAAGAACTTCAGCTTCGAGGAAGACCTGGGCCCGCACCGGGTCATCAAGGAGCCTATCGGCGTGTGCGGCATGATCACGCCCTGGAACTGGCCGATCAACCAGATTACCTGCAAGGTGGCGCCGGCGCTGGCCGTAGGCTGCACGATGGTGCTGAAGCCCAGTGAGGTCGCGCCCCTGTCTGGCTACGTGTTCACCAAGATCATGCACGACGCGGGCGTACCCGCCGGCGTGTACAACATGGTCAACGGCGACGGCCCCGGCGTGGGCACGGCGCTGTCCAAGCACCCGGACATCGACATGATGTCGTTTACCGGCTCCACCCGCGCCGGCACCCTGGTGGCCCAGAACGCCGCCCCGACCGTGAAGCGCGTGACCCAGGAACTGGGCGGCAAGAGCCCCAACATCGTTCTGGACGACGCCGACCTGGAAGCCGCCGTGACCCGCGGCGTGCTGCACATGTACAACAACACCGGCCAGAGCTGTAACGCTCCCAGCCGCATGCTGCTGCCGCGCGCCAAGATGGCGGACGCAGAGGCGATTGCACTCAAGGTGACCGAGAGCATGGTCAAGGTTGGCGACCCGACGGCGGAAGGCACCACTATGGGCCCGGTGGTCTCTGAAGTGCAGTTCAACAAGATCCAGGGCCTGATTGAGAAGGGCGTCGAAGAGGGCGCCAAGGTGGTCGTGGGTGGCCCCGGCCGTCCAGAGGGCCTGGACAAGGGCTACTACATCCGCCCGACCGTGTTCAGCGACGTCAACAACGACATGACCATCGCCCGGGAGGAGATCTTCGGCCCGGTGCTGGTGATGATTCCCTACGACAGCGAGGAAGAAGCCATCGCGATCGCCAATGACACCGAGTACGGCCTGGCCGGTTATGTGCAGAGTGGCGATCTCGATCACGCCCGTAAAGTCGCCTCGAAGATTCGCGCCGGCAATGTGCAGATCAACGGCGCCAATCCGGGGATGGATGTGCCCTTTGGCGGCTACAAGATGAGTGGCAACGGCCGCGAGTGGGGCGAACATGGCTTCACTGACTACCTCGAGATCAAAGCGGTAGGCGGGTACTCCGCCGCCTGATGGCGAGCTACATCCTGGCCATCGACCAGGGTACGACGGGCACCACCGTCGCCCTGGTCGATTCCAAGGGCCGCCTGAAGCACTCGGTCAACAACGAGTTCCAGCAGATCTACCCCAAGCCCGGCTGGGTGGAGCACCATCCGGAGGAAATCTGGGCCTCGGTGCTGGAGGGTATTCGCGAAATTCTCAAGGATGGTCGCTGCAAGCCTACGGAAATCGCAGCCATCGGCATCACCAACCAGCGGGAAACCACGGCCCTGTGGGACCGCCAGACCGGTGAGCCGCTCTACAATGCCATTGTCTGGCAGTGCCGCCGCACCACACCAATCTGCGAGCTACTGAAGCAGCAGGGCGCTGAGCCGGCGGTAAAACGCAAGACCGGCCTGGTGCTGGACCCCTACTTTTCCGCCACCAAGTTTGGCTGGCTGCTGAACAACGCGGCCGGTGCTCGCAAGAAGCTCAAGCAGGGCGGGGTGCTGGGCGGCACCATCGACAGCTACCTGATCTGGAAGCTCACCGACGGCGAGACCCATGTCACCGACGTCACCAACGCCAGCCGCACCTCCCTGATGAGCCTGCGCTCGGCGAAGTGGGACAAGGGCCTGCTCGACCTGTTCGGCGTACCTGCCAGCATCCTGCCCGAGATTGTGCCCAGCAGCGGCGCCATGGGTTACACCCGCAACGTGCCCGGCCTGCCGGATGGCATTCCCATTGCCGGGGTTGCTGGTGACCAGCAGGCGGCGCTGTTCGGCCAGGCCTGTTTCTCCAGCGGGGATGCCAAGTGCACCTACGGCACCGGCTCCTTTATTTTGATGAACACCGGCAACAAGCCGGTCTCCTCCCGCGCCGGGTTGCTGACCACCGTGGCCTGGCAACTGGGCGGCGAGAAGCTGACCTACGCCCTGGAAGGCGGCGCCTTTATCTGCGGCGCCGCCGTACAGTGGCTGCGGGACGAGCTGCGCTTTATCATTTCGGCGCCGGAGATCGAGGCGCTCGCCGAATCCGTGGATGATCACGGGGGTGTCGAATTTGTCCCGGCCCTGACCGGCCTCGGCGCCCCGTGGTGGCGGCCCGAGGCTCGCGGCACCCTCACCGGTTTGACCCGGGGCGCCCACCGCGGCCATATCGCCCGCGCCACCCTCGATGCCATGGCCCTTCAGAACGTGGATATTCTCGTAGCCATGGAGAAAGACCTGGGCAAACGTATGAAGCCCCTGCGGGTGGACGGCGGTGCTGCCGCCAACAACCTGCTGATGCAGATTCAGGCCGATGTGCTGGGTCGCAAACTGATTCGTCCGCAGATGCTGGAAACCACGGTGGCCGGCGCCAGCTACCTCGCTGGGCTGGGGGTAGGCCTGTGGCAGAGCAAGCAGGAGATCAAAGAGGTGTGGCAGGCGGAGCGGGAGTTTGCCGTGAAAATGTCTGCGAAAGCGCGTAAGGGGCGTCTGGAGAGCTGGCACGGCGCCATAAAAAAAACCCTGGCCTGATAAACAGGCCAGGGGGTTCGCTCAATTTACCCCAGGGGTAGGTATTCCTTGAACTCGAGGAGGACGGCGATCAGGCCGACCATCAACGAGGTCCACAAAAACTTCTTCTGTACAACGCTGTGAATGCCTTGCTGATGGCCCGGTTCGGAGTCGGGACGTGGCCTGGCAATCAGTGCATCCGGGTTGTGATAGGCAAAGACAAAAAATGAGGCACCGCAGAGATTGCTGAGGGCCAGTGAGGTATGACCTTCCAGGGTCATTACGATACCCAGCATCAGCGAGCAGGCGGCAAACATGGCCATGCAAACACGCAATCCTGAAATGTGTGATTCACCAAACGACATGTAACTCACGGTCTCCACCTGTTCAATTTCGAGGCTTGATAGAGATACTAGCGTTTTGATTTCAGTCGTCAGCAAAGTGCGGTTCAAACTGCGAACTGGTTCCGCGCAAACGCGGATTCAGGGAGAAATGTGTGAACCAGTCGAAGATTTGACGGCGCAAAAGGCGCGCCAAGCCGGCGAATCGATCAACTGTTGCGCGGCGGTGAGGGTGGCGATTGCTTGTCGTTGAAGACCGGCTCACGGCAATTGCGCACAAAGAAAACCAGTATCACCACGGCGATACCAAGACCGATTAGCCGCCCTGCCGTCAGGTAGCCGAGCTGCACATAGTCTTCAAATAGCATGCCCAGCCAGGCGAGCAGATTGAACCACACCACCCAGAAGCCGTGCTTGTGTTTGCCCCATGCCAGCCAATCCGGCTTATCCGACAGCAACAATTCAATCTCGTCACCGTTGGCGCGCACCCACAAGAACAAAGCCGCCGAGCACAGCACAACGCTGACGGTACCTACAAGGACTACCTTGGCACCGTAGCCTTCATTGCTAACAAGCGTCAGCATCAGTACCAGTGCCAAACCAGAGGTGAGAACTGTGAAAACCAGTTTCTGTTTGCTGTTCATTATCGTGGCCATGACTTGGTTGAGTATTGAACCAGCGCTAGTCCGCACGGGGGCGATTGCTAAGCTCCCTGATCTTGGCGTTGATCATCCTCGATCTGTAGCGGGTATTCCAAACGCCAGCGAATGCACCCAGGCTCGCCATCACTGCGGTAAACAGTATCTTTGCGATCGGACTATCCGGCAGAAGCGGCAATAGCCAAAGCGACAGTATTGCCAGGGCCGATGCCAAGAGAACGAAAGAGAGCACCGTATACCTCACCGCGCGAGCATTCGCTCCCGGCTCCTTGAAGACTTCGTATCTCGCGCGTTCTATGAGTTCCTCTCGTTCCGACTCCGAAAGGCCAGCGGGTGTCTTGATGTCAGGGTTCGCGGCGTCGCCTGTTGCCATGTTCAGTTTTCTCCCTTCGCTATGAGTTTTCAGCGATGGTCTTTCGATCTCTGCTGCTTTGCTTCGTCATACATGTACGCCCAACAGCTCACTTTTGCGATAACAGTCGCACCTGCAGAGTTCAAAGCCCCAAGCCAAAGAGCATCAAACGGTTGCTGGCCTAGGTAGCTATGCAGCAGGCTCTCCACACACCAAAGTAGAAAGAACTGGAGCACCATGAACTTTAGGGGAGCCTTGCCTTTGTGCTTCAGAAGAACGTCGGTTAGGTAAGTGCCTGCGTAAAGCCCCATCACGAGTACTGGTGCAAGTGTTGTGACTACCTGAGTTTCCAATGGCTCTTTCTCCGTAAGCGGCCCTCACGGGCCGCGAAAGCATATGCCCTAGTAGTGATTAATCATGCGCCATCGGTCGGCACCAAGGCCGTAGGCACTAGAGGCGATTATTGATGTGCCAGTACCAATGAGCGTCACGGATAGTACCTTCGATGTGTTCCAAACAAGTCCTCCTACTCCAGTGACGGCACCACCAATGCCACCAAGGATTGCGCTCGTTCCCACGTTCCCTCCGGTTGCGTGCGCTGCGGCGGCGTTCGCCGCGGCTCCTGCCGCTGCCTGGATGGCGACAACAACGATCGGTGCTATGCCCCCGGCTACTTTGGTAGTTTCGTCTGTCGCTAGCTCCCGTTTCGCTGCGGGCTCCATGTGCCTCTTGCTTACGTTCCATGTTTGCATGTGATTTCACCTCAGTGATTGTGGTCGTGCCCCATTGCACGACAGCTACTTGCGGCAATCCCGCCGCAATTCGAAAACCTGGTCCGCCATGGCGATGGTGTCTGGGCGGTGGGCGACCATGATGCGGGTCATATTCATGCTGGAGATGTTGGCGTTGATGGCGCGCTCGGTGGCTACATCCAGGTGACTGGTGGCCTCATCCAGGAACAGGACGCGGGGTTGGCGGTAGAGGGCGCGCGCCAGCATGATGCGCTGCACCTGGCCACCGCTGAGGGTCGAGCCCATATCTCCGACGGGCGTGTTGTACTGCATGGGCATCTGCATGATGGCCTCGTGGACGCAGGCTTGTTGCGCCGAATGCATGACTCTGTCCAAGTCTAGCCGCTGATCGAAACATGCAATGTTTTCAGCGATGGATCCGCTCAAAAGTTGATCATTCTGCATAACGCCGGCAATTAAGCTGCGGTAGTCCTGGCGGCTGGCGATGGGAACGCCGTTGATGGTCAGCTCACCCTCCGTGGCTGGCATCAGGCCCATCAGGCACTTGAGCAGGCTGGTTTTGCCGCAGCCGGAGGGACCGATCAGCGCAATGCTGTAGCCTGTGGGGATGCTCAGGTCAACACCCTCGAAAATCCACGGTTCCTGCGCGGCGTAGCGGAACGCCAGGTTTTTGCTGGCGATCCGCAGACCGCCGGCCTCATTCCTGTGGGCGGAAGCCGACAGCACCACATTGGCGGGCTCCTGCTCGGTCATTGCAATATCGCTGACGCGCTCCAGGTGCAGGCCCAGCATCAGCAGTTCGATAAACTGGTTTATGAGGCTGTCGATAGCACCTGTGAAACGCTGCTTGTAACTCATAAAGGCGAACAACATGCCCAGCGACATCACGTTGTCGATGACGGAGTGGGCCGCAAAGTACACCACCAGGATGTTCTCGACCCCAAACAGTAGGCGGTTGGCTGCATCGAAGCCGATGCCCATCTTGGCGACGCGGATGTCGCTATTCATCGCATCGGCCAGGCGGTTATGCCACTGGCTCTGACGCTCGTTCTCTTTCTGCAGCAATTTTACGGTCTGCATGCCGCGCGCGGTTTCCATGAAGCTGGTTTCGCAGAGCGCATGGTTGGTGATGCTTTCCTGGGATAGGCGTCGCAGCGGCGGGAACAGCAGTAAGCGCAGCAGAATGTAGAGCGTCAGGATGCCCAGCACGATCAATGTCAGGCGCGTGTCGTAGAGGAACATGATGAGCAGCATGATCAGCGCCATCAGGCCGTCGACCAGGGCTGTGACCAGGCCTGTGCTGAGAATCTCCCGAACGGCGTCCAAAGAGGAGAAGCGCGATAACACGTCTCCCAGGTGGCGGCGCTGAAACCAGGTCAGGGGAAGTCGCACCAGGTGTTGGAACAGGTTGGCGGCCAACTGCAGGTGCAGGCGCGTGGACAGATGCAGGATTACCGAGGCGCGCAGGGCCTGGGTGCCGGTTTCGACGACCAGCAACAGCAGAAAGCCGATGGCCAGCGTCAGCAGTAAGCCGGTATCCCCGCGCAGCACTACGTCATCGACCACGGTCTGCATGTAGAACGGGGCCGCGATGCTGAACAATTGCAGCAGCAATGAAAGAGCAAGCAACTGCACCAGGCTACGTTTCAGGCCAACGACACGGCTCCACAGGTCACTGAGTCGAAGCGTGGCGGGGCGCGCTGATTTCTCAAAGCCCGGGGCGGGGGAGAGCTCCAGGGCAATACCGGTGTAGTGCCGGGAGAACGCCTCCGGCCCGAGCTTGAGTACACCTCGGGCCGGGTCGTACACAACGGCCTTGCGCCGCCCGATAGACTTGAGCACCACGAAATGATCGAGGTCCCAGTGCAGAATGCAGGGGCGCTCCAGGTGCAGCACTGCGCCGAGATCAGCCCGCAGCGGTCGTGCTGACATGCCGAGCTGGGTCGCAATGTCGCTCAGGTCCTTGAGGCTGCTGCCCTGGCCCGACGGTGGAAAGCGCCGCCGCAGCTCCTGCAGGCCCATGCGATTGCCATGGTAGGTGGCAATCATCGCCAGGCAGGCGTGGCCGCACTCAGTGGCTTCAGCCTGTCGTACCAACGGCAGGCGGCGGCCCCAGGAGAAATTGAGCGCGGCGCGATCTGCGTTGGCGGTCATGTCATGCGACCTCGCAAGCTGTGCAGCGGCTCCAGCAGCCATTGCAGCAGCGAGCGCTGTTCCAGGACGATATCGGCGCTCAGGGTCATGCCGGGCTTGAGGTCGAACTGGCGGCCATAGGCGGGCACGGTATGGGCTGTTGGTAACGCGGTCACCCGGAAGACAGGTTCACTGATACGCAGCGGCAGATTGGCCTGGTCGGAAGGTAGTACGGTGCCGGCGGTCACTTCTACTATTTCACCCGCCTGCAAGCCAAACTTCTGGTAGGGGAAGGCGTCGTAGCGGATATGCAGGGCCTGGCCCGCTTCCAGGAAACCCGCGGCCCGTACCGGCACCAACAGGGTGGCTTCCAGGGGCGAGCCCTTCGGCAGCAAGGTCATCAGTGGCTGCTCGTACTTGGCTCGCTGCCCCTCCGCGAAACCGATGCTGCTGACCTGACCGTCCAGTGGCGCGACCAGCACATGAGCGCGGTTCCCGCGCAGCCTGGCAATCTCTGCCGAGAGTTCGCCCAGGGCGATACGTAGGCGGTCCTCGGCGTTGCGGGTCTCTTCGGGCAGCCGCTGGCGTTCGGCGCGCAGTTGCTTCAGAAGCGAGGCCTGCTGCAGGCGCTGTACGCCAAGTTCCTGTCGCTCACCGGTGAGCAGCAGTTGCTGTTCCTGGAGCTGCTCGAGCTCGGAAGCCGTGAGATGCCCGGCATCGGCCAGCGAGCGATGCCGTGCCAGGCGTTGCTCGCCGATCGCAATACGCTGCGCCAGGGTGGTCGCCTGGTTGTCCAGCTGCCCGAGCGTTGCTTTGGCGTCACCGATGCGCGCCAGCAACTCGCCGTTACGCAGCTCCGCCAAGACGGCCTCGCGCGCAAACTGGCGTTCCATTGCCGCCTTGCGGGCCTGGTATTCCTCCAGTAGCACGGCCTCGAGGTGGGCGCCATCTTCGAGAATACGATCACCATTGATGATCGCGACCGGCTGCCCCTTGATGACAAGATCACCTTCTGCCACCAACAGTTGGGCGACGCGACCCTCGGCTTGCGGGAAGATGCGCACCATGCCGTCGGCGGGCTCCAGCCAGCCGCGTACGGTTTCTTTACGGGAGTAAGACGCCTGGGTCAGAAAGGCCATCAGGGCCACCAGCCACAGCAGGAGTAGCGCGCTCAGCAAGGCATGGGGCCAGCGCGGCAGCAGCACCACCTGGCCCTGCAAGCGGTGACGCTGCGCATCGATGGCTTCCTGGCGGAATAAGCCCATAACACCTTCCCTGGTGTATGGCAGCGCGTCCCTGCGCTTGCCTCAGGTCAGGAGTATAGAAAGGTACCTGGCGGTGTGAAGCCCGGGTCGGGCAGCTTGGGCAATAAAGATGGAATTAGATCCCACCCATCAGGATGTACTTGATCTCCAGGTAGTCATCCATGCCGTACTTGGAGCCCTCGCGGCCCATGCCGGATTCCTTGAGGCCGCCGAAGGGGGCCATCTCGTTGGAGATGATGCCGGAGTTGATGCCGACGATGCCGTAGTCGAGTTGCTCGGCCACCCGCCAGGCGCGGCCGATATCGCGGGCGTAGAAGTAGCTGGCCAGGCCGAATTCGGTGTCGTTGGCCATCTCGATCAGCTCTTCTTCGGTGGAGAAACGAATCACCGGTGATACCGGGCCGAAGATCTCGTTGCGGAATACGGCCATCTCACTGGTTACGCCGGTGAGTACGGTGGGCTGGTAGTAGCAGCCGCCCAGCTCGTGAGGGCCACCGCCGACGGCCACCGTGGCGCCCTGGGCGATGGTTTCCTGCACCAGCGCGTCCACGTCGTTTACCGCGTTCTGGTCCACCAGCGGGCCGGCGGTCACGCCGTCGTCCATGCCGTTGCCTACCACCAGTTGCTGGGTGGCTTTGACGAACTTCTCGACGAACTCGTCGTAGACGCCGTCCTGCACAAGCAGGCGGTTGGCGCAGACGCAGGTCTGGCCGGAGTTGCGATACTTCGAGGCCATCGCGCCTTCCACGGCTTCATCGATATCGGCGTCGTCGAACACGATAAAGGGCGCATTGCCACCCAGTTCCATCGACACTTTTTTCACAGTGCCGGCGCATTGTTCGATCAGGGTTTTACCCACCGGGGTGGAACCGGTGAATGTGAGTTTGCGAACAATGGGGCTGCCGGTGAGCTCGCCGCCGATCTCGCCGGAGGAGCCGCACACCACGTTCAGCACCCCGGCGGGAATGCCGGCGCGCTCGGCCAGCTCGGCCATGGCAAAAGCCGACAATGGGGTTGCAGTGGCGGGCTTGATAACGATGCTGCAACCGGCGGCAAGCGCCGGGGCGGCCTTGCGGGCAATCATCGCGTTGGGGAAATTCCAGGGCGTAATTGCCGCGACCACGCCGACCGGTTGTTTAATGGTGACGATGCGCTTGTCAGGGGAGGGGCCGGGAATCACATCGCCGTCAACGCGCTTGGCCTCTTCGCCAAACCACTCCACGAAGGCGGCGCCGTAGGCCACCTCGCCGCGGGACTCCGCCAACACCTTGCCCTGTTCGGCGGTCATGATAATCGCCAGGTCTTCCTGGTGCTCCATCATCAGGTCGTACCAGCGCCGCAGCAGCACAGCGCGTTCTTTTGCAGGTCGTGCCTTCCAGGACTGCATGGCGACATCGGCCGCGTCGATGGCGCGTCGGGTCTCCGTGGCACCCACCTTCGCCACCTCGACAATCGTCTCGCCGGTGGCGGGGTTGTCCACTGCCACAGTGGCGCCGCTGTCAGCATCCACCCACTGGCCGTTGATGTAGGCCTGGTGCTTGAGCAGAGAAGGGTCTTTGAGTGGGAGGGTCATGCGGGTGTCCTCGGGATCAGGCGCGCAGCGTCAGCAGCGGGTCGGTGCTGCCGGCGGGCTGGGCAATGGCTTCGAAAAACAGGGTAAACAATTCGGAATGGGAGGAAATCCCGAGCTTTTGGTAGATGTTCTTGCGGTGCACCTGTTCGGTCTGGGTGCTGATGTCCAACTCCCGGGCGACCGACTTGGACGGGTAGCCTTTGAGGATGAGCCGCACCACTTCACGTTCGCGCGGGGTCAGGGTGCTGGAGCCGAACAGGTCGAGCACGTGTTCCATGTGGGCGTGCATATCCAGCGCTGCGGCGGGTTCCATATCACCGATATGCCAGCGCTGCTGGCGCACCAGCTCGCTCACCAGTGGCGACAGGGAGACCAGTTGCTGGCGCTCCTCAGGGCTGAACACGGGCAGGCCTTCGGTGCGCTCCATCGAAATCACCAGCGGTGTGCCCTTGGCGGACTCGCAGAAGTAGGCGAGCTGGTCGATGGAGCCGTTGCTCGAGTAGTAGAGCTCGTAGAATTCGCTGTCGGTAAAGCCCTCGGGCGCGATCTCGTCGATGTGATAGCAGCCGCGCTGGCCGCTGCGGGCCTGGAGGTAAAGCGGGCTCAGCAGGTACAGGCCATTGGGGTAGGCGCCGTCGAACAGAGCGCGGTCACCCGCCGACAGTTCATTGGTCAGTACCAGCAGGGTGGAGTCCTCGGGGTAGGCCATGATGACCGCGCTATCGAACTCCACCGCGGCGCGCAGGAAATCCAGCAGGCGCGGGCCAAAGTCCTCGCTGCCGAGGGCGGCCAGGGTGTTGGTCAGGGCGTCGGTTTGCCGGCTGGAAAGCTGCGCTGTCATGGCGCAGGAGTGTATCACGCAGCCGCAGTTTTCCGGCGTCGCTTGAGGAGCTTGTGCTTGCGCAACAGTCCGCGCAACTGGTCGTAGCTCAGGCCCAGGGCGCGGGCGGTATCGCCCTGGTGCTGGTCATTGGCGTCCAGGGCGTCCCGCAGCAGGCGCTTCTCGTAATCCGCAACGGCGCGGGCGAAGCGCACGGGCGTGGCCGGTGCGCTGGGCTGGGGCAGCGCGGCGGCGGGTTCCGGCCTGGACACGGTGCCCCAGTCTTCGTAGGGCGAGTCGAAGGGGTCGATGACCACCGTGGCCACCGGTTTTTCAGGGTTCCCCCAGCGCGACACCGAGCGCTCCACCACATTCTTCAGCTCGCGCACGTTGCCGGGCCAGGGATATTCCAGGAGCTGGCGGGCGGCGCTGTCGGTAAAACCCTGGAACAGGTCCCAGCCCAGCTCCGAGCACATCTGTACGGCGAAATGGTGGGCCAGCTCCGGCACGTCGCTGAGGCGATGTCGCAGGGGCGGCAGGTGCACCACATCGAAGCTGAGGCGATCCAGCAGGTCCTCCCGGAAATGGCCCTCGGCGGCCATGCGCTTGAGGTTGGCATTGGTGGCGGCGATTACGCGCACATCCACCTGGATGGTGGTCTGGCCGCCGAGGCGCTCGAACTCACCGTATTCGATGGCCCGCAGTAACTTTTCCTGCAGGCCCATGGACATGGTGCCCAGCTCATCCAGGAACAGGGTGCCGCCGTCGGCGCGCTCGAAGCGGCCGCGGTGGGTTCGGCTGGCGCCGGTGAACGCGCCGGGCTCGTGGCCGAACAGTTCCGATTCCAGCAGGTTTTCGGCAATGGCGGCGCAGTTCACCTTCAGGAACGGCCCATCCCAGCGGGTGGAGAGGAAGTGCAGGCGCTCGGCCGCCAGTTCCTTGCCGGTGCCGCGCTCACCGATCACCAGCACAGGGCGCTGGATGGGCGCCAGGCGGGATACCTGGTCAAGGGCCTGGGTAAGGGTGGCGCTGTTGCCGATGATGCGTTCGCTGTCTCGCATTTGGTCAATCTACCAAATCAATTGGCAAAATAAACCAAATATTTGGTTATTTAGACCAAATATTGTGTGGGATATGACGACTTGGAATTTTTACTCGTTTAAAAACAATAACTTACAAAGTTGGCACGGTACTTGGTATATAACTGGCGAGACACAAAGAAACGTGGCGGCTTCAGCGAAAACCACCACGCCCTAGCGACACTGGCAGGAACGACAATGACGACAATTGAAGAACGCATTCTGGTTTACATCGCACTGGCGGTGATCTGCGCCTTTGTCGGCGCCTTCGCCGGGGCGATGGCCGGTGGCCTCACCTTCCTGCAAATCGCCGCGGTGATCGAGGCGCTGTTCTGGTTTGGCATGCCCAGGCCGGGCGCCTACAAGCACCGCCAGCACCGAATTCTGTTCAACTAATCAGTACTTCATCAGCGAACCACGAGATAGACCAAGGGAGCGACATCATGGGCATCTTTTCCCGCATGACCGACATCATCAATTCCAACATCAACTCCATCCTGGACCAGGCGGAGGATCCCCAAAAAATGATCCGCCTGATCATCCAGGAGATGGAAGACACTCTGGTGGAAGTGCGCAGCTCCTCCGCCCGGGTGCTGGCTGAGCGCAAGGCTGCCGAGCGCCGCCGCCAGCAGGTGGCAGACGATATTGTCGCCTGGGAAGAAAAAGCCAAGCTCGCCATCAGCAAGGGCCGTGAAGACCTGGCCCGGGCTGCCCTGCAGGAGAAGCAGATCATCCAGGAGGAGCTGGCCACCGTGGAAGCGGAACTGGCCGCCACCGACGAGCACATCCAGCAGCTCAACGACGAGATCGGCCAGCTGCAGCAGAAGCTCACCGACGCCCGCGCCAAGCAGAAGACCCTGGTGATGCGCAGCAAGACTGTGGAGTCACGCATCAAGGTCAAGCGCCAGATGCACCGCGAGGCGCTGGACGAGGCCTTCGCCAAGTTCGACCAGTTCGAGCGCCGCATGGACACCATGGAAAGCCAGCTTGAGGCCATGGACCTGGGCCGCGACGTGACCGATCTGGCCACCGAGATCGATGGCCTGGTGGAAGAGGAGAAGGTTAACGAGGAACTGGCACGGCTGAAGCGCGAAATGGGCGGCGGCGAACAGCCGGCGGAAAACAACAGCGCCAGTGCATAAATGAGTCGGGCGGTCAGGGAATTGACCGCCCCCTATCAAAAAGGGTTTGGGGGAATCACTAAATGAAATTTTTTGAATTCATGTTTGTGCCGACGATCCTGTTCATGGTGATCGTGCTTCCTATGTGGATCACCATGCACTACTCGTCGCTCAAGCGATCCTCGCGCAGCCTCAAGCAGGAGGACCGGGAGACCGTGGATCACATTATGGAAACCGTCGACAAGCTGACGGACCGCATCCACACCCTGGAGACGCTGCTGGACTCCGACTATCCGGACTGGCGCCAGCAGCAGGAGCGCAGGGACCACTACAAAACTGACCAGGACAGGAGTCACTGACATGGGACGCAGATACCGAAGACGCATGCGCCGCGGCGGATTCAACAAGCGCCACCGGGAATACCGTCGCCGCAAGGCCAACGGCTGGGGCATGGGCCTCTACCGCAACACCCGCAAAGGCAAGGTGGCCGGCGTGTGTGCAGGCCTTGCCGACTACTGGGAAGTGGAAACCTGGGTGGTGCGGCTGCTGGCCATTGTCGCCTTCCTGTTCACCGGCAGCCTGGCCCTGTGGGCCTATCTGGCGGGCTGGGTACTGATGGCGCCGCGTCGCAAGGCCGATGTCTACGAGCGCTGGGATGACCCGGTAGACGACGAGGTGGAAGAAGTGGAGGAGGTGATCGAGATGGAATACGACGACTACCAGCACGATTACCGCCCCAAGCGCATGTTCCGCTACAGCGACAGCCCCTCCGAGCGCCTCAAGCGGGCGCGGGAGCGGCTCGATGCGGCCCTGCAGCGGGTCAATGACATGGAGTCCTACGTGACCTCCCGCCAGTTCCAGCTCAACAAGAAGATCTCTGAGCTGTAGTCATCGGACGCCTGAGTAAAAGAATGTAAAGCACTGAACTTTGTGCGCCGGAGCCCACTCTAAGCACGCGAACCCCTCGAAGCTTCCGATTCCCCTGTGACGCTTCGATTCCTGCCCCCGCTGGCTACAGCGGGAGCTTTTTTTTGCGTCAGCAATCAAGGAGTCTGGCATCCTTGGTGTACAAGCTAACATCTGAGCGTCATCGCTGCGCAATGTTGGGTCAGTAGGCTGGAACACTCACAGAGCGGAGTGGTACCCATGCCTGAGTTCAAGCCGTCACCTCTCAATCGTCGCCGATTTGTAGCCGGCGCCAGCAAGTCAGCTATCGCCATTGGGCTGGCGCCGTTGTTCCAGGCGCTGCAGGGCTGCAGTGACAGCGCCAACACCTTCAACCCAAATGCCGGCGCGGCGTCCTACGGGCCTCTGTCTGCCACGGCGGACAGCGCCACGGGCATGGAATTGCTGAGGCTGCCCGCGGGGTTCAGCTACACCTCCCTGGGCTGGACCGGCGACATCATGAGCGATGGCACACTGACTCCGGACCGACATGATGGTATGGCCGTGGTGAGCGGGCAGGGCGGCAGCAGCGACGTGGTGCTGATCCGCAACCACGAACGCGGCGTAGCCGAAGCCGACAATCCGCTGCCTATCGTCGGTGCTGACCTCGCGCCGGTCTACGACGGCTTCCGCTTCCCGGGCCTGGTGGGCGGCCTGGCCGGCGGCACCACAGCATTGACCCTGCGCGGTGGGCAACTGGTGGATGACCGCGCCACCCTGGGCGGCACCCTCACCAACTGTGCAGGTGGGCCCACGCCCTGGGGCAGTTGGCTCACCTGCGAAGAAACTATGGTGATTGGTAGCCTGATCGGCGCCGAGGATCATGGCTTTGTGTTTGAGGTACCTGATCCGGCCCTGGCCATGGCGTCTGCTGTGCCCATCAAGGAGATGGGCCTGATGCGCCACGAGGCAGTGGCCGTAGATCCCAGGGATTCCCGTGTGTACCTGACCGAGGACAACGGGCCGTTGTCGGGTTTCTATCGCTTTACCCCCAACGACACCAGCCAGCAGGTCGGCTCGCTGGAAAACGGCGGCGTGCTGGAAATGCTCGCGGTACGCGGCCAGCCCGGTGCCGACCTTGGCGCGGCGGCGCAGGGCGATGCCTTCACCGTGGAGTGGGTGCCGATTCCCGACCCGGTGGCTCAGCCGGAAACCCTGGTGTCACCGGGCGACGGCTTCCCACCTGTCGAAGGTCAGGGTCGCTCGGGCCCCTTCCTGCAGGGGCAGGCTGCCGGTGGCGCCAGCTTCCGCCGCGGTGAAGGCTGCTGGTATCAGGACGGTGTCATTTACTTTGTTGATACCGCGGGTGGCGAAGCGCTCAGGGGTTCGGTCTGGGCCTATGTGCCCGGCGAAGAAACCCTCAACGCCCTGTTTGTCTCCCCAGGTGAAACCACGGCGGATAATCCTGACAACATTACCGTGACGCCCCAGGGCCGACTACTGGTATGTGAAGACGGTGGCGGTATCTCGGAAAATGACACCCTGGTTACCGGCGCGCGCCTGTTAGGGATCGGCCAGGATGGCAGCTCCTTCGTCTTTGCCGAAAACAATATCGTGATTGATTCCCCGCTGCCGAACCGCCCCTTCATTGAGCCCGCCGACTACCGCGGTCGCGAGTGGTGCGGCGCCTGCTTCGACCCCACCGGTACCTACCTGTATGTGAACATCCAGACGCCGGGAATCACCTTTGCCATCACCGGCCCGTGGGGTCAGGGACCTTTCTGAGCGTGCGATAGGCCAGAGGTTTCCCGGCTCGGCCGGGAACTCCACTGGTGTGCGTCAGTCCATTCAGCATGGACGCTGTGTACAGGCTGCGCGCAACGCCGGATGCCATCATCCTGGCGCCGGGAATGGACTCCGCAGGTTCGCGAAAGGTGCTGCGTTGGCTACTGGTGTCGTTGCTGGCGCACGCCGCGCTGGTGGCCTGGTACCAGATGCAGCCCGCAGCGCCCGTTGTCACGGCCCCGATACCCCGCGCTTCTCTGGAACTGACACTTAGTCGGCCGCCGGCACCCCCTAACGCCATGGAGGAGTTGTCACCTGAGGCGCTGCCGCGGCCGAACGTTGGCGCTCCCCTCACAGCGCCGAAGTCGGCTCCCGCTATTGAACCGGCGCCGCTGGAACAACAACCTCGCGCACCTGGACTACGCCTGGACCTGTCACTTCCTGAACTGGGTACACCGGATCCCGGCGCAGCCACTGAAAACGGTGCGATCGTCATGAACCCGGAACTGCTGGATGTGCTACGCGCGGCGCCCCGCCGCAGTGGGGTAGAGGCCCGGGTCGAGCGCGATCCCAGTGGCGAATTCCAGGCCGGCGCCTGGGTTGAGTACTATCGGGACGGCGATGCCTGCTTTCGCGTGCAGCGGGCCAATGCGCTGGCAGCCTTCGACTACGACGTCTGGTACCGGGTGGCCTGCCCCTGAGTCTGGGTGGTACGGCTGGTCAGTCAACGCGTAAACCATCTACACTGCACAGCAAATAACAAAAATCGGGATACCCCATGAGTCGCCTGTCCCTGCTGGACCTTGCGTTTTTCCTGACCGAGTCCGAAGAAAGCCCCAAGCACGTCGCCGGGCTGATGATCTTCAAGAAGCCCGCCGGCAGTTCAGCCAAGTGGGTGCACGGCCTTGCCGAAGAGCTGGCCCGCCACGACAAGCCGGTGCCGCCATTTAACAAGGTGATCGACTTCCGCTCGCTGGGCGGACCGCGCTGGCGTGACGCGGCGGATTTCGCCATCGAGGACCACCTGTTCTACCACAACCCTGAGTCCCTGCTCAGCGAGCGGGAACTATTTGACTACGTGTCGGGCCTGCACGAACCGCTGATGGATCGCAGCAAGCCCATGTGGGAGTTCCATCTTATCGATCGCGTCGCCGGTGGGCGCTTCGCGGTGTACTCGAAAATGCACCACGCCTATGCCGACGGTGTCACCATGTCGCGCTGGGGGGCAAGCTCGCTCAATACCAGTGCCAAGTCGCGCGCCCTCAAAGCCATTTGGACCCTGGGCGACAAACCGCGTCGCGAGGGCGATGAATCCCAGGCCAGTCGCCGCGCCATCTTCGGCAAACTGCTGCGCAGCCTGGACAACTGGCGCAAGATACTCGGCGGCACTACCAAGCTCACCACCCAGCTGGCGCTGGAGCAGGTGGGGCTAACCCGCAATGCGGTGGCATTGCCGTTCCGGGCGGTCGAAGACACGCCGCTGACCGGATCGGTCAGCGCCGGGCGCCAGTTCGCTACCGCCCACGTGCCGATGACGCGCATCAAAAAGCTGCGGGCCATGACACGCTGCACCCTCAACCATATCGCGCTCACCTGCATCGACGGCGCCCTGCGACGCTACCTGGCCGACAGTGGTATCGAACTCGAGCGCCCGCTGTCGATCCAGATGCCGGTCAATCTGCGCGATGAAAATGACAAGGTCAGCGGCAACAAGATCGGGATTGTTCTGGTGGACCTGGCGCCCAGCGATAGCGACCCCTACACCCGGCTGCGGGAAATCGGCTTTACCCTGCGCAGCGTCCGCAACCAGATCGACGGCGTGCCCTCCATCGCCGTGGCACAGTACACCGCGGTGCTAGCGGTGATTATCGAGTTGATCCAGTTGCTGCGTCTCGATCGCGTGCTACCGGCCATTGCCGATACCCTGGTGTCCAATGTGCCAGGCCCCAGTAAACCCTTGTACATGAAAGGTGCGAAGATGGAGCAGTCCTTACCCATCAGCACGCTGCCACCGGGCAACCAGCTCAACATCACCCTCTACAGCTACTCCGGCACCCTGCATTTTGGGCTGGTGGCGACCCGGGAGATGGAAAACCTGGGTCGCCTGGGTCGCTACATCGAAGATGCCTTTATCGAGCTGGAAGACGCGGTCTTCCAGCCCGTGACCTCCTAGGAGCACCTATGAAGACTCCAGTCGCGCTGCTCGCCGGCCTTTCAGTTTGCGCGCCGCTGGTGGCCCACGAGCTGCCGCCGGTCCCCGAGGCGCAACCCGTTGATACGGTGATGGCTGCCTTTGGCTGGGATGCCGACAAAGTCGAGGTCCGCACCCAGGTCGTTGCTGATGGCTTCTATGTGCTGTTTGGCATGGGTGGCAATATCGCCGTGTCCTCGGGTGAAGATGGCGTACTGATGGTAGATGACCAGGTGCCCGCGCTGATGCCGAAGCTGCGACGCGCCATGCGCAAACAGGGCGACAAGGCGGTGGATTTCGTCATCAACACGCACTGGCATTTCGACCACGCCGACGGCAATCTGGCGCTGGGCGAAGAGGACGACACCTGGTTGGTGTCTCACAGCAATTCCCGGCGCATGATGCAACGGGACAATGTGGTCAACCTGGTGGCCGTGGCCGCCCTGCAGGAGGCCTATCCGCCGTCGGCGCTACCGGACATCACCTTTGACGACGCCATGCAGTTCCACATCAATGGCGAGCAGGTCGACGTGATGCATTTCGGGCCCGCGCACACTACCGGAGACGCAGTGGTGATGTTCCAGGGCCGCAATGCGGTACACATGGGGGATGTCTTCAACAACGCCGGGTATCCGTTCATTGATGCCGGCAATGGCGGCACGCTGGATGGCGTAATCAAGACCTGCAAAGCGGTGCTGGCCATGACCGATGAGGAGACGATCATCATCCCGGGCCACGGCGCGTTGGCCAGCCAGGCAGAGCTTGAGGATTACACTACCATGCTGGAAGTCGTCAGGCTGGACCTGCTGGACCTCATTGCCGATGGCAAATCCCTGCAGGAAGTGCTGGCCGCCGGTATCACGGCGAGCTGGGATGAGCGGCGGGGCGACCCTGCCATGTTTCTGAACCGCGCCTATGTCAGCCTGACCACGCGTTACTACCCGTAACCAGGCCCAAGAGCCTGAAACTGCGGTAATCAGGTCGCTACGGGAATACCGGGAAGGTGGGGCTTGAGCTAAGCCCGCGTGCTACTGCTTGTCCCAGGACGCCGGTGTGCTTTTGGCATTGTCCTTGCCCGGATACCAGACATCCGACTGCTTGACGCAGTAGGTCCAGGCGTTCTGGACGCTGTTGGGCGCCATCATGAGCTGGCGATTGTTGAAGGGGGTGTTGTCGGTCATACACTTGCCGTGGTCCGCATCGTCGCGAGCACTGCTGAAGTGGTTGGCAAAGGCCTGCGGCATCGGCGTGGAAGCGCAGCCGGCCAGCGTGGCCAGGCCCAGAGCGATAAGCATTGTTGTCATTTTTTTCCCCATGACGTCCACCTTAGGTAAAAACGCTGGCGGGCAATAGGGACTAACACCGTCTAAGTTTGGTAAGAGTTAACAAACCAGGTTTTTTTGTGAACCAGGTCACGGGAATATTGCACAACTTCCGCTCTTTTTGGCCCTGTTTCTTCACGAAACGGACTCAGGGCTGCTGACCAGGCCGGTAGCGAGCGCTGGCTCGGGCTTCCACGTCCTTCCGGTAGAAGGCCACTTCCTTGAAATCCCGGTTGACGTAGCGCCGGGCCTGGTCGAGGAAGTGGGGCGACGCCGGGTCGCCGCTCTGGCCGCCGGCCAGCAGCGAACGGGCTTTCACTCTGTCCCCGAACTCCACCACCGCAACGAAACTGTTGCCGCGGTAGCCGTAAAGCCGCCGGGTATCTGCGCCGGGCCGTGAGCCGTAGGCCGCAAGCGCGCCCCAGCGCCCGGTGGTCATGCCCACCGGCAGGCTGGGCTGCTCGTCATCGAAACCGGCGTCCATGCTACCGTCCAGACGCTGGAAGCGGTTGATATGCCCCCAGGGGGTCTGCCAGCCGCCAAAGTCGGTCTCCAGTTGGGCGACCACGCCGGCCAGCAGGTCCAGCCGGCTTTTATTCGTCAGCCGTTCCGTCGAACCCTCGATCCACTGCATACGGCTGGTGCTGCCGCCGCGCTGCCAGTCGGAGAGTATGGCCAGGCCATAGAAATGGGCGAGGCTCATGGCCACGGACTCCGCCGCCACGTTGCGGTCCCAGGCGGCGAGGGCGGCGATTGGCTCGGCCAGGATGGGAAAGGCGCTGCCCTCGCTGTCCCAGGCTTCAAACAGGTCCGGCAGTAATACATCGAAAGCCGGCAGGGCCGGGTGGTAGGCCAGCGCGATCAATTCCGACATCGACATTTTGTCGTCGGCGCCGGTGGCGAAGTCATCCAGCAGCATGGCCGCATGTACGCCGCGGAAGTTCTCCGGGTCCGGTGCCATATAGCTGGGGTAATCCTCACGGCGCGGACTGTCGGCACCGGCGGCGGTGAAGGGGGTGGAGTTGCAGTTTTGCAGCCAGCCTACCGACGGGTTCACCAGGTGTACGGTGTCCTCGACCTCGTGCAGGCCTTGCCAGTCGGTGGCCGGGTTGCTGCCGTCTACGGGCTGTGAGTAGTCAAAGCGAGGGTCCCGCTTGGGCATGAAGTTGCCATGGTAGTAGGCGATGTTGCCGCTGGAGTCGGCAAACACCGTGTTGTTGGAGGAGTTGGTGCGAATGTCCATGATTTCGCGGAAGCCGGCGTGATCTGCCTGTTTGGTGCGCAGCCAGGACTGGCGCAAGGCATTCACCGGGTCCCAGTTGATTTTGGTTGCCACCCAGCGGCCATCGAGCATATGGGTGATGGGTCCGTGATGGCTGCGCAGCAGCGGGAACTGCCGTTCCACTACGGCGTCCCCGTCGGCATACTCGAGGGTGACGGTATCCAGCGATAGCGGGCGCAGGCGATCGCCATAGCGGTAGACCAGTTGGCCATCGCGATTGATCACGTCTTCCACGAACTCGTCCATGAAGTCCGCGTAGGTCGAGGTGTGCATCCAACCGGTGTGCTCGTTGAAGCCCTGGTAGATGAAGAACTGTCCCCAGGTCACCGCGCCGTAGGCATTGAGGCCCTCCTCGCTGACCATGTGGTACTCGCTGCGAAAGTAGAAGGAGGTGTGGGGGTTGATCAGCAACAGGGTGTTGCCGCTGTCGGTGTGCCGGCCGGCCAGGGCGATGCCGTTAGAGCCGCTGGGCTCGGTATTTTCGTTCCGTGGCCTGGCGGGCTCGGCCGCCGGCAGGCCGGCGAGAATGTCATCCACGCTGCGGTCGTAGAAGGCTTCGATGCCCGCCAATGGCACCTGCTCAATGTCACCACCGATGGAGCCCTCAAAGAAGTACATGGGCATCCACGGTTCAAATCGCGTCAGCAGGCTGGGCGTCACCTCCGGATGGGTGCGCAGGTAGTAGTTGAGGCCATCGGCAAAGGCAATGCAGAGGTTCTTCAGCCAGTCTGGGGCGCCGGCATAGGCCTGGCGCGCCTCGATTTCGGTCATGTACAGGCGCGCCCGCAGGTCGCTGAACAAGGCTTTCTCGCCCTCTACTTCGGCAAGGCGCCCCATGGCCCAGATGTAGTTGCGCTCCACCCGCGGGAAATCGTCTTCGGCCTGGGCATAGAGCAGGCCAAACACGGCGTCGGCGTCGGTTTTGCCGTATACATGCGCCACCCCGTAATCGTCGCGAATGATCTCGATATTGCTGGCACGGGTCTCCTGGCGCAGGGTCTCTGCATCCAGCGGCATCGCAGCCGGGTCTGGAGCGCCCGCCGGTGGCGATTCGGAACAGGCGGCCAGCGCCGCCGCCAGGGCCAGCGCCAGCCAGGGGTGGAGAAGTCGCATTTGCCTCAGCCCTGTTGGGTTTTGCGGCGCGAGTACTCCATCAGGGCCCACAGCACGTTGCTGCTGCTAACCTGGCCGACCAGGCGGCCGTCGGTGATAACCGGGCGGCGGCGCTGACGGGTCTTCAGCATATCCTGGGCGACCTCAACGATACCGTCGCCAGGGGTGACGGAATTGACGTTGGTCTGCATCACTTCCTTGACCAGGTAGTGCTCGGCGTCGCCATCGTTGTAGATGCTGTCGAGCACCGCCTCCAGGCATTCGATTTCCGAGAGAATGCCCACCACGCAGCCGGCATCGTCAGTCACCGTCAGTCCGGTGAGCTTGTACTCAACGATCATTTCCACGGCCTGCAAGATGTTGGCGCCCTGGTTGATCGTCAGCGGGTTCTTGCGCATGCAATCCTGGATGGTGGTTGGTCTGTTTGGCATGAAACGTTCCTTATTATTGGGTGGCTTGCGGCGTGGTTCAGGCGTGGATCCAGTCGACAACCGTCTGGGCCCAGCGCGGACCGTCAGTATTCTGTACGAAGTGGCCGCCGTGCAAGGTCACATGGGGCTGGCCGGCGGTGCCGGGGACCCGCTCCAGAAAAATCTTGTAGGCCTCACCCAGGATGGGGTCGCCATCCGAGAAGCACATCAACGCCGGTTTTTCCCAGGCCTCCAGCACTTTCCAGGCTGCCAGGTTGGGCTCCCGCGCGGGATCGTCGGTAGAGATGGGAACCAGGGTGGGGAACTGGCGGGCGCCGGCCTTGTACTCATCCCCCGGGAAGGGCGCGCGGTAGGCGTCCATTTCGGCGTCAGTCAGGTCGCCGTTGCCCAGCTCGTTACAGATGAAGCCGATATCGAACACCGGGTCCTCCTGGCTGAACTGACGCCAGGCCATGAATGCATCGTTGGCCGGTATGTCGCCGGTGGGCAGCATGGTATTGCCGATGGAGAAGCGCGCGAAGTGGTCGGGGTTCTCGGCCAGCAGCCTGAGCCCCAGCAGCCCGCCCCAGTCCTGGCCAATAAAGGTCACATCGCTCACGTCCATGGCCAGGAACCAGTCGGTGATCCAGCCCATATGGGACTGGTAGCTGTAGTCATCCCGTTCACTGGGCTTGTCGGAGCGGCCGAAACCAATCAGGTCGGGGGCCAGCACGCGCATGCCGGCGGCCACGAACACCGGAATCATCTTGCGATACAGGTAGCACCAGCTTGGCTCCCCGTGCATGCACAGCACCACCGGGCCGTCGCTGGGCCCCTCGTCCAGGTAGTGCAGGCGCAGCTCACCGAGCCTGGGGTCGGCGATGGTGTAGTAGTGGGGGGCGAAGTCATAGTCGGGCAGCGACTGGAACTGCTCATCGGGGGTGCGGAGGACGCTCATGAATTTTTTTCCTGCGAATGGAATTTTTTGCCGTGTATACCGTTTTTAGAGGTAGGACGTTACAGAGTATAGCCACAGAGAAAATCACAAGGAGATATGAATGACTATGCCCAGACTGTCTTTACAGCACCTGCTGCTGTGCACGGCCGTGAGCGCCCTGGCGGCCTGTTCCTCGGCGCCGGGCCCCATCGTCGATACCAAGGGTGTCAACATGAGCAGCTATCACGCGGACCTGGCCGATTGCGAGGGTTATGCAGACCAGGTGCGCATTGAGCACGGGGTGGCCAAAGGGGCCGCAGCCGGTGGTGCGGTGGGCGCGGCCACCGGCGCAATTCTCGGTGAGAGCATCGGTGAGTTTGCCGGCGTTGGCGCCGTGGCCGGCGGTGCGAAATCTGCCATTCGCGGAGACCAGGAGAAATCCGAGGTGGTCAAGCGCTGCATGCGCGGCCGGGGCTACAAGGTCCTGAACTAGCGAATCGCCAGGCGCAGCCCGAGTTTGCGGAGCTGCGCCTTTTCCTCCCGCAGTTCATAGCTGGTCAGCGGGTGTTGTTGCAGCCAGTCTGCCGGGAACTGCAGCTTGAGGCCGCGCACCTTGGCACTGACGCGCACCTTCGGCAGCTCTTCAAGTTGCTCCACATATTTAAAGGCACAGGCCAGCCGCAGTATGGCCACCAGCCGGCTGACCCGCTGCAGGTCGCTGGCCGGCATCTCTTCCAGGTCCTCCATGGGCAGCTTGCGGCGGTGGCACCAGACGAGCAGCGCCAGGGTTTCCTGTTCATCCTGGGAAAAGCCGGGCAGGTCGGCATTGCGCAGCAGGTAGGCGCCGTGGCGGTTGTAGTGCTTGTGCGAGATGGCCATGCCTATCTCGTGGGTGCGCGCCGCCCAGCGCAGCAGGTCGCGGTCGCTGTTGTCCAGCTCCCAGGGCCCCGCCACCGCATCGAACAGGTTGTCGGCGCGCTCCTCGACGGTTTCGGCGATCTGCGCGTCCGCGCTGTAGCGTTGCATCAGGGCGTTAATGGTGCGCTCCCTCACATCCTCATGAGACAGCCGACCCAGCAGGTCGTAAATCACGCCCTCGCGCAGGGCGCCGCGGCTGGGGCGCATCAGCTTGATGCCCAGCTCGTCAAAGATGCCCGCGGTGATGGCCACCCCGGCCAGGATCACATTGCGGCGGGTCTCCGACAGGCCTTCGATTGCAATTTTGTCGATGTGGTCAAAGGTCAGCAGCGCTTTCTCCAGGCAGGCCAGCCCGCTGCGATTGATGCCGCCTTCGCTCCAGCCGAAGTCCTGGATGATGGCCTCTATGGCCTGCAGGGTGCCCGAGGAGCCAACACAGTCTTCCCACTGGGAGGCGGAAAAGCGATGGCGTATATGTGAGACCTCAAGGCGGGCGGCGTCGTAGGCCCGGCGATAACGCTTGCTGGTAATACGGCCGCGCTTGAAGAACTGGCGCGTGTAGGACACGCAGCCCATCTGCAGGCTTTCCAGCTTCTGGGGCTCAAAGCGCTGGCCAACAATAAACTCGGTACTGCCGCCGCCGATATCCACCACCAGCCGCGAATGCTCATCATCCGCCAGGGTGTGGGCGACCCCGAGGTATACCAGGCGCGCCTCCTCGCGGCCGTAAATGACGTCGATGGGGACACCCAACAGGGCCTCCGCGGCGCTGGTGAAATCCCGCCGATTGCGGGCCTGGCGCAGGGCGTTGGTGCCGACGATACGGGTGCGGTAGGGGGACACACTGTCCAGCACCTGCTTGAAGCGCGACAGGCAGTCTATGCCGCGGCGGATGGCCGCCTTGTCGAGCACGCCATTCTTGAGCCCGGCGCCCAGTTGGACCTTCTCGGCCAGGGTTTCTACCGGTCGCATCTCATCGTGCTCAACCCGGGCGACGATCAGGTGGAAACTGTTGGAACCCAGGTCGATGGCGGCGAGGATGGCGCCGTCAGGAATGTCCTGGTCGCTGGGTATCGGGTCCGTGGAGACGGCCTGCTGCATGGGTGTGGTGCTGATCGGGCTCAGTCATCGACAAAAACTGTATGGTAAAGCAAAGCCCCGCGGCTGTCCCCTTGGGCCATCCTTTGGGCTCAGCCGTAGCGCAGTTTCCAGGCGATATAGGCCACGGCGATCGCGGCGGCGGCACTGGCGCCCAACACCTTCGGTGTGATCTTGGAAAGCTCCGCGAAGGGATCACCGCTGCGCTGTGCCCTGAGCAGCGGTGGCAGCTCAACACCGGCGGCAAAGATCGCCGAGCCGATGGCGCCGGCGGCCAGCATGGCGCGCCCCGGGTTGTCGGCGGGCACCAGCCAGGCAAGTAGCAACACCGCGATCCAGCTACCGAGTTGGCCGGCCACGCTCATCACGTTGAATTGCCCCAGGCTATTACTGGCAAAGTCGTAGTCGTAGACCAGCAGGGTGTAGCGTTTGGCGGCGGTCACCTGGGCGCCTGCCAGGCGGGCGCCGACCAGATGCAGCCACTCGTGAATAACCGTTGCCCAGATGATTCCCACCAGCGCTGCCAGTGTGACTGACAGGCCACTGGCCAGGGCGTGCCGGCTGCCGGTATACCAGACATCGGCCGCCCGCCACAGGAGAAAGATCAGTGCTGCAGTGCCAAAGTGCAGGGCGGCGTTTTTATAAAGCATGGATTTATGCCGTGTTCGTATGAACACTATACGTGCGGCCATCCTTTGCCGGATTTACGGCCGCTGCGCCGTCCGGTGTATGCTGTGACCCACATTAACGAGGAAGCTGCGTCCCTATGCGCGCAATGATCGATGACTTCAGGATCGTGCCCGCCGGCCACTGTGGCAGTGGCAGCATGCGCAACCTGATTTATCACTACTGTGGCCTGGACCTGCCCGAGGGCGTGGTATTTGGCCTCGGGGCGGGGCTGGATGCCGTCTACTTCGAGTACCCGGACGCCAGCCCGCCATTCATGGCCTTCGGGCGTGGCTCGACCATGGAGGCGGATATCGCTCGCACTCTTGGTATCGATTACAGCGAGCAGATGGAGCCTGATAATGACAAGGCCTGGGAAGATGTGAAGGCGGAAATCCTCGCCGGCCGGCCCACCATGCTGTCCGGCGATATCTTCTATCTGGACTACCGCGAGTACACCGTGCATTTTCCAGGCCATCGCTTTGTGCTGCTGGGTTTTGACGAGGAAGCCGGCGAGGTCTATATCGCCGATCGTATCAACGACTATCCGGAGACCTGCTCCATGCAGGCCCTGGTCCAGAGCCGCAATCCGCCGGTGGGTATTTCCACCTACAACCAGTGGGGCAAGTTCCAGTCGGGAGAGGTGCGTCACAGCCTGACCGAGGCCGCTGCCCTTGCCCTGCGGATTACGGTTGAGCGCATGCAGGGCGTGGACACCTCGCAGCGCGATCTCATGGCCGCGGCAGCGGGGGGGCAGGGCCGCTGTGAGACCGGCCTGTCGGGCCTGGCCGCGCTGTGCGACGCCGTGGACAGTTGGCCGGGCCTGGATGATGCCGCCGAGCGGCTGGTCTACCTGGACAACGCCATCGTCAAGTTCGGTACCGGCGGCGGCTTTTTCCGCAATCACTTCGCCGTGTTCCTGGCCTGGGCGCGCGAGCGCGATACCGCGCTGGTATCAGCGGATGACGTGGCGCTGGCTGTGCGCGCCGCCGAGCGCTGGAACGCGCTGTCACCGGCGCTGCGGGAACTGGCGGCGGCGCCGCATGCCGAGGCCGCCTGGCAGACGGTCAGCGGGCGCCTGCGCGGTATCCTGCAAGACGAAACGATGCTCATCGAGCAGTTGGGTATGCGGCTGCAACAGGCTGCCTGACCGAGGGGTATCCATGGACGATAACCAGAATCAACAACAGGCCGCCCAGGCCGATACCGAGCAGGCGATCAAGGTGCTGGCCTGCGTGCAATGTGGCGGCCCGGTGCCGTCAAATGCAGCCAAGTGCTACAACTGCGGCGCAGCCCTCACCGGCAAGGAGTTTCTCTACATTCCCCAGCAGGCGGCCGGCCCGGACATACAGGGCATGATCAAGTGGTGGGCGATTCTCAGCGTGGGGGTGTTTGCGTTGGGTGGGTTTTCCTTTGGTATTGGGTCTTCGCTGGCGTTTACGGCGATTACCTTGGTTTATCTAATCCGTATTCTTCGTGCGTACTATTTATAAGACCGCTATAGGCCGCGCCTTTAAGTTAGTTGGGAGGCGCTGCGTCACCATTTTGCTTTTTTTGAAGACTGCTGTAGGCCGCGTCTCTAAGGTGGTTGGGAGGCGCTACATGACGGTTTTGCTTTTTTTGAAGACCGCTAGAGGCCGCGTCTCTAAGGTGGTTGAGAGGCGCTACGTGACCGTTTTGCTTTTTGAGTGAGTTACAGATCGCGTCTTTAATGTGGTTGGGAGGCGCTGCCCCAGTCGTTGGTGCTGAAGCCGTATCAGCCTTTGGCGGCGGTGATGTCGGTCGCCGGGCAGGCGAGTGGGGAATCAGAGAGGGGCGCGTCGCTGTCGCAGAGTTTTTTGCGCATTTCCTTCTTCAGTGAGCCGCAGGGGTCTTCGCTGGCGAGCATGCGGTTCATTACGCTCTCGCCCAGCACCGACAGACCGGCGGTCATGAAGGCGGCCCAGCCACGCACCAGCAGGCCGGGGGTATTGGGAACGATGGCCGGATCATTCAGCGGACCCGCCAGTTCGACGGTGCTTGAGAAGGCGTTGCCAATTGAAATGCCCACGCCCTTGCGGGAGCGCGACTGGAAGCGCACGCGCATCTGTTCTTCTATCAGGTCAATTTCCATGCCCCCCAACAGGTTGGCAGAGCGGGTTTGCACCGCATAGCCATAGGGGGTAGCGCCGATACCGGTGTTGAACTCCAGCAGCGAGGCCCCGCAGCGCACTTCAGGGGTGCGCTCCTTGGCATTGGGAATCAGCACATTGAACATATTGCTGGCCATATCGGCGGTGAGAAAGTTCACGCCGCGGTAGTCCATCGGCCCGCGGCCCAGTTCCAGGTAGGCCTGGCCATTGAGGTTGGCCGCGATCTCGGCTTCGCTGGCACCGCTGCTGCTCAGGACGGCGTGCATGGAGGTGGGGTAGCCCCCCTGATCCGGCTGCCGATGTACGTTGACGCCCTGCACATCCAGTGCCATGGCCGGCGGTGTAACTGTACCGTCAAACTTGAAGCTTGCGGTTAGCGGCCCACCATTGGCCTCGGCAGCGTTGACGCTGACCGCCAGCTTGCCCTCGGCCATTCTCGCATCCACCTCGAAGTCCTCGGCCACAATAGTGCCACTGTAGATGCGCCCCAGCCGGCCTTTTACCCGCACGTCAGTATTGCTCAGCGCCTGCAGTTCCAGCGGCTCACTGCTGAATATCCGCTCTCCCGGTTCAGTCTCCCGCTCGCTGCCGCCAAACAGGCTGCCGGCGAAACCCACCACATTGCGCGCTACCTGTGCGGTTTGCCGCACCGGCCCGGTGTCGCTGCCCTCGGCCCTGTCTACAGCCGGCGTGTCGGCCAACTCCCAGGGGGTGAGGTCGAGGGTGCCGCCGTCCAGCTCCAGCTCGAAACGCCGGGGCGTGCCGGTGGTCACGCGCAACTGGCCCTGCACATCACTGCCCACGAACTTGAGCTCGCGAAATGCGATGCGGCTGCCGTCGGGTAACTGCTCAAAGGCGATATCCAGGCGGTCGGGGGCAGGTTCGCTGGGGTCGGTGGTCTCCAGCAGAAGTTGGCCGTTCAGGCGCGCCATCAGCGCGGCCAGGCTGTCGCCACTGCTCGCCAGTTTCAGTTCGCCCGCCAGTGGCGCGCTGAGCTTGTCGCGCAGGCGCTGCTCCTCGAGGCCGAAGAACTCCAGCAGCCGCAACTGCTCCATGCGCATATCGGCGTTCAGTGAAGCGGTTTGCGGATCCCTCCAATTGAGCGCTATCCCACCGTCCACTCTTGCGTTCTTGTGAGTAAACGACAGTTTTTCAAAGCCGAAATAGCCGGACCTGGCGGTCAGTGCCAGGTCGACCTGCCTGAACTCCCGCTCCAGCCACACCAGGTCGTCAACGGCGAGGCTGATGCGGCCGGGCACGGCATCGCGCAAGAGCGTCAGCGTGTCGGATTCATCAGCGGCATCGGTCGACTCGGGAATGAAATCCATGATGCGGTCGATATTCAGGCGCGTGGAGGTCAGGTCCGCCACCATTGCCGGCTCGCGGGTCACGATGATGGAAAACGTGCCGGTGACGTCCTGCTGCAGGGCATCGATATCAATGTCCTCCAACACCACACCCACCACCGCGTTGTCCTCGACCGCCAGTGAGGGTTTGCCGTTGAATGTCACCGTCTCTCCCGGGCTCGCAGACCGCGACCAGTCGCCGTCGTCCCGCCTCTCAATTTGCAACCTGGCGTCGCCACGGCCGCGCTTGAGTACTTCGCGAATCGAACTGCCCTGGGCCGCGAGTGACAGCAGGCCGCTGGTGCGGCTGTCCAGGGCGCTGGTGCCGAGGCCAAAGAACTCGGACACATAGACCTTGTCTAGACGGAATTCCAGGGTGGTGTCGGCGACGCCGGAATCGAGCACCCGGTAGTCAAAGTCCACTTCCAGCCCGCCCGCTGAGGGACCGGTGGCGGATAGCAGGAACTCGCCGGCTTCCAGGCCGCGATTGATACTGACCTTGGGGTTGGTCAGTTCGAACTCGGGCAGCACCACCGCGTCAAAATCCAGCTCGGCGTCCACATTGTAGCGAGGCAGCCAGGTCAGGAAGGTCGGCACAGTCACCCCGGGCTCTTGCATGGCGGAGTCTTCCGTCGCCAGGAAGCGCAGGTCCAGCCGTGTGCCCTCGGCGCTGAAGCGCAGGTAGAGATCGTCGACGCTGGAAAAGGCCACTTCGCCAGACACCGTCGAGTCGCCAAGCTGCAGCATCACGTTCTCCAGGGCGAAGCGATCGGGTGAACCGTCCACCTCCGCATGCACTGATACCGGGGTCTCCACTCTGCCACGGTGCACACCCGCCAGATCCATGGTGCCCTCCAGCTCGTCCAGCAGTTGCACCCAGTTGTTGCCGTGGGTTTTAAGCCGGGTACGCCCGCGCTTGGCCAGCCATTGGGAGTCCACGTAGCGTGCCATGATGCCCTTGTCCGGGGTGTTGGCAATCATGTCGCCCCCCAGGGCCACCTGCCAACCTTCTTCCACGGTGGCGATCGCCGCACTGGCCACCAGGTGTGCATAGGGGCCGGAGGCGGCAATGCGCGTGAATGCCAGGTAGCTGCCGCTGGTGGTCATGCTGAAGCCCACATCGTGGAGCTTCTCCTTGCCGAAGCGCAGTTCACCAATATCCAACTCGCCGTCGTGGCGCGGTAGATTGATGGCGGGCACCGTCCTCGACAGCTCGCCCTGGTAGGCGTCCTCCTTGCCGTCGGCAGTCAGCAGCTTGATCAATGCGCCCAGTTCAGGGGCATTCACAAATTCGACGCGGGTGTTGGAGACGCGGGGCAGGGCCCAGGCCTCGGTGCCATTTGCAGAGAGATCCACCGGCATGCCGGCCAGCTCGCCATCGATCTCCAGGTGGTAGCCCTGGTCTGCCGTTGGGGTGATCGACAGGCCCAGTTCGGATATCGGTAACTGCTCCTGGTCGGTGGCCAGGGTGATCGAGGCCTGGAAGGCGCGCAGCCACAGGAAGTCTGTCAGCGAGGCCAGGTCGATATCGATATCAACGTTGCCGGTGGGAAAGCGGCTCTGCCAGGCGAGGCTGGCGTTGTCGTCACCGGCGCGGCGCCAGCGAGCGTTATAGAAATGCAGTTCACTGCCGTCTTCGCGCCGGTAGCGCAGGTCTCCCACATCCAGCATGCTGGGCAACCACTGCTCCAGGTTGGCATAGTCCTCGCTCGGCGGCCCCTCGCTTTCTGGCCAGGCGGACAGATCGATCAGCAGCTCCTGGCCGGCGCCGGTGACCAGGCGAATTTCACCGCTCAACAGGTCCGTCCAGTTGAGGCTGACCCACACCTCGCCGGCGTCGATGGCCAGGTGATCGGGCTCCCCCATCTCGAAGCGGGCGGTCTTGGCCGTCAGGGTGATGATGTCGGCGCGCAACGGGGCGATGCGCACCGGTATGTCCAACGCCTCAGTCAGCAGGGGCGGCAGCTCGCGGTTGAGCGCCTGTTCCACCACATACTCTGCGCCCCGCAACACTATCAGGGCAATGACCAGCAGGCTCAGGATTCGTAGCGAGCGTTTCACGGGGGACTCATGACCATTGGGAAGCTGATGTTAGCAATCGCCGCTGCGCCAGGTCACGTTAAGACTTGTTGCCGGGCGCTGCTGGGGAGGTGTCATTGAATCGCTGTTACTGACCCAGGTAGCGGCGAGGCACTCGCGGCAGCATACGGGTCATGATTTCGTAGCCGATGCTGCCCGCATGGGACGCCACTTCATTGGCAGTGATATGGTCTCCCCACAGTTCCACCGGTGCGCCGACCGCCATCGGCGGCAGGTCGGTCACGTCTACGGTGATCATGTCCATGGAGACACGCCCCACCAGCGGTACGCGCCGGCCGCCTACCAGCACCGGTGTGCCGTTACCGGCGTTGCGCGGATAGCCGTCACCATAGCCGACCGGGATAGTCGCGATGCGGCTGCCGCGGCGAGCCGTCCAGGCGCCGCCATAGCCCACCGACTCGCCCGCGGCCACATCGCGCAGGGCGATGATTTCCGATTGCAGGGTCATCACCGGTTTCAGCTGGTCCGCCTGCGGGTGTGGCTCGGGGAAGGGTGACTGTCCGTAGAGCATGACGCCGGCGCGGTTCCAGGCATCCCGGGACTCCGGCCAGCCCAGTAGCCCCGGCGAATTGGCCATGCTGCAGGGAGTCCCCAACGCGGCGGTATGTCCTCGGAAAACGCGGATTTGCTGCGGGGTAAAGTCGTTGTCCAACTCGTCGGCGCGGGCCAGATGAGTCGCCATGACCACATCACCGCTGGCATTGGGGCTGGCGCGCAGGCGCGCCAACAGAGCGGCCGACTCGTCCAGGGAGAAGCCCAGCCGATGCATACCGCTGTCGAGCTTGAGCCAGCAGGTGACCGGCCGTGACAATGTCGCAGCGTCCAGCTCGTCCAACTGCTGGTGGTTCTGCAGCATCACCCAGAAGTCGCGTTGGGCGGCGATTTCCAGTTCCTCAGCCTGGAAGATGCCCTCCATCAGCAGGATCGGGCGGGCGACGCCAGCGTTGCGCAGGTCTTCCGCTTCCTCGATGCAGGCGACCGCAAAGGCAGACACCAGTGGCTCCAGGGCTTTGGCCGCGGGTATCGCGCCGTGGCCGTAGGCATTGGCCTTGACCACCGCCATCAGCTTGCCGTCGCTGCTCAGCGAACGAGCCAGCCGGCAGTTGTGGCGCAGGGCCTCAAGGTCGACGATGGCCTGGGTGGGTCGGGCCATCAGTAGTCGTATTTGAATTCCGAGAACAGGGCCTGGGCGCGCTCCCAGACCGGTCCGGGCTCGCCTTCGCCGACCGGGGCGCCATCAATCATCACCACCGGGCCCACTTCCTTGGTGGAGGAGGTCAGCCACACCTCGTCCGCATGGCGCAGTTCGTCCAGTGTCACCACCCGTTCCTCAACGGGAATGCTGCCGTCGGCGCGCAGGATTTCCACCAACAGCAGGCGGGTGATGCCAGGCAAAATCTGGTGGTCGGTATCCGGGGTCGCCACCACACCGTCCTTGACGATAAACACGTTGCAGGCAGCGGCTTCGGTGATTTCACCCGCGGCGTTGTAGAGAACGGTTTCATCGCTGCCGTCGCCCTGGTTGTAGTGGATTACATTGCCAAGCAGAGCGGTGGACTTGATGTTGCAGCGCTTCCAGCGCATGTCCTGGGTGGTAGTGACTGTGAAGGTCCTGGTGGTGCCGCGGTCTGCCACGGGCGCCGGCGGTATGTCGAAGGTATAGCCAAACACCGTCGGCTCAATGCCCTGCGGATAGGCGTGGTTGCGGTTGTTGTCGGCGCCGCGGCTCACGTGCAGGTAGATGCCCAGGTCGCCACCGCCGTTCTTCTCGATCAGTTCGTCGCACACCTTATGCCACTGCGCTTCATCCCAGTCGAGTTTGATGTCGATCGCCGCCAGGCCGTTTTTCATGCGCTCCATGTGGGGGCCAAAACCCACCATGCGGCCGCCGTAGGAGGGCACCACCTCGTAGATGCCGTCGCCAAACAGGAAGCCCCGGTCCAGCGGGCTGATCCGCGCCTGTTCCAGCGGCAGGAAGTCACCATTGAGATATGCGATTGTCATGCTGCTTCTCCAAAGCCGGTTATCTCTCGCAGGGAGTTGAGGATAGTTTCGCCGATTTCCACCTCGAAACCATCCTCGGTCGCTGTGGGCTCGCGGGTCACGCCGTCCACGCTGCCACGTTCACTCAGGTATTCCAGCAGGGCGGCCGGGGAAATGCGGGCCAGCAGGTCCTCGCCGCGCCAGTAGCCCAGCAGGGCAATCAGCCCGTAGGCGCCCCAGTTGGACACGTCGGCCACCAGCAATTCGTCGCAGCGGGTGGTGGACGGCTCCAGGTCCAGGGCCTGGATAGCCTCCTGCACATTGCCCATGCCAATTTCGTTGCCGCCGTCGCCGATCGCGATGGTGGGGCAGCCCGCCAGTTCCACGAAGTAATCAAAGCAGGCGCAGCGCTCGGTAATATCCTCACCGCGCATATTGTAGTAGCGGCCCTCGGCGGTGAGGCCCGGGCGCTCGATGCTGATTACGGCGCTGGGTTTGATGCTCACCAGGGCGTCCAGGGTGCTGATCTCCGGATCACCCGCGCGACGGCCGCCGCGCAGGCGCACGGGTTCAATGCCCTGGTCGGTAACGCGGCCGGCGCTATTGCCCACCGCGATGTCGTGCACCCGGTAGTCCTCCGCCAGGGTGGCGGAAAGCGGTGTGCCGCACACCAGCATGGGCTGCGCGCCCAGGTATGCCAGGGTGTCGTACAGGGCCAGCGCGCCTACCGGGCCGTCGGTTTCGTAGGTGTCGTCTACCGGGAAGCCGGTGCCGATCAGCACCGTGCCGTCGATATCCCGCAGGGCCCGCGCCGCACGCAGGTAGTAACCGGGCTCCAGTGCCGCCTGCACCTTCGCCATGCCGCGGTGATCCCGCTGTACCAGCAGGTCTTCGATGGCGACGCTCAGCGCCATGTCCTTGTCGCTGCCGGTGGATTCAGTCATTCACGGGGTCCAGGGTCATACGTTGGTGCATGCTGTGGGCCATATGGAACAGGTTGTCCGCGGCATGGGGGGTTACCGGTTCAAAGCGCACCGTGGCACCGGGCATAAGCTGCGCCAGTCTACCGGTATCCAGTGATAGCGCGGAACCAATCTTTGGATAGCCGCCGATGGTCTGGCGGTCCTGCAGCAAGACAATGGGCTGGCCATCAGCCGGAATCTGGATGGCGCCCATGCAGATGCCTTCGGACAGAATACCCTTGATGTCGCAGGCGATGGCGGGGCCCTCCAGGCGGTAGCCCATGCGGTCGGCCCGCTCGGTGACGCTGTAAATGCCGGAAAAAAACCGCCGCTGCTCGAGACGCGGAAAATGCTGCACCTGGTAACCGGGCAGCACCCGCACCGTGACCTCGGTCTGGTAGGGCGTGCGGTTCGGGTCATTCAGTTGCAGGCACTGGCGCTCGGTGGTGCCGCGGGCGGGAAGCTGGTCGCGGCTGTCCAGCTTGCGCCCGGACAGGCCGCCAATGCCTTCCCGCACCACGGTGGCGGTGCTGCCAAAATCCGGCTCCACCTGGAAGCCGCCGTGCACCGCGAGATAGCTGCGGCAGAACTGCCTGGCGAAACCCAGTTCGATAATGTCGCCGGCTTCCACCCTATGACTGCGCCAGGCGGCTTTTTTCGCGCCGTTAATACTCAGTGGCTGGTCACCACCGGTGACAGCTACCAGGGTGTTGATGTGGGATTCCAGCTTGAGTCCACCGAAGCTCGCCTCCACCGCGGTGATATCCGAGGCGTTGTGCACCAGGCGGTTGGCCCAGCTCATGGCGAAGCGGTCCAGCGGCCCACCGGTAGTCAGGCCAATCCGATGCTGGCCGTAGCGGCCGCCGTCCTGCAACAGGCTCAGCATGCCCGGGTTGATAATGCTGAAACCGCTCACAGCGCGCCCCCCAGTTCCAGGAAGGCCTGGCGGTCGATGGCTTCGAACTGCACCCGGTCGCCGACGTTCACCGGCATGGTGGGCGAAGCCGCGGGATCAAACATACGCTGTGGGCAGCGGCCGATCAGGTTCCAGCCGCCCGGCGAGGGTGCGGGATAGACCGCGGTCTGACGATCGGCAATCGCCACGGCGCCGCGTGGCACCGATTGCCGTGGTGTGGTCAGGCGTGGCGCCGCGATGCGCTCATCCACCTGACCCAGGTAAGCGAAGCCCGGCGCGAAGCCGATTGCGTACACCCGGTATTCGGTGCCCAGATGGATTTTGATGACCTCGTCCACCGTCAGTCCGGCCTTGTCGGCCAGGGCTTCCAGGTCGGGGCCCACCTCGGGGTCGTAGAAGACCGGCAGCTTGACCAGTGCGCCCTCACGTGTGCTGCCGGTCTCCAGCGCATCCAGCGCCGCGTGAATGCGCTGCCTGGCGGCGAGATGGTCGATTTCCAGCATGTTGTAAATCACCAGCACCGAGGCGTAGGAGGGCACCAGGTCGACCAGTGCGGTTCCCAGCGCGGCTTCTATCGCGGCGGCGGCCGCCTGTACCCGGTCTGACACGTCCGGGCTGGCTTCCTCACCCAGGTAGACAATCAGGGCGTCTTCGCCTGCGAAATGAATCTGCATCCGGGGGCTAGCCTGCGGCCTGGTCGACCAGTGCGCGAATGTCGCGGATGGCGGCCACACCCTCGGCGTTGTCGCCATGGACACAGAGCGTGTCGGCGGAGATGGGCAACTCGATGCCATTGACGGTGGTCAGTGTGCCCTTGTCGCAGAGCTGCTCCACCTGCGCGAGCATCTTGTCGCGGGTGTGTACCGCGCCTTCCAGGCGCCGCGACAGCAGTTTGCCGTCATCGGTGTAACAGCGGTCAGCAAAGGCCTCGAACCAGGTTTCGACGCCGGCGGCCTCGGCCTCGGCGCGGTGCTGTTCGACGGCGGGTGTGGCCTGGAGCATCAGCGCCAGTGGGCGGTGATAGCTGGCCAGTGCCTCGATGATTGCCGCCCGCACCTCGTCTTTCGCCATCATGTCGTTGTACAGCGCGCCATGGGGTTTAACGTAGCGCAGTTCGACGCCGGCCACCTGGGCCATGCCGTCCATGGCTGCCACCTGGTAGTGCAGGCTGGCGATGATCTCTTCCGGTGAGCAGGCCATGGAACGGCGCCCGAAGCCGCCCAGGTCCGGGTAGGCCGGATGCGCGCCCACGGTCACGCCGTGGTCTTTGGCCATTTTCAGGGTGCGCCGCATCACCACAGGGTCACCGGCATGGAAGCCGGTGGCGACGTTGGCCTGGTCAATATAGGGCATCACCTCAGCATCCAGGCCCATGGTCCAGGCGCCGAAGCTCTCACCGAGATCGCAGTTTAAAAACATGGGCTGTCCTGTTCGCTAGCAGTCGTGTCTAAAGAATCGCCAGCCTGCTGTTGGGCAGGTCCGTGACCAGCATACAGCCGGGGCTATGGGTGATACAGAGCGGCGGCCTGGCCTGTTCCAGGGCCACCTGGGGCGTCACCCCGCAGGCCCAGAATACCGGCAGCTCATCCGGCTTCATGGTCACGGCGTCGCCGTAGTCTGGCGCGTCGAGTTCCTCGATGCCGATCAGGGCCGGGTCGCCCAGGTGCACAGGTGCGCCGTGCACCGAGGGAAAGCGCGTGCATATCTGCACCGCGCGGATGGCGTCCGCCGCCAGGAACGGTCGCATGCTCACCACCATATTGCCGCGAAAGGGGCCGGCTTCCGCGCAGGCGATAGTGCTGCGATACATGGGCACGTTCACGCCCTCAGCGATGTTGCGCACCTCGAGGCCGTCGGCCATCAGGGCCTCTTCGAAACTGAAGGAGCAGCCCAGGGCAAACGTCACCAGGTCGTCCTGCCACAGGGCCTGGATATCGGTGACTTCTTCGGCCAGTGCTCCGTCGCGGTAGATGCGGTAGCGGGGTACATCGGTGCGGATGTCGATGTCGCCGAGGCCGGGCAGCCCCGGGTCCCCGGGCTGACCGCTGGCCACCAGCGGGCAGGGCTTCGGGTTGAGCTGGCAAAAGCGCAGGAAATCCCCGGCCCAGGCTTTCGGCAGGATGACGATATTGCACTGCACGTGGCCGGGCGCATGGCCCGAGGTGTTGCCGGTGAACGCGCCTGTGCGTATCTGCGCGCGCAGCGATTGCGACGTTGTCTGTGGCGGGAGTTCGCTCATTCGTAAACTATACCCCGCGCTGCAATAAGCGCCACATCACCCAAATCCGGTACGGTCCACGGGCGTACAAAAAGGCATAGCCACTCGCCATCAGACAACACGCAGAGGTCAGCTTATGAAAGCCATCTGGAACGATACGGTTATCGCGGAATCCGACGACACGGTAGTGGTGGAAGGCAACCACTACTTTCCCGAGGACGCCCTCGACAAGTCGCTGATCACGCCCAGCGATACCACCAGCTTCTGCCCCTGGAAGGGCACTGCCCATTACTACAATGTAGTGGCCAACGGTGAGACCAACGGTGACGCCGTGTGGTACTACCCGGAGCCCAAGGACGCCGCTGCCGAGATTCGCGGTCGGGTCGCGTTCTGGAAGGGCGTGCGGGTGGAATAAGCTCAAGGCTATACTCCGGCGCTGTTCTACCGCCTGGAGTCACCATGAAAAGTGTTCTTGCCCAGCCGCTGGCGCTGCCCTGCGGGTCCAGCCTGCCGAATCGCCTCGCCAAAGCGGCCATGACGGAGGGGCTTGCCACGCCGAAGGGTGTACCTACCCCGGCGCTGGCCCAGCTTTATGGGCTCTGGTCAGACGGCGGCGCGGGGCTGCTGCTGTCCGGCAACATCCAGATCGACGCCGATCACCTGGAGCGCCCCGGCAATGTGGTGATCGACCGGGCGCCGGACGCGGAAATGCAGGTGGCGCTGTCGAACTGGGCCAGCGCGGCCACCCGTAACGGCAATCATTTCTGGGCTCAGCTCAGCCACGGCGGTCGCCAGACCCAGAAAATGGTGAATCCTCATCCCAAAGCCCCATCGGCGGTGAAAGTGGGTCTGCCGGGCGGCCAGTTCGGTGAGCCGGTGGCGCTAACTGTCGAGGAGATCCAGACGCTGGTGCAGCGCTTTGCGGTGGCGGCCGTGGCCTGTCAGCAGGCGGGTTTCACCGGCGTGCAGGTACACGCCGCCCATGGTTACCTGATGTCTTCCTTCCTGAGCCCACGCAGCAACCTGCGCACCGACGCCTATGGCGGCAGCCTGGACAATCGCGCACGGGCGCTACTGGAAACGGTGACGGCAGTGCGCGCGGCGGTGGGAGCGGACTTCCCGGTCGCCGTGAAGCTCAACAGCGCGGATTTTCAAAAGGGCGGTTTCGCCTTTGAGGACAGCCTGCAGGTGGCGCGCTGGCTGCAGGATGCCGGTGTCGACCTGATAGAGATTTCCGGCGGGACCTACGAACAGCCCAAGCTGCTGGATATCGAAGGCATTGAAGCCGTGGAAGAGCAGAACGTGGCGAAATCCACGGTGGCCCGGGAGGCCTATTTCGTCGACTTCGCCCAGGCCATGCAGGCCGAGGTCAGCATCCCTCTGATGGTGACCGGCGGCTTTCGGCGCCGCGACGCCATGGAGCAGGCCATCGAATCCGGTGCGGCCGACCTGGTGGGTATCGGACGGCCCATGTGTGTGGATACCGATGCCCCCGCCCGACTGCTGGACGGCGCAGAGGAACTGGTGCGCTACGAGCAGCGACTCTCCCTGTTTCCAAGCTGGCTGGCTTTCCTGGGCAAGATCAACGCGCTGCGCTCGGTGGCGGGTTTTGCGGTGCAGTTCTGGTTCTACGCCCAGCTCGATGAACTGGGCAAGCAGGGCAGGGCGGCGCCGGAGCTATCGGTATTTGCGGCCACCCGCCGCATCATGAGCCTGCAGAAGGAACTGCTGGCCGGTCGCTGAGATTCCGTGCTGACTCCAGCAGGCTCGCCAGCCACTGCCGCCGCGCGGGTTGGCAGACACCCTGGAGCAACGCAATCTGGCCGGCCAGCAGCTCTGTCGCCACCGCATCCAGCGGCAGCAGCCCTTTTTGCCACAGCAGCACCGCGCCCCATCGGGCGGCGATCAATCGCTGGGCTGTGGTATCGATGTCGGTCCCGGCAAGCAGTTCTCCCCGTCGCTCAGCTTCCATGAGCTCATCGGCGATCAGGTCCACGCTGTCTCGCAACAGAATATCCACCAGGCGGTTGGCGGAAGCTGACTGGAACAGCGCCCGGGCCATCGCGTCGGCGTAAGCCGGCTCGCGCTCAATCGTTTCCCCCAGCACGCGCGTATAGGCCAGTCCACGCGGCAGGCCCGCTTCGGTGCTGGTGACTTCGGGCAGCGCCTGCAGGTCCTGCAGCAGGCCACCGACCGCGGCGAACAGTAGCTCATCTTTGCTGGAGTAGAGGTTGTAGAGGGTCTTCAGGGCGACCCCGGAAGCGTCGGCCAGACCGCGCATGGTGAGACCCTCGTAGCCCAGCCGGGAAATCTCCTGGCGCGCCGTTGCGAGTATGCGCTGCTGCCGTTCGATTTGGCGGGGCGAACTGTAGGCTTTGCGCTGGGCGTTTTCCACGCGGGCGGTTATCCGGCTTGGCTTGACAGAAAAGTATAACGCGTAATACTTTCTTGTCGAGTGCCGCCCCTGTCGACGGAGATATTTGCATGCCTATGAGCCCTGCCGAAATCCAGCAACTGCGCGACCTGATGGAGTACGAGGCCGCGCGCACCGCGCCGCCCGAGGGTTTTCCGACCCTGCCGGACATCCCCGCCGGTCGCTATGTGGACCCGCGCTATTACCAACTGGAACTGGACCACGTCTGGCGCAAGAGCTGGCTGCTCGCCGCCCACATCGACGAGTTGCCCGAGCCCGGCTGCTTCCGGCTGTGGGAGAACGCCGGCCAGCCGGTGGTGCTGGTGCATGCCGAAAGCGGCGCCATCAATGCCTTCTACAACACCTGTAGCCACCGCGGCGCGCCAGTGGTGACCGAAGAAAGCGGCAAGAAGAAACGCCTCACCTGCCAGTACCATGGCTGGAGTTACAGCCACGAGGGTGAGCTGATAGCGGTTCGCGATCCGGAAGACTTCCGCGACCTGGACTTCAGTTGCCGGGGCCTTAAGGCAGTGCGTTGCGAACGATTCGGCAACCTGATCTTCGTGAACTTCGATGATGAAGCGCCGACCCTGCTGGACTGGCTGGGGCCGATTGCCGACGAGTGGGAAGAGTTCCAGTTCGACAAATGCCGCCTGGCGGCTCGGCATATCTGGGACCTGGACTGCAACTGGAAGATCGCCATGGAGGCCAACACCGAGGTCTACCACGTGCGCAGTATTCACCCCAAGACGGTGTCGCCGATTCTCGACGACCGTCGCAACGTCAACACCATGTATCTCAACGGCCATGGCCGCATGGTGGCGCCGGTGCCGGCCGGGGACCGGGGCAACCTGGATGCCGTGGGCGTGCCCGACGACGTGGTGCAGATCGATACCGTGGGGGAGATTGCCCGCACCTGCACCCAGTCTTACGGCCTGTTCCCCAACCTGGTGGTGCCGCTGTCGGCGGCGGCGATACCGCCGATCCTGTTCTGGCCCAACGGCATCGACAAGTGCCGCATGGAAACCTGGACCATGGCTCCGGACTGGGGCGACGGCGTACCCCCAGACCTGTGGACCGACAACAACGGCGAATCACTGTGCCAGGTGTTGCTGGAGGACACCCAGTTTGGCGAGAAGATCCAGAAATCAATGGAGTCCTACGCTTTCAGGGGCGTGCCCCTGAGCTACCAGGAAGTGCGCATCTATCACTGGAACCAGGCCGCCGACCAGTTGATTGGCATCGACAGGGTGCCCGAGGAACTGCGGGTGCAGCAGGTGATTGGCGACGAGTGGATCTACCCCAACGACCCGCGGCTGGCTTTTATCGAACCGGCGGCGAAAGCCTCCTGATACCCGGCCTAATCTGACAGCGCGCCCAGGGCACGCAGTATCATGCTGCGGCTGTCCCATTCCTGCCAGCCGTCATAGGCCTCGGTCTGCTCGTCAAAGGCCTTCATGACTTCCTGGCAGCGTTCCTCCGCCATATAGCGGGTGGCGTAGTGCGTGACGATGAAGAAGTCCCCGCGACGGACACCGTCCAGGCAACGGCGCGCCAGCTCCGCGGGCTCCATGCCGATGGTCATATCGCCGAGCTGGTTTTTCTCCGGTCCGCCGAAATCCTCCGGGCGGGCTTCCACGCTGCTGGCCAGGCTGGTTTTTACCACGCCCGGGCACAGCAGGCTGATGCCGATGAAATCCGGCAGCTCGTGGCGCAGGATATCGGTGAAGCCCAACACGGCGTGCTTGCTGGAGTTGTATACCGCCATCATCGGGCCCAGGGCGCAGAGGCTGTTTTCTGAGCCGGTGTTGACGATGTGGGCGGGGCTGCCCTGGCCGGTGAGCCGCTCGACGAACACCTTGCAGACGTTCCAGGCGCCAAACACGTTCACCTCATAGACCCAGCGCAGGTCGTTCTCGCTGGCGCCGGTGAGCGGCGCCACCCCGGGCATCACGCCGGCATTATTGAACAGCAGGTCCACCTGCCCGAATTCTGACCAGGCGGCGTCCGCCAGCGCCTCGATGTCACTCATCTGTGTGACATCGCAGCGATAGCCACGGGCATTGTCGCCCAGCGCCGCGGCGGCCTGCTCGGCGCCCTTGATATCGGCAATCGCCACCCGCGCGCCTTCGCTGACCAGTGCTTCAGCAATAGCCAGTCCGATCCCGCTGGCGCCTCCGGTGATAACCGCCACCTTTCCGTCGAAGTTTTCCATGGTGATCTCCTCGCTGCTGGAAGCCCCCAGTATGGTCGGCGCTGGGCGACACTTCCATTGGGTGGGAGGCCGCGGGCATAATGTCGCCCGCACATCGCCCTCCGATCCGTTGTACTAAGGATAAACCGTGCCCGATCGCCAGACCCTCGAGCATTTGCTCGCCACCATGTCGCTGGAACCCGACGGTGAAAACCGTTTCATCGCCCAGAACACCCATCCGGATGGCCCCCGCCTGTACGGTGGCCAGGTGCTGGCTCAGGCAGTGCGCGCCGCGCAGCTAACGGTGCCCAAAGAGCGCCAGATTCATTCCCAGCACGCCTATTTCCTGCGCCCGGGGGACGGCAAGATTCCCGTCACCCTGGAAGTGCAGCCGGCCCGCGACGGCGGCAGCTTCAGCTCGCGCCGGGTGGTGGCGAGCCAGAAAGGACGCATCATCCTGGTCAGCTCCATGTCCTTCCATATCCCGGAGAGCGGAGACGAGTTTGAACCGGATATGCCGGCGGTGCGCGGACCCGAGGGCCTGCGCACCGAGCGCGAGATCCACATGGAAGAGGATTTTTTCTGGCCCGAGTTCCAGATTACCGATGGCCTGGACTGGGACGTGCGCTTTGTCGAAAGCGTTGACTGGCGCAAGCCCAAGCCCCGCGACGGTCTGCTGCATATCTGGCTGAAGACCACCGAAACCCTGGGTGATGCACCGGCCCTGCACGCGGCGCTGCTGTCCTATATTTCCGACTGCGGCCTGGTAGATGCCACGCTGCTGCCCCGTGGCCGCAGCTTCTTCCAGGGCATGCAGACCGCCAGCCTCGATCACGCCATGTGGTTTCACGCCCCCTGCCGGGTCGACCAGTGGTTGCTGTACGAGGTGAACTGCGAGCGGGTAGGCGGCGCGCGCGGCCTGGCCCGAGGCCGCTTCTTCACACAGGACGGCAGCCTGGTGGCGACTTGCATGCAGGAGTGCATGCAGCGCCGGCTGCAGTAGCGCGGTACTGATGTTCCTGGGCATTGTGTTCGACCTGGACGGCACCCTGGCGGACTCCCGTCTGGACTTTGCCGGCATGCGCGCCGACACCGGCTGCCCCCAGGGTACAGGCCTGCTGGAGTATGTGGAGGGCCTGGACAGCGAGCCTGAGCGACAGCGTGCCATGGCCATCATCCATGAGTATGAAATGGCCGGCGCCCGCAGCGCGAGCTGGATCGACGGTGCCGAGGCCCTGTGCCGACTGCTGGCCGAAAGACGCATGCCGTTCGGCATTTTCACCCGCAACAGCCGCGAGGCTGCCACGCTCATGATGGAGACCCTGGCAATCCCCACCGACGTGCTGGTGGCCCGGGAAGACGCCGCCGCCAAACCCCACCCCGAAGGACTGTTGACTATCGCCAGCGGTTTCCGGCTGGCGCCGGACAGGATGCTCTGTGTGGGTGATTTTCTCTATGATTTACAGGCTGCCGCCAACGCCGGTATGCCGTCCTGCCTGTATGACCCCGCCGGCGACAGCCCCCACGCCGCCCAGGCGGACTATGTGGTGAACGAATTCTCGGCGCTTGCCGACCTGTTATACGGAGACAGCCAGTGACTCAGCCCGCCAGCTATCCCACGGAACCCGCCGCGCTGTGGCAGCGCTTCTATGAAATCACCCAGATTCCCCGGCCCTCTGCCGAGGAAGCTGCGGTACGTGAACACATCATCGGCCTAGCCGAGGCCCATGCCTGCCCCTGGCAAACCGATGCGCGCGGCAACCTGGTGGTTCGGGTGGCGGGCAGCCAGGGCCGGGAGGACGAGGCCGTGCTGATTATCCAGAACCACCTGGACATGGTGACGGTCAAGACTGACGACAAGGACCACGACTTCCAGCGCGACCCGTTAACGTTGCAGGTGGAAGACGACTGGCTGCTGGCCGATCGCACCACCCTGGGAGCCGACAACGGCATCGGCTGTTCAGCCGCGCTCGCGCTGATGACCACCGAGGGCCTGTCACATCCGCCGCTGGAGCTGCTGTTTACCGTGGAAGAGGAGAGCGGCCTGTGGGGTGCGTCCGACCTGGATGTCTCGCTGCTGACCGGCAAGCGCATGATCAACCTGGACAGCGAGGACTGGCCGGAGTTTTTTGTCGGCTGTGCCGGCGGCCGCGGTTGGGTACTGCGCAAACCTCTGGCGCGCGGAACTCCAGCCGGTGAATTTGAGGCCTGGACCCTGCGCCTGCGCGGACTCGCCGGTGGCCACTCCGGTATCCAGATTCACCAGCAGTTGGGCAATGCCATCAAGCTGCTGGGCCAGTGGCTGGTAGAAGCCCGCGAACTGCAGGTACGGCTGGCTGCCTTCGATGGAGGCACCGCCCACAACGTGATTCCCCGCGAGGCCAGACTTACCGTGCTAGCACCCGCGGGCGCCCGGGAAAAACTCGAGGCCCTCAATGCCCGCCTGCTGACGCGCTGGCGGGCGTTCCTGCCTGAGGCCGACAACGGACTCAGCCTGGAAATGGCTGCAGACAGCGCGCCCGAGGTACTCAGTGCGGCAGACCAGGCCGCCTTTGAGCAGATGGTGCAACTGTTCCCTCATGGCGCCATCAGCTACAACGCCGAACAGCCCGCCGACCTGGTGGATCTGAGCATTAACCTGGCCGTGGTACGGGTGGACGCGGAGGGCGTGTTCGTGGAAACCACGCTGCGCTACTTCAACGCCGATGAAGCCGAGGGCCTGGCCCAGCAGGTGATGGCGGTGGCTGAGTGGCAGGGCATGGCAGTGGAGAACACCATCGACTACCCCGGCTGGCAGCCGGACTTTGACAGTGAGCTGCTGGCCCTGGGCAAAACCGTCTACGGCGAGCTGTTCGGCGGTGAGCCCGAGGTGAAGGCCATTCACGCGGGCCTGGAGTGCGGCATTCTCAAAGGCAAACTTGGCGAGTGCGATATTTTGAGCTTCGGCCCCACCATCCGCGGCGCTCACTCCCCCCGCGAGCGGCTGGAAATTTCAACCGTTGAGCCTTTCTGGCGCCTGCTGACGGGGATACTGGAGCGGCTGTAAAAAATCCGGCTATCATGGTCCTCTGGTTTTGCTCATAACGATAAACAGAGGACCGCTGTATGGCCCACATCAGTACCACCGCCAAGGTAACCCCGGATAAGCCCGCGATTATCATGGGGAATTCCGGCAAGGTCACCACCTATGCCGAACTGGACGAACGCACCAACCGCATCGCCCAGTTGTTCCGCTCCCACGGTCTCCAGCGTGGCGACCATATCGGCATGATGCTCGAGAACGATCCCCAGTTTCTGGAGATCGTGCAGGGGGCCCTGCGCTGCGGGCTGATCTTTACCCCGATCAGCACCCATCTTCGCAAGGAGGAAACCCAGTACATTCTCGAGAACTGCAACGCCAAACTGTTTATCGGTTCGAAGAAGCTGGCGGCGGTGGCCGAGGAACTGGTGGGCGGCATTCCCGCCATCCAGCACTACTACATGATCAACGGCACCGTGCCCGGCTTCGAGTCCTGGGAGGATGCGGTAGCCGCAATGCCGGCAGAGCGCGTCGCCGACGAGAGCTACGGCACACCCATGCTCTATTCCTCCGGCACCACGGGTCAGCCCAAGGGCGTGCTGACCGTGAACGAACTGGAAAGCCTCGACGATGTGCACCCCAGTATGCAGGCCTTTGCCGCCTTCTTCGGCATTGATGAGAACACCGTCTACCTGTCGCCGGCGCCGCTTTATCACGCCGCGCCGCTGCACTACAACAACCTGATCCTGGCCATGGGCGGCACCACTGTGATCATGGAAAAGTTCGACGGCGAGAAGGCGCTGTCCTTGATCCAGGAACACCAGGTAACCCACAGCCAGTGGGTGCCGATTATGTTCATCCGCATGCTCAAGCTGCCGGAAGATGTGCGCGGTAAGTACGACGTCAGCTCTCTGAAGCTGGCGATTCACGCCGCCGCCCCTTGCCCGGTGGATGTGAAGCACCAGATGATCGCCTGGTGGGGCCCGGTGCTGATGGAGTACTACGCCGGCTCCGAAGGCTCGGGCATGACCATCATCGACTCCAACACCTGGCTGCAGCGCCCTGGCAGCGTCGGTCAGGCGATTAACTGCGAAGTACGCATTTGCGACGACGAGGGCGAGGAAGTCGCCCAGGGCGAGGTGGGTACCGTGTACTTCGCCAACGGTCCGCGCTTTGAGTATCACAACGAACCGGAGAAGACCCAGAAGTCCTACAACCGCCACGGCTGGTCCACGCTGGGCGATGTGGGCTATCTGGATGAGGACGGCTTCCTGTTCCTTACCGACCGCAAGAACTTCATGATCATCTCCGGCGGTGTGAACATCTACCCCCAGGAAATCGAGAACCTGTTGATCACCCACGCCAAGGTGGCGGACGTGGCGGTGTTTGGCATTCCCAACGCCGAGTTCGGTGAAGAAGTGAAGGCCGTGGTGCAGCCGGTGGACTTTGAGTCAGCCGATGAAAGCCTAGCCCACGAGTTGATCGAGTGGTGCCGGGAGCATCTGTCCCACATCAAGGTGCCGCGCTCCATCGACTTCATGAAAGAGCTGCCGCGCATGGAAAACGGCAAGCTCTACAAGCGTCACCTGCAGGAGGCCTACAAGGGCGCGGCGCGCTGACAGCCAGGCGGTAATGACCACGGCCGCCGGGATGGGAGCTACCCTGGCGAGACCGTGGGCGCGCCGGTGGCGCGAGTAACTACTCGAAGAAGGCGGTTTTCTTCTCGCCATTCTCACCATAGACCGGCTCGTCACGCTCGGTGAGGTAAGCGCGGTTAATGCTGTCTACAAAGCCCAGGCCCGAGAGCAGCTCGACCATGGCCTGGTAGTTGGGGTGGTCGAAGTGCGCGGCCAGCGAGGCGCTGTCCTGCCACAGTTCGTAGACCTGGATCACCGTCGGTGCGCAGGGATCTGCCGCGAAACAGTAGTCGAGGCAACCCGGCTCCTGGTCCCGCGTCGCCTGCTGAATCGGCGCGGAGCGTTCCACGGCCAAATCGCGGTCTTGCTGGGAGTGGAAGCTGATTTTGGCGACGACGATGATCATGGTAAGCAACCTTTGGCTGTGGGGCGGGGCACAGTGTACCGGACTCTATGGCGGATGCGGCCGACGCACTGAGCCCGTGGCTCGACCTGTGCCGGAAATCGCTAGCGCCTTGCCACATTTTTAACAGGATTTGCCCGCCTTTCCCCGGGTGTCGCGTGTAGACTCCACGCATGACCTGGAACCTGAAAAACCTGGCTGTACCTGTGACCACCCTGGCGCTAGCGCTGGCGGCGGCTGCCTGCTGGTCCAGCGGGTTTACCCAGGCGGGAACCGGCGCCTTCATACGACTGACGGCCGGCTCCTCGCTGGTGCTGTTTGCCCTGGCCTGGTCGGCTTCCTCGCTGCACCGCCTGTTACCCGATGGCCGCTGGCGGCCGGTGATGCAGGCGCGACGCCAGTTGGGGATCGCCTTTGCCATTTCCCATTCCTATCACCTGCTGGGCATTGTGGTGCTGTTCCATTTTGTCTGGGGTGACTGGTCTGAGTTCGAAGTATTCCCGGGTCCACTGATCTATGCCGCCATCTACGCCATGGCGTTTACTTCGAACGATGCTTCTGTTCGCGCCCTGGGCAAACACTGGAAACGCCTGCACACGGTGGGTGGTTACCTGATTTGGGTGGCGTTTACGGTGAGCTATGTCGGGAATGCGGTGCAGACTGGCCGCCCGCAGCACTACCTGTTTGCCGCAGTCTGTGTGGCCCTGCTGCTGCTCCGTGTGGCCGCCTGGCGGCGCCAGGCGGCTAGTTAGTGCCTGGCCTCGGCAGCGCAGCGGCGTTGCGCACCCAGTAGCTGCCGCCGGATTCTTCGGCATAGCCTAGCCCGGCTTGCTCGGCCTGTTCCCGGCTCGGATAGATACCCAGCAGCAACACATACCAGTCCTCCCCGTCACGGCGGGTGGGCACGATGTTCACGCTGTCGATACCAATGCGCTGCGCACCCAGCTCTGCGGCGTCCCGATCGCCAAACGCGGCGATCTGCACAGCCCAGCCTTCCACAGGTGTCGCAAGGGATACCGGTGCCGGCGAATTTGTGGGAGTTTCAGGGCGTGTGTCGGGTGCCGGAGGCTCACTAATTGCAGGGGTGTCAGTGTCAGATTGAGCCGTAACGTCAGGGGAGGGCGTGACATCGGCAATGTGCCGCAGGTCCTTAAGCTGCGGCACACCGGGGGAATCATCGAGCAGGTAGAGCATGGCGTCGCAGTCCCAGCTGCCGGCAGCATGGCGGCAGTCATGGCCACCGCCCGTCAGGGCGGCGATGAGAACAAGCAGAATCGGCAAGTGCTTCTCCGCAACTCAACTGCGCTCATGCTAAAGCAGATTGCCGGCTGCTTCAAAGCGGAAGCGGCCCTGGCCTTCTTGCCCGGGAGGCACGGCGCGGCTAGCTGGTTTTGATCGGGGTAGGCTGGCCGTCGTCGGCGACGTTCACAAAGGTGATCTTGGTGACAAACAGCGGCGAGCGTGTGCCGGCCAGTTTCTCGCCGATAACATCAATGGAGTAGGTCACCGAGGTGGTGCCCTTGCGGACCCGTTGCACATCAAAGCACAACAGTTCGCCGGGATGGATGGGGTTCTTGAAGTTGACTTCACTCAGCGACACGGTCACCAGCCGGTTGCCCGGGAACTCCAGGCTGGCGGTGATATAGGCGGATTCGTCCACCCACTTCAGCAAGTTGCCGCCAAACAGGTAGCCCTGGTCGTTGAGGAATTCCGGCAGTACCAGTTTTCTGTGTTCCACGTTGATCCTTGAGTTTGGGAGGGTGCTAGGTAAAGGCACCAATGAAAATAAGTGCGCCCAGTGCGAGCAGGGAGACGCCGAAGGTCACCGAGCGCAGTATTTGCAGGTTTGCGTAGTAGCAGACTGCGTATGCCAGGCGACTCAACAGATAGCCCCATGCCGCGTAGGCGGTATAAGTAGGGGACGCTGAAGACAACAGGCAGAACAGCAGGGCGCAGATGAAAATAGCCACGCTCTCGTTGGTATTCCCTACGGTGCGAGTGGCGCGAAACAAGGCGTTGGAATGATCTGCCGCCACCGGAGAGCCCGGCACGTGTTTGTTCATGATCCCCAGTAGATCCACAACCAGTACCTGCAGAAGCATTAGTGCTGCAACAGCACCGAGGGCAGTGATCGAAGAACTGTAGGTGGCGATAAGTGCTTCCATGATCTTGGATTCTCCTTCACGAAATGGCTAGTGGGGTGGGGCAGGTCGACGACGGTACAGGCGGAGAGTGTAGCCTGTTCTCAGCGTCAGCGTGCGTTATGGGTGAAGCGTGTTTTCTTGCCTGTAAAGCCTTCGAACAGCGATAGGTGCGCAGCCCTGGAGAAAGGGCCCTCCCGCTCCTCATACTGGGCAATCCAGTCCAGCAGCATGGGCAGGTTGGCATCCTGCGATTCCCTGGTCGCGTACTTGTGGGGTTCCCAGGGTCGGCGCCTGGCATTGGCTTTACAGTCTTCGACCGAAAGGTCCATAAAGAACAGTTCGGTGGCGTGCGGGACTGCCAGTTCAATCAGGTCGGCGTAGCATCCTTCGATCACCCAGTCTTCATGCGCCTCGCGAAATGCATCGATATCTGCTTTCGACTCTGACAGGGGTCGTCTCTCAGGCTCAGAAGTCGGCAGCCAGGCCAGCGTGTCCAGATCGAGGTGTGCAAGGCCGTCGGTGTCCTGCAGCGCTTTTGCCAGCGTTGACTTGCCTGAGCCCGAGTTACCGAATATGAGAACCTTCCGCATTGCGCTCAACTTCCTTGGCTTTTTCTCGACTTAAGCATCGTCACCACCGCCCGATACCCCGACTCGTAGGAATCTCTATGGAAGTCATTGGTATCGATTTCCAGGCAGCGGCCCGATAGTGCCAGCGGGCCGAACAGGTCATCATCCAGATAGCTGTTAAGGTCCGATACCCCTTCACTATCAGCATGCCCTGGGTGCCGCTGACCGGCGCTGTCACGTTCGCTGAATCTACGCAAACAGACGGCTTTGTCCGCGTGACAATGAACTTGTAAAAAGATCGCGCCGGGGAGGGCATTCGATAGCAGCTGGCCATCATCCTTTCTGAAAGCCGACTCAAGGATAAACGGGATATCCCGCTGGTAAAAGGACAGGGCAAGTGAGAGGAGCACCTCGAAACTGGCTGCGCCCAGCTTCCTGGAGAACTCGCGATCACCCCAGCCAATAGCGCGAAACAGGGACTCCTTGATGGCGTCCTTAGCGAGCAAGGGCAGCCTCAGCTCGGCACTCAGGCGTTCCGCCACGGTAGATTTCCCTGATCCGGGCGCGCCGGATATGACGATCGTGGAGTACATCATCTGTACTCAGCGCCGCGTTCCGGGACTGAGCGTGGGAAACGAGTGACGCAAGCGCATTTCTGCACGGCAAATCACTGGCGACCGCCTGGCGCCTCATTCGCGTCTGCATAGATCCAGCATGTGCGGCCGGACCTCAGGAGCGCGCTGATTCTCTGGTAGGCGTCAACTTCGTAGTCGTCCGCTTGTGCGAGCTCTCTTGCGGTAATCTCGAAAACGGTGCCACTGACGGCGTCTTCAGGATTACCCGTGTACTTGAGGATGGGATGCATACGCTTGCCGCTTTCCCGAAGCACCCGCTCGTCGGTTATCTCAATTTCACCCACCACGTACCCGGGCAGCAGGTCATGGCTACCGTCAAGCTCCCTGCCAAAGTTGGCAAGCTGCACGTCCTTCTGCTGCAGCGTTCCGTAGGAGAACAGCAACTCCACCTTCACCTCCCTGGCAGGCGTTCAATACACTATTTCAAATTGAGTCGCGCCCGCACTTGGTGCAGTTTCACCCAGCGCCAGACGTCTTTATGCTTGCAGCCATTGGCGTCTATGAAGGCGTCGACCTCGCTGATGCGTTGTGTGGCCAGTGCATCGAGCTCGCGGGAAAGCTCATCCTGCGAAGCTTGCGGATTGGTTTCCCGAAGGTCCGCGAAGGCCTTGCGCCGAACGGCCTGGAAGTTCGACTGAAATCGCTGCCGCTCCTCGGCGCCGGGGTCGCCGCAACGCATCACGGCTTGATCAGCCGTGACAAACTCGTAATGCACAAACAGCGGTTCCGTTCGATACTTCTGGGCACTGAGCATCGTGAGCTCGAATCCCAGGTAACCCACGAGAATGACCAGGGCGGCAATAGGACCAAACCCCATGGTCTCTTTCTGAGCAGTCTTGTTCACTCTCTCTAACCTTTGCGTTCTCAAGGAGTCTGACCCCCTGAATTCGAGCAGGCAAGGCGGGCTCAATTCTCTCTGTTTGCCCTAGTCCTAACGCCATGCATGAAATGCAGGCTCGCGATAATGCCCACTATCATTGCTATAGTGAGGAGTAAGTTCAGTCCCGCTGTCACATACAGATTGCGTTTCCATTCCTCATCTGCCGCTTCCAGGTAAATGGATACACCCGCAAGCCACATCGTCATCGTACTCCAAACGAAGTAGATCGATGACAGGGTAAACATGCCGTTTACCAGACGCACCTGACCGCGAGTCAAGTTTGCACCTGCGAGATATGCGGCAACGAGATACCCGCTAACGAGAGTTAGGTACATCGCAAAATAGGTGCCGCCGAGCGTATTGAATTCGTTGGCGAGACTGAGAAGCTCTGCTGGCGCAAGCGTAGAGAAAGCTGTTGTATCTTCCATTGGCTACGAATCTGGCGTTTCTATATCAGTTTACTGATTCTAAGCCGCAAGAGTCATGAATACACGGTCCCGGGCAGCGAGGCGAACTATCCCGAGGGTAGCCCAGGTATCAAGGGGTCAGACTCCTTGACTTGCAGTTTGCTGGTATCCGCGGGAGCATCAAAGAGTCTTACCTCTTGGACCCCTTGCATCCTCGACTTGTAATTTGCGCGAGTGCTTTATTCTCAGTCGACGTATTTGGGGTCCGGGCCGTGAGCAGCTAAAACTTCCTTTGCCTTATGAAGCGCTTCATTCAGTTTTTCAAACACCGGCTCCCAACCCGGGCCTGGGAATTCTGCGGCATTTTGGCTTGTTTCTTGAATTAGTTTGAGCAGCCGGCAGCAGGCAATTATTGCTTAAGCCGGGTTCAGCTGATTGGTCACCTTTTTCTCGATTTACAAAAAGAACGCCAGGGGCTGCGGCGCAGCTGTAGCTGCGCCCGGCGAGCGCAGTGAGCGAATAGCCCCAACTGGCCAGGGGGCCAACTAATCATGTGGAATAGGGAGTCCATGCTGGCGAAGAAAAGATAACTTGTCCCAATATCCCCTCTGATACGCAATCTTGCCGTCAATAACATGAAAGAAGCCGCATCCTCGCAGGCCTAGAGGGTCTCGCCACTCGAGGATGGCCCATTCCCCATCTTCAAAGATGTTCTCGACGATACAAACCATCTCCGCCGTCGCAAACTCTCTCTCAAACATTTCTCGTATTGCGTCTCGGCCATGTATCTCACTTTCTGCAACCTGATAGTTGATTGCGTCAGCCGTATAGAAGTTAGCCAATGCATCGGCATCAGCACTGTTGAATGAATCAACCCACTTTGCAATTACTTGCTTAGGCGTTGTCTTCAATGCGTGGGTCCTCGCTCTCCGAATACAGTGACTGCCCGGGTGTAAAGTAGATGAATTTTGCCCCTTCGGGCGCCCCGGGTTTGTGCCATACGCCGCGAGGAACAACAAATGAACTGCCGGCCGGTGCGATGTAATGCTGGCGTTCAGCTTCAAGGAGAGTGATCTCCACGGTCCCCTCAATGACATAGAAAAACTCATCAGTATCCGGATGCATCTCCCACCCAGGTGAAACACCCGTCACACTACATGTGCCAAAGCTCTTTCCATTGAATGGAGAAAACTCCAGAAAGGATCCTTCCGGATTACTCGCCAGTAGTGTTAGTACATCTGCTATTTCCATAATGGCCTCAATTGGGCGCCTAACAGCCAGGTGAATAGCCCGCGCAAAACACCTGCGGTAGTTTCGGTATGTCACGGCTCGGTTTTGAGTTCCCCAACGCACTCAGACTTTCGGATAATGCCGGGCTCACGTAACAGACCATAGCGCGCCTTCGATTGGCCTGCCACCGCGTGTTTTTTCTGAGAGGAGAGTGATGGCGTAGCGCCGCGATCAGGGGCTGCGGGCTACTCTGCGACGCCTGTCAGGTGCACATCGTCGGCCATATCCTGCTCGGGCTGGTGCACGTAGAAGCCGGTGACGTAGTCGACGCCGAGCTGGTAGAGCCGTGACATGGCGGCGGCGCCTTCCACTCTCGAGGCGATAACGCGGGTGTTGTTTTCCTTGACCGCGATGATCATCTGCTCGAGCTGCGGTGAATCCAGGCTGCCGACCTCGCTGCCGTTCAGCACCAGGAAGTCGAGATTGAGTTCCCTCACCAGGTTGAGATAACGCAGCTGCTCACCTGAGCTGGCCATGGAGAGCTTCAGGTGGATGTCGTTGCAGATGGCGCTCAGCTCACGCACGGCAGGGAGGCGGCGTTCGATCACTTCCTCGGGGATCTGCAACACCACGCTGTCGAGGTCGAGGCGGTGCTTGAGGGCTTCCAGGCCCAGCCAGCCGGCGAAGTGGCTGTCGCGCAGGGTGTCCTCGGCCAGGCGCACGAAGATACGGGTTTTCTTGCCCCGGGCGTGCCGGGCGGCGGCCACCTTGAAGGCGTTCTTGATCACCCAGCGGTCGATCTCTGGCATCAGGCCGGCCTGGGCGGCTGCGGGCAGGAAGTCGCCGGGGGGCAGCTCCTTGCCGTCTTCCGCGATCATGCGGATCAGCACGTCGAAGCTGAAGGAATTGCTGCCGTCCAGTTTGGCGATGGGCTGGTACAACAGGCGGAAGCTGTCGCTTTGCAGCGCCTCGGCGGTGCGCTTGGCCCAGCGCGAGGCTTCGGTGTCCTGTTTGTACTCTGCGTCGTCTGGCTCATCGATGTGCACGGCGTCGCCGCTCCCCTGGCGAGCAACGCGAGTAGCGGCCTGTGCCATGGTGATGGACTGCTCGGCGCTTTTGGGGAGTTTGGGCAATACCACCACGCCGATGCTCACCGTCAATGATGTCGACTGCGCCCCGATTTCAAACAGTTCTGCGCTGATATCCTCGCGAATACTCTCTGCCAGGCTCCTGATCTCGGCAATGTCCGGGCGCGAGACCAGCGCCAGAAAACCGGTGCCGCTGAAGCGGGCAAGGAGGCACTTCGTGGCAAGCATCTGTTTGAGCCGGGCAGCGAGCTTTTGCAGCACGGCGTCACTGGCGGTCGGCCCCAGCCGTTCATCGATCTCGCCGAAGCGATCCGGTCGTATATGCACCAGCGCCCGTACACCGTCCTCGGCGGGGCGGGATAACAACTTGGGCAACAGCTTGAGGATGTGCTCACGGCTGTGCAGCCCGGTGAGGGCATCGGTGTTGGCCGGCGCAGTGGTGGGCTGGGCGTCGGTCTGCGTGGCAGCTGGTCTGCCGAAAAGTGTCAGCCGTGACATGGTGAAGCGGTACCGCGATACAACGTAGCTGGAATTCGAGAGCCGTGGTTTCACATCGCGGCGAACTGTGCAGTTATCGCGATGTGGCGTGCAGATTATATCCGACCCATGGGGTAGCGTGTGTTACACAAATCTCATAATTCACTGTCTATGCTATCAATAGCAGCCAAAAAGGAGGTTTCACTATGGCAAGACTCGGATACGTCACCCTCGGCACCAACGACCTGGAGAAAGCGGCGGCGTTCTACGACGCGCTGCTTGGCAGCGTTGGCCACACGCGGATATTTCAGGACGAGAACGGCTTTATTGCCTGGGGCACCACACTGGAAGAGCCCGCGTTTGCGATTACGCCGCCCTTTGACGGCAATCCGGCCACCGTCGGCAACGGCGTGATGGCGGCGATCAGTATGGAGTCCAAGGAGGCGGTGGATGCTTTCCATGCCAAGGCCTTGGAGCTGGGCGCCACCGACGAGGGCGCGCCTGGGCAGCGCATAGAAGGCTTCTACGCCGGCTATTTTCGCGACCTGGATGGCAACAAGCTGAACGCGTTTATCTTCGCCTGACGCGCTAGCCCAGCGCCTCGCTATCGAACAGCCGCATTTCTGGCTCGCTGGTGGCGAGCCCGCTGAGCTGTGCCACGAACTCGCCAGAGGCGGGCACCTCGAAGTGGGTCTGCAGTGCCTGCATATCTGCCCATTCCTCGAAGAACACCAGGCGGTTGGGGTTCTCGGCGTCGATGTGCACGGCATGGCTGATGCAGCCGGGCTCCTGGCGGGAGCGTTCCACGTGCGCCAGTGACAGCTCCATCGCCTGTTCCCAGTGCTCCGGGTCGATCTCGATGGCGCCGTGGACGATGATCATGAAGATGTCGCCAAGCCGGTTTCAGCCGCCTCAGCGTCGGCGGGCTCGGCGGCAGGCTTGGGCTTTTCCTTCAGGAAGGGCAGATAGAAGGTCGGCAGCACAAACAGCGTGAACAGGGTGCCCACCAGCATGCCGGTGGTAATGACCAGGCCGATGGCAAAGCGGCTCACCGAGTTGGCGCCACTGGCAATCACCAGCGGTAGCACGCCCAGCACGGTGGCAAAGGTGGTCATCAGGATCGGGCGCAGGCGCAGGGCCGCCGCCTCAAGGGCTGCCTGCTTGCGGTTCATGCCTTGCTCCACCATATGGTTGGCGAAGTCGACGATAAGGATGCCGTGTTTGCTGATCAGGCCAATCAGGGTCAGCAGGCCCACCTGGGTATAGATGTTCAGAGTGCTGATGCCTAGCGCCAGAGGCACCACGGCGCCAAAGATTGATAGCGGCACAGCCACCAGCACCACGAAGGGGTCGCGGAAGCTGTTGAACTGCGCGGCCAGCACCAGGTAGATGAAGATCAGCGACACCGCGAACAGCACACCGAAGCTCTCGCTCTCCTGGATAAAGCGCCTCGATTCACCCTCGTAGCCGGCGCGGTAGCCCACCGGCGCCACTTCTGCGAGCGCCTCCTGCAGGAACTCAAGGCCAGTGCCCAGCGAGTTGGGTGGCATCATGAAGCCCTGTACGGTCACGCTGTTGAGCTGCTGGTACTGGGTCAGGCTGTTGGGTTCCACGCGTTGGTCGAGTTCGATGACGGTGGACATGGGTACCAGGGTGCCGGACTCGGTGCGCAGGTAGTAGCGCTCCAGCCATTCCTTGGTCAACCGGAAGCCGCGGTCAGCCTGGGGGATCACCTTGTAGCTGCGGCCCTCGATGCTGAACCGGTTGGCCTCGGCTTCCCCGAGCATGATCTGCAGGGTATCGCCGATATCCTGCATGGTGATGCCGAGCCGCGCCGCCAGGTCGCGGTCGATTTTGACTCGCACTTCCGGGCGCGAATAGCGCAGGGTCTTGTTGACGAAGGCAAACAGGCCAGACTCCCGCGCCTTTGCCAGGACCTGGTCGGACACCGCGTCAAGCGACGCATAGTCCGCGGTGCTGGCAATCACGAAGTTCACCGGCAGGCCGGCGTCGGTGCCCGGCAGGGAAGGCCAGCCAAAGGTAAATATCTCCAGGCCGCTGATGGTGCTGAAGCCCGCCTGCAGGTCCGCCTGCACCTCCTGCTGGCTGCGCTCCCGATCACTCCAGGTCAGCAACTCCACGCCGCCGAACACCTGCCCGGGGCTGTTCACCTGCCAGGAGTGGCTCACTTCCGGCACCTGCTTCCAGACCGCCACCATCTCATCGAGGAAGTAGTTCACGTAGTCCACGCTGGCGTAGTCGGGCGGGGTGGCGACGATAAACAGGCTGCCGTAGTCCTCTTCCGGGGCCAGTTCCTTCTGGGCGATGGCGAACAGCACCGGCAGGCTGAACAGGATGGTGAGGGCGAAAGCCAGCACCGCGCCGCGGTTGTTGAGGCACTTTTCCAGCAGCGCCTGGTAGCCGTCGTGCAGGGCTTCGAACTGTCTGTCCAGCCAGTCGGCGGGGGCGCCCCGGTGGTCGTGGTCCTTGAGGAAAAAGGCGCACATCATCGGGCTCAGCGTCAGCGCCACAATGCCGGACACCACCACGGCGCCGGCCAGGGTCAGGGCGAACTCGCTGAACAGCACACCGGTCAGCCCGCCCAGGAAACCGATGGGTGCATACACCGCCGCCAGGGTCAGGGTCATGGCAATCACGGGTAGGGCCACTTCGCGAGCGCCCTGGATGGCGGCGTCGAAGGGCTGCATGCCTTCCTCGATATGGCGATGCACGTTTTCCACCACCACAATGGCGTCATCCACCACCAGGCCGATGGCGATCACCAGCGCCAGCAGGGTAAGCAGGTTGATGGAAAATCCCAGCAACCACACCAGGAACAGCACGCCCACCAGCGACAGCGGAATGGCGACCAGCGGAATCAACACCACGCGCACAGAGCCCAGGAACACCAGAATCACCAGAATAACGATGATGGCGGCTTCGAAAATGGTGGCGCGCACTTCGTTCAGCGCTTCCTGGATGAAGATGCTGGCATCGGAGTCGTAGAACACCTCCAGGTCCGCGGGCATTTCCTCGGACAGGGCGGGCATGGTGGACTTCACGCGTTCCGCCACTTCCAGCGGGTTGGCGCCGGGGGCCGGCGTGATAGACAGGAACACGGTGTCGCGGCCGCTGGAGAAGGTGGCGGAGTCGTAGTTGGCGCTGGCGAGGTCCAGTTCCGCCACATCGGCGAGCCGCACCCGGCGCTCCTCGTCCTGGCGTATCACGATGCCCTCGAAGTCTTCGGGGCGCTGCATGTCGGTTTCCGCATCCACACTGGCGCGGACCAGGGCGCCGCGGGTGGTGCCGGCGGCGGAGATCACGTTTTGCTCGCGAATCGCATCGGTGACATCGGTGGCGGTGACGCCAAAGGCGGCCATGCGCGCCGGATCCAGCCACACCCGCATGGCAAACTCGCGGTCGCCCAGCACCTTGGCCTCGCCCACGCCATCCAGGGTGGACAGTTCCGGCTGGATATTGCGGCGCACGTAGTCGGTAATCTGCTGAATCGACATCTGCTTGCTGAGGAACGCCATATAGAGCATGGCATCGTCGCCGAAGGTGTTGGTCACAATCGGGTCTTCCACTTCCTGGGGCAGCTCGAACTTGGCCTCGTTGACCTTGGCGATCACCTCCGTCATCACCTGGGTGGCGTCTTCGCCCAGGCGTACCTGCACGGAAATATTGGAAACGCCGGGGTCGCTGGAAGAGGTGATGTATTCGACACCTTCAGCGGCGGCGATGCGGCGCTGCAGCGGGTCGGTAACAAAGCCCTGCACCGTGCGTGCGCTGGCACCCGGGTAGGCTGTGCTTACCAGAATCAGGGATTTCTCGACGTCGGGAAACTGGCGTACCTGTAACTGCACCATCGCCTGCAGGCCCAGCATCAACAGCAGGGCGCTGACCACCACGGCCAGCACGGGGCGTTTGATAAAGGTGTCGGTAAAGCGCATCAGCGACCTCCGCGGGCCTAGAGGGCCACGTCCTCATCCAGCAACACGCGCACGCCGCGATAGAGCTTGTTCTGCCCGGCGGTTGCCACGCGTTCGCCGGCTGACAGGTTTTCCAGCACGGCGGTGCGGCCATCGCGGGTTTCGCCCACTTTGACGATGCGCGAGACCGCGGTCATGCCGCCGTCCTCGGTGTTTTCAATCACGTACACAGTATTCCCCTGCAGGGAATACGTCACAGCCGTTTCCGGCACGGTGACCACATCCATGGTGTCCTGCAGGTCCAGCTTCAGGATGGCAAACATACCCGGCAGCAGGCCCTGGTTGTCGAGAATGCGGGCTCGCAGCAGCAAGTTACGGGTGCTGGGGTCCACGGCGCTGTCCAGTGCGACCAGCTCGGCGGGGAAGGCCCGCTCAGGGAAAGCGTTGACCGACAGGCGTATCGGCAGCCCCGGGCGCATGCGCGGTGCGTAGCGGTCGGGCAAGGTGAAGTCCACCTCGAGCTGGCTCTGGTCCTGCAGGGTGGCGATCTCCGTGCCCGGGGAAATGTAGTCGCCCACGTCCACCTGGCGGATACCGACGGTGCCCGCGAAAGGCGCGTAGATGCGCTTGTTGCGGATGCGCGCTTCGGTCTCGGCAAGCTGGGCGCGGGCGCTGGCCAGGTCGGCCTTGGAGCGGTCGTACTGGCTCTGGGAAACGGAATTCTTGGTGACCAGGTCGGCGTCGCGCTTGAACAGCACCTCCGCCAGTTCCACCGAGGCGATCTCGTTGCGGCGTGCGGCCTGTTCCACTTCGTCATTCAGCACCAGCAGCAGTTCGCCGGACTCCACCTGGTCACCGCTGTCGAACTCGATGGCGGTGATCTCACCGGCGGTCTCGGCGGTCAGTTCAACACCGCGAACTGCGCGCACGGTACCCACTGCTTCCAGGTAGCGATCCCAGGTTTCACCTTGCGCGGTGGCAACCGCGATGGTAACTGGAGGGGGGCTGAAGTCCATTGCGGCAAGCGCCGAGAACTTGGTGTAGAGGTAGCCGCCGATGGAGCCGAAAATCACTAGCAACAGGGCGCCTACTACTAAATATGCTCTCACAATCTGTCCTTGCCTGGGGTGCGGCTGCAAGTGTATGGATTCTGGCGTAAATAGCTAGCACGCTGCGGTGGAACGAGGGGAAATATGAGTTTACTGGATCGATTCCGACTGGACGGTCGCGTCGCAGTCATAACCGGCGCCGGCAAGGGCATTGGTGCGGGCACTGCCCGCGTCTTCGCGGAGGCCGGCGCCGATGTGGTGCTGGCGGCGCGCACCGAAGCTGACCTCGAATCGGTGGCCGAAGATGTTCGCGCACTGGGGCGTCGGGCACTGTGTTGCCCCACAGACGTCATGGACCCCGCGCAGGTAGAGGCCCTGGCAGCGCAAGCGGTTGCCGAACTGGGTCGCATCGATATCCTGGTGAACAATGCCGGCGGCTTTCCGCCCAAGCCGGCGGCGGACACCAGCACCGACGAGTTTGAATCCGCTTTTCGTTTCAATGTGGGTACGGCCTTCCGATTGACCACCCTGTGCGTCGAGCAGCTCGCCGAGCACGGCGGCAGCGTGGTGAATATCAGTTCAGTGGCGGGGCAGGCGCCATCGCCTTGTTTCGCCGCCTACGGCACGGCCAAGGCCGCCCTGACCTTCCTTACGCGTCAAATGGCCCAGGAGTTTGCTCCCAAAATACGCGTGAATGCTATCGCCGTGGGCGCTACCAAAACCGATGCCCTGGCAACCGTGCTCAGCGATGAGGTCGAGCAGGTCATGGTAGACCTGACCCCCATGGGACGCCTGGGCGAGGTTGAGGACGTTGCCCTGGGAGCGCTTTACCTGGCATCGCCGGCGGCGGCCTACGTTACCGGTGAAATCCTCGCGGTGAACGGTGGCCTGGAGCGCACTAATCTACCGATGCCAAGAGCCTTCGGCGGGGAGGGGTAAAGAGCCTTTAGCGGGTTCGGTAAAGAGCCTTCGGCGGGGTGGGGTCAAGAGCCTTCGGCAGTGTCCCGCCATGCCAGGGTGGTTGAATCTGGTCACGTGGCCGAATTAGACCGTTCGACCCTTTGCGCAGAATCAAAATTCAAGCCTGTTAGCACCCCAATCGATGGGATATTCTTAAATCATCAACACGCGTTGAAGAGGTATCCATGGTATTGAGAAACCGCAGGCTCAAACGGCTCGAGAAAGACATGAACCGGGCCGAGTCCTACGAGGATTGGCTGACCCTGGCGAAGGAACATGACGCCGCCAGCGGCATGAAGCGCTGGCGCGAAGTGGACCAGACCAAGCTCTACGATTACGCCTCCATCCGTCGCCGGCTCGACCGGCTGCGCAGCCTGCGGGCGCGCCATGACGATGTCGGCCTGCTGTTTACGCTCAATGAAGGCATTCACGGCAATCTCGGCGGCATGGGCAGCAGCAAGCTGCACGAGCAGGCCCGCTCGGGCACCAAAAAGCTGGTAGAAGACTATATCGATGAGATTGTCGATGCGCTGAACTACCTGGCGGAGCTGCCCGACGACGAAATTTCCCTGTCTGAAAAGCTCGACTTTTTCTACCGCGCCAACCACTGCTACGGCCGCTCGGCGCTGATGCTCAGCGGTGGCGGTGTGCTGGGCTTCTATCACCTCGGCGTGGTCAAGGCGCTGATGGAGCACAAGCTGCTGCCGCGGGTGATTTCCGGGTCCAGTGCCGGCTCCATGATTGCCGGTGTGCTGGGTACCCACACCGATGATGAACTGGAGCAGTTCTTCGATCCGAAAAACGTACACTTCGAGGCGGAGAAAGAAGCCTCGGCGGTGGACAAAATGTTCTTCGGCCGCAGCCCCACCATGGACGTGCACGAAGTACAGTCCATCGTTGAGCGCTTGATCCCGGATATGACCTTCCAGGAGGCCTACGAAAAAACCGGCCGCCAGATTTCCATTTCCGTGGCGCCGGCCGAACCCCACCAGACCTCACGACTGCTGAATGCCATCGCCTCGCCCAATGTCTACATTCGCAGTGCAGTGATGGCGAGTTGTGCGGTGCCCGGCGTATTCCCGCCGGTCATCCTCAGTGCCAAGAATGTCTACGGTGATTCCCAGCCTTACGTGCCCTCGCGGCGCTGGGTGGACGGCTCCATCTCCGATGACCTGCCGGCCAAGCGCCTGGGCCGCCTGTACAGCACCAACCACTACATTGTCAGCATGGTGAACCCCATGGTGTTGCCGTTCCTGGACAAGGGCGGCACCCGCAACCCGCTGGTGTCTGCGGTGGGCAAGCTGGGCGTGGAAGTGGCGCGCGGCACCCTGAACTCGTACCGCCTGCAGGTGCAGAAGTATGGCAGTGACTACCCGCGCTTCAGCTGGATGCTCAACGGTCTGCACAGCCTGCTGGACCAGGAATACCGGGGCGACATCAATATCGTGCCGCGCTTCCGCTTCTACAACCCCACCAAGATTCTCTCCCATGTCACGGAAGAGGAGATGATGGCCCTGATGATGGAAGGCGAGGCAGCCGCCTGGCCGGAAATCCGCGCCATCGACACCTGCACCAAGATCTCCCGTACGCTGGATGACATTCTGGAGCGTTTCGAACGCGGCGACCTGAAGCCGGTGCGCGCGGCCAGGCGCCGCCCCAAGCGGCCCTCACGCAAGGCCAAAAACGGCGCCAGGAAGGCTAACGGCAGGAAGCCGGCTGATAGCGAGCCGGCTCGCAAGGCGGCCACTACCGAAGCCAAGCGGCTGTCTCCCGAGGCCTCGGGCGAACCCGGCGCCAGCGTCGATAAAGCCGCCTGACGCAGATGCGGCAGCTGATCCCGCTCGCGCTGCTGGCAGTGCTGGCAGCGTGCGGGGCTGAGTCTCCTTCCAGCGACACCCGCGCCGCCCTGGTGGAAGATCAGTACGCCTACCATGTGGGTGTGCTCGCCTACCTCTATGGCTATCCGCTGGTGGAAGCCTATCGCCGTGAGCACAACGACAAGCTGGCGCAAGCGGATTCGGCGCTGCCAACCCTGGACCCCATGCGCAGCCTGGGTTTCTTTGAGATTCTCAACCTGCAGCTCCAGGCGACAGCGCTGGAGCCCGGCAGTGAGCTGCTGATGGCGGAGTTCGATGCCATCGGGGTGGGCCCCAACAGCAACTTCAAGGACGCGGCACTCACACCGGCCGCCAAACGCGGTCTGGAGCGTGCGATCCGCGATGCGCGGGTGATGCTGGAAGCGGGTGAGCCGGGAACGGCGGATCTGTTGGGACGCGCGGTAGCCTACCGGGCCGAATCACCGCCCTGAGTCCGCCCAGCCTACTGGGGAAAGCTCGACTGCGGCGGGTTGTCGATCACTGCATGATCGTCGGCTGTGGCCAGCCGCCAACTCCGGTACAGCTCGCCGGCGGCGGCCAACAGGTGCTTTTCGCTGCGGGCCAGTGACTCCGTGAGCGCGGCCCGGCGCTCGCCCGGTGTCATGTTCTCAAGGTTTGCGGGCAGGGAGTCTTCCGCTGCAGCCAGTACGCGCACCAGGTTTTCCAGAGTTTCATCCGCGGCCTGTTCCAGGATTGGCTGCCAGGCAGCGGCGTCGCGGCGCAGGGCGCGCAGGGTGTCCACATTGGTAACGGTCTGGCGCAGGGCAAAGCGAGCCGGGGCGGTGGCAATCTGGAACAGGCGCCGGGCCGGATGTGTCATGTGGCTTACTCCGCTGGGTGGTCGCCAGATTGTAGTCCCGTGGTCTGCGGCTGCAAAGCCTGCCGGGCATTGGATACCATGCAGGCTATGGCGTTCGATGCAGACAGCGGCGAAAGTGGGGTAGCGGTACGTCTGCGCAGTCGTCGTGGCCGGGTAGGGACCTGTCCCTTCTGCCGGCGCGAGCTACCGCTGACCTTTCACCACCTGATTCCCAGGAAGCTGCATCGACGCACCCGCTTTCGCAAGCAGTTCAGCCGCGAGCAACTCAATCGCGGAATCGATATCTGCCGCCAGTGTCATGATGGAATCCACGAGCGCTACGATGAAATGACGCTGTACCGGGAGTACGACGATCCGGCCAAGCTGGCGGCTGACCCGGCGCTGGCGCGCTACTTCGACTGGGTGGCCCGCCAGAAGGTGCGCTGACCTACCGCCCTCGCTATCATGTGGCGCTGACGCCACTCACCCCAAGCACACTCCACGACAAGAACACGACAAGAATAAGCGCCCATGGATTTCACTATTCCCGCCGAGCTGCAGGCCTTCCTCGACGAGCTCGATGCTTTTATCGAAGCCCGGATCAAACCCCTCGAAGCCGAGAACGACAATATCCGCTTCTTCGATCACCGCCGCGAGGATGCGCGCACCGATTGGGAACGGGGAGGCCTGCCGAACGCCGAGTGGGAAGCGCTACTCGCAGAGGCCCGTCGGCGGGCCGATGCCGCCGGCGTCTACCGTTACCCTTTTCCAGAGGAATACGGCGGTCGTGGCGGCGGCAACCTCGGTATGGCCATTATCCGTGAGCACCTGGTGCGCAAAGGCCTGGGTCTGCACTGTGACCTGCAGAACGAGCATGCCATTGTCGGCAACAACGTGGGCCTGCTGTTGATGCTGGAATACGGCACAGAAGCCCAGCAGGCTGAGTGGGTAGACAGCCTGGCACGGGGCGAGGCCGGTTTCGCGTTCGGAATCACCGAGCCCGAGCACGGTTCCGATGCCACCTGGATGGAAACCACCGCGGTGCGTGACGGCGATGAGTGGGTGATCAACGGCCGCAAGACCTGGAATACCGGCATTCACGCCTGCAGCCGCGATGTCATCATGGCGCGCACCTCGGGTAAGCCTGGCGACGCGGCGGGGATTACCGCCTTTCTGGTGCCCATGGAGGCGCCCGGCCTCAACATCGACGAATACCTGTGGACATTCAATATGCCCACCGACCACGGCACCGTTAGCCTGAAAGACGTACGCATCCCCGACAGCGAGATCTTTGGCGGTGAAGGGCGCGGACTGCAACTGGTGCAGCACTTCTTCAACGAGAACCGTATTCGTCAGGCGGCTTCCAGCCTGGGCGCTGCCCAGTACTGCATTGATGAGTCGGTGGCCTATGCCCAGCAGCGCAAGCCCTTTGGCAAGCCGCTGGCCGCCAACCAGGCAATCCAGTTCCCGCTGGTGGAATTGCAGACCCAGTGCGAAATGTTGAGGGCGCTGATCCACAAGACCGCCTGGATGATGGATGAGCACGGCGCCTTCTCGGTGTCCGACAAGGTCTCGATGTGCAACTACTGGGCCAATCGCCTGTGCTGCGAAGCGGCGGACCGGGCCATGCAGGTGCACGGCGGCCTAGGCTATTCCCGCCACAAACCTTTCGAACACATTTATCGCCACCACCGTCGTTACCGCATTACCGAGGGTGCGGAGGAAATTCAGATGCGCCGGGTGGCCGGCTATATGTTCGGCTTTATGAGCCAGCGGGCGCCCAAGGGCGTGGCGGAATAGCGCGGCTCTTGGACGAATTCCAGCAACAGCTTGAACAGGCCCTGGCCCGCGGCCTTCCGGGGTTTGACTCGCTGGCGCGTGCCGAGCGTCTGACCGGTGGTGCCAGCCAGCAAACCTGGCGGCTCGAGTTGGTGCGCAGGGGTGTGCCGGAAACCCTCTGCCTGCGTCGCAGCACCGGCAGCGTGGACGCCGACAAGCTGCCGGCCGCCGTCGAGGCCAGGCTGTTGCAGGTCGCCGCCGAGGCGGGGTTACCGGTGCCGGAGGTGCTGCAGGTGCTGGTACCTGAGGACGGCATCGGTGAGGGCTTCGTAATGGGCTGGCTGGAAGGGGAAACCCTCGGCGGTCGCATTACCCATAGCCGTCGCTTTGAGCATATTCGCCCGGCGCTGGCGCACCAGTGTGGGGAGATTCTGGCGCGCCTGCACGGGATTGACTGGCAGGCCGCCGGCCTCGACGGCATGCTGCAGGCCGCAACGCCCGAGGAACTGGTTCGGGCCACCTGGGAGCAGTACCAGGCATTCGGCTCGCCGCAGCCGATGATCGACTACACGGCGCGCTGGCTGCTCGAGCACCTGCCGCCCGCCGTGGCGCCGGCGCTGGTACACGGCGACTTTCGCAATGGCAACCTGATGGTGTCAGAGCGGGACGGAATAGTCGGTGTGCTGGACTGGGAGCTGGCCGGCATTGGCGACCCGGTACGTGACCTGGGCTGGGTGTGCACCAATTCCTGGCGCTTCGGCCGCGCTGACCTGCCCGTCGGCGGCTTCGGCCCGGTGGATGAACTACTGGCCGGCTACCAGGCAGTGTCTGGCAGGCAGGTAGATCGCGACCACCTGCAGTTCTGGATTGTGTTCGGCTCTTTCTGGTGGTCCGTATGCTGCCTGATTATGGCGGCAAGCTACCGCAGCGGGGAAAACCGCAGCGTCGAACGCCCGGCTATCGGCCGTCGCGCCTCGGAAGGGCAGGCCGACTGTGCGGCACTGCTGATACCCGGCGCGCTCTCCCTGCCTGAACCCGCGCCATCGCAAGACCCGCTGCCTCGCGTCGAGGAGTTGCTGTTCAGTGTGGCCGAATTCCTCGGCGCCGAGGTGGCAGGGGAGTTACCCGGGTCCAAGTCGTATCTGGCGAAAGTGGCGGCCAATTCGGTGGCTATCGCCGCTCGTGAGGCGCGGCTGGGGCCCGCTTTGCTGGACGCTGAGCGCGAACGGCTCAGGGGTTTGGCGGGGCTCGCCGAGCCCACCCGCCAGGCCCTGGCCCATGCGCTGCGAGAGGGGCTGCCGCTGGATACGTCGGGGCTTGCCGAACATTTGCGACTCAGCGTCCACGGGCAACTGGCCATCGATCAACCGGACTACCGGGTGACGCAGGATTCAAGCGTAGGGGTTTGAGTGGCTGTTAGAAGCGGAACACCAGTTCTGCGCCGCGCTGATTGAGTTCCAGGTAGAGCTCACCGCTTTTTTGCACGTCGGCGCTGCGGTTGACGTTGGCGCGAAAGGGCAGGTTTTCGCCGAGGTAGATGCGTTCACTGTTGTCGGCTGCCTTGAGGCGCGGGTCGCTGCGCTGCATATGGTGCAGGTGAAATGGCGAGTGCTCAACGGCAGTGTGAGTGTCCAGGCGGAAATCCTCCGCCGTGGGCAGCAGGTCGTAGTTTGCGGCCTCGTCGGAAGCCAGCAGCGGCGCCGCGAAGGTCGCGCCGGCGTTCTCGGCGAGCGCAGGAGACAGCGCCAGGCTGGCACAGAGTGCCAGGCCGCTTGCCAGTAATCCTGATTGCCGCCGGTACAACATGTCTCGCGATTTCCCCGCTGTCAGTGGGTGCCAGAGATAGCACCCTAAGGCCAGCGAGTTTACGGTCTGGCGGCTTTGCGACAAGCAAACGCCTGCAAAATCCTGCTCCGTGTCACTGAATTCCTGGGGCTTTTACGGCAAACCGTGAACCAGTTCTCAAACTGGTGCGAGAACTGGTGGTTGCGGTACCCAGCCGCTTGACAGCGGCCGGGCCGGGCTACTGTTTGAAGACCTTTCCGCCCTTCATGACAAAGTCGACGTCCAGCAGCTCGTCGATATTGTCCAGGGGTGAGCCGCCGGTGGCGATAATGTCGGCGTGTTTGCCCGCCTCAATAGTGCCGAGAGTGTCAGCCATGTCGATCAGGTCGGCGGCATTGACGGTGGCCGCCACCAGGATGTCCATTTCGCTCATGCCCGCGTCGTGCATCAGCACGGCTTCCATGGCGTTGACGCCGTGGGCTGACACCCCGGAGTCGGTCCCGAAAGCCACCTTCACGCCGGCCTTGTGGGCCATGGCAAAATTGCCCTGCATGGCTGCGCCGACTTCTATGGCTTTCCTGGCCTGGGCGGGTGTCAGCACGCCGCCGGTTTCCGCCATGCTGGCCACCGTGGCACCGGCCAGCAGGGTTGGCACCAGATAGGCGCCGGTGCGCTTGAACTCGCGGATGGCGGCCTTGCCCGTATAGGTGCCGTGCTCGATGCTATCAACGCCGGCCTTGAGGGCGGCGACGATGCCGGCTTCCTGGTGGGCGTGGCTGGCGACCTTACGGCCCATACGATGGGCGGCCCGCACCACTTCGGTCAGCTCGTCGTCTTCCATCTGTTTGTCGGTGCCGGTGGCGCGGTCGGTCAGTACACCGCCAGTGGAAGTGATTTTGATGAGGTCGGCGCCGTACTTGATGCGATTGCGGGTGGCGCGGCGGCAGTCGTAGGGGCCGTCACAGATGGAGTCGTCGGTCAGCAACTTCATGAACTCATGGCGAGAGCCGCTGACATCCGCGTGACCGCCGGTAATGCCGACGCTGCCGGCGGCGATGATACGTGGGCCGTCGATCCAGCCGCTGTTGATGGCATCGCGCACCGCATAGGTTTGCTGGGTGCGGGAACCCACGTCGCGCACGGTGGTGAAGCCGGCCAACATGGTTTTCATTGCGTTGTGGTAGCCAAACATCTGGGTGAGCTCGTTGGACCAGCGCAGCTCCCGGCTGTCGTTTTGCGGGCTCAGTTCGCCCTGTAAGTGCACGTGCATATCCATCAAACCTGGCATCACGAAGCTGTCGCGCAGGTCGATGACGCTGTCGGCGCTGTATTCATCAGCATCCCGGAAGCCATCGACCACGGCGCTGATGCGGCCATCGACCACTACCACGGTCTGCTCCCTGCGCGGCGCCTCACCCGGCACCGCCAGCAGGCTGCCGGCGTGAATCAACTGAATGTCTGCCCATGCGGGCGTCAGCCAAAGGCCCGCCGCCAGGGCGGTAAGCAATTTGAGGGTAGGCTTAAGCATATGATCTCCTTGTTATTGTCTGCTGCAGATGCCGGCTGCCATGCGACAGACCGAGCCGGCATTGCGCCTGGCCGTTGCCGCTAGCATAGCAGGGCGGTGTATGCTGTGGGCAAACCACGGGGAGGTAAAACTTGAACCGCAGGAGATTTATCAAGGGCCTGGGCGTGGCCGCCACCGCTGGCCTAGCGCCAGGCCTTGCCGCCTCGGAGCCGCTGTCGATACTGGTGATGGGCGGTACGGGCTTTATAGGGCCGCATATCGTGCGCGCGCTGCGCGATGCAGGCCATCGCCTGACCTTGTTCAACCGGGGCAAGACCAACCCGGGCCTGTTTCCGGGCCTGGAACTCATCAAGGGCGACCGGCTGACGGATGACATCGAACAGTTGCAGGGGCGCCGCTGGGACGTGGTCATAGATACGGCAGCCTACCTGCCTCGTGCGGTCGACACGCTGATGGCGCAGCTCGACCGGGATAGCCTGCGCCAGTATGTGTTTGTGTCGACGATCTCTGTCTACGCCAACTTCGGAACGCCCGGCATCGACGAGAATGCCCCCAAGGAGGTGCTGCCGGAGCCGGAATCCGAAGACGTGAACCAGTACTACGGCGCCCTGAAGTTTGCCTGCGAAGAGGCAGCCCGCCGCGCCTTGCCAGGCAAGGTATTGGCGATTCGCCCCGGCATGATCATTGGCCCCGGCGACCGCACAGACCGCTTTACCTACTGGCCGGTGCGGGTGGCACGCGGTGGCCGGGTGCTGGCGCCAGGCGTGCCCGACGATGTCATACAAACTATCGATGCCCGCGACCTCGCTGGGTGGATTGCGCGCTGTGTAGATGCTCGTACACTGGGTGAGTTCAACGCTACCAGCGATGCCGGGGACACCTTTGGCGCTATGCTGGACGCCTGCCAGTCAGTCGCAAATCCTGGCGCCGAACTGGTCTGGGTGCCCCACGACTTCCTGCTGGCGCAGGGTGTCAATGAGTGGGTCGATCTGCCGTTCTGGGTCAGCCCCACCGGTGATCTGGCTGGCGCCTGGACAGTCAATACCGAGCGCGCCACAGCGGCGGGACTGCGTCACCGGCCGATTCGCGACACGGTCGCTGACCTCTACGCCTGGTGGCAGCAACAGCCCGCGGAACGTCGCGCCACGCTGCGCGCCGGGATGCCGGCGCAGCGGGAGGCCGAGGTGCTGGCGGCCTGGGATCAGCGCGCCGACGCCGAGGCAGCGGTTTAACGGCTATACTGCGCCTAAAGCCAGCCCGGGAGCCCCCATGACACTGCTAGTCGGCGACAATATGGTCGTCAGTATCCACTACACCCTGAAAGATGAAGAGGGGGCCGTTATCGATAGCTCTGACGGCGCCGAGCCGCTGAAGTACCTGCATGGGGCGGGCAATATCATTCCTGGCCTGGAGCGCGCGCTGGTCGGCAAAACCGCGGGTGAGTCCCTCAACGTCGTGGTGGAACCCCATTTTGGCTACGGCGAATACCAGGCCGAACTGCTGCAGGTGGTACCTCGCGCCGCGTTTGAGGGTGTCACCAGTATCGAAGTGGGCATGGCGTTCACGGCCCAGGCGCCAGATGGAACGCAGCGCCGCATTGTGGTGCGTGACATCAGCGGTGACGACATTACCGTGGACGCCAATCACGAATTGGCGGGCGTCGACCTGCACTTTGCGGTGAGTGTGGTGGAGGTTCGCGAAGCCAGCGAAGAGGAAGTGGCCCACGGCTTCGCCCAGTAAGCTCGCCTCAGCGGCTTATCTCACGCATTTCGTCGTGAATCTCTATGGATACATGCTGCAGACCGAGTTCCGCCGGTAGTCTCGCCTTGTAGTACTCCGGTGAGCCGGCATTGCGACTCACCAGCACCGCAATCACCGCGAAAATATCGGGGCCGATGCACCAAATGTGCAGGTCCGCCACCTCGGTATCTTCATCCAACAGTGCCTCGGCTACCCGCGCATGCAGCGTGGCAGGGGCCTCGCGGTCGAGCAGAATGGCGCTGGTGCTTTTCAGCAGGCCCACCGACCAGCGGGTGATCAGCGCCGCCCCTACCAGGCCCATCATCGGGTCCATCCAGGTCGCCCCGAAGTACTTGGCAGCCAGCAGCGCAAAGATTGCCAGCAGCGACGTCAGTGCATCAGCGACGACATGCAGGTAGGCGGAGCGCAGGCTGTGGTCACCGTGATCGTGGTGGTGGTGCTCGCCGTGATGGTGGTGATCACCGGCCCCGAGAATGAACACCGAGATACCGTTGACCAGCAGGCCGACCACGGAGACCAGGATCGCCTCGTTGAAGGCGATAGGCACGGGCGCCACCAGGCGCCTGAAACTCTCCACCGCCATGATCAGCGCGAATACGGCCAGCAATATCGCGCCAGTGAAGCCGGCCAGAGCGTTTACCTTGCCGGTGCCGAAGCTGTAGCGTCGGTCCCTGGCGTGGCGCCTGGCATAAATATAGGCAAATGCGGTGATTCCCAGGGCGCTGGTATGGGATGCCATATGCAGGCCATCTGCCAGCAACGCCATGCTGCCATAGACAATGCCGGCGACAATCTCCACCACCATAGTGATGGCAGTGAGCACGATCACCCACAGGGTCTTGCGTTCGCCGGGTTTGACCGTGTCTTGGCCAAAGGCGTGGGAATGGGGCTGATGTTGCGGCAGTGGGCTGTCGTCTGTCGGCATGGGTCCATTTAGCCCATATCACCGGCCATAGGCAAGCGGGCCTATCGGTAATTCCGATCAGGTTTTGTTGAGTAATTTGATTTATAGATCAATCGGGATTCCGTAGGCTACGTACATAGCATCGAAATTCACCTAGCCAAGCAAACAATCTACGAGGTTTATTCCATGGAAAATCGAGAAGGCCAGGCAGTACCCCAGGTCACCTTTAAAACCCGCCAGGGCAGCGACTGGGTTGATCGCGACACCGACAGCTACTTCAAGGGCAAGCGGGTCGTGTTGTTCTCCCTGCCGGGCGCATTTACGCCCACCTGTTCCTCCAGCCATGTGCCGCGCTACAACGAGCTGGCCGCAGTATTCAAGGCCAATGGCATTGACGACATCATCTGCGTGTCGGTCAACGACTCTTTCGTGATGAATGAGTGGCAACTCCAGCAGCAGGCATTCAACGTCACTTTCCTGCCTGACGGCACCGGCGAATTCACCAAGGGCATGGGCATGCTGGTTAACAAGGACGACCTCGGCTTCGGGCCGCGCTCCTGGCGTTACTCGATGGTGGTCAATGACGGCGTGGTAGAGAAGATGTTCATTGAGCCCCAGGAACCCGGCGACCCCTTCCAGGTATCTGACGCCGACCACATGCTGGAATATGTCGCACCCGGCACCCAGGCGCCGCTGGACGTGGCCGTGCTGACCCGTCCCGGTTGCCCGCACTGTGAGCGCGCCAAGATCCTGCTGCGCGAGCACGGCTTCGACTACGACGAGCTGGAGTTGCTGCGGGACTACCCGCACCGCGCCCTGCGAGCCCTGTCTGGTGGTGACACCTACCCGCAGGTATTTATCAATGGCGAGCACATCGGCGGCGCTGACGAACTCACCACCTGGCTGCAGCAACGCGACGCAGCCTGACCCCTCCAGGTCATACTCACGCCGCGATCCGGGCCACCGGTTGCGGCGTACTTTTTTCAGTACCGCACTGGAAACTGTATGGCCCCCATCAAATCCTATCCCGATCCCCTGGCGACGCTGCGCGAGCTTGCAGCGCCGGTGGAATTCGCTGAACTCCTGCTGCGCTTGCCACAGTTGGCCGCTGCTCCGCGCGGGGCGGGCGAGCCGGTACTGGTGTTGCCGGGCTTTGGCGGCGGTGACGGTTCCACGGCACTGCTGCGCCGTTACCTGCGCTACCTGGGCTACGCGGTGGATGGCTGGGGCCTGGGGACCAACCGCGGCAATGTCCAGCAGTTGCTGGAGCAGTTATTGCAGCTGGTGGCGACGTCTGCGGCAGACAGTGGCCAGCCCCTGCGCCTGGTGGGGTGGAGCCTGGGCGGTTACCTGGCCAGGGAAGTTGCCCGCGACCTGCCGGACTGCGTGGACCGGGTGGTGACCCTGGGCTCACCGGTCGTGGGCGGCCCGCGCTACACCCTGACCGCACCGATCTACCGACTGGGCGGCACAGACTTCGACGCTATCGAAGCGGCGATTCGCGAACGGGAAAAGGTGTCGCTGACAGTTCCGGTGCGCGCCATCTATTCACGCCGCGACGGCATCGTCAGTTGGGAAGCGTGCATCGATCGGGTGAGCAACTGCGTGGAGCATGTGGAAGTCGACGCCAGCCACATCGGCATGGGCGTCAACCCCAGAGTCCTTGACCTGGTCGCCGACGCACTCGCGCCCGGCACCGACATTGTTCCCCGCCAGCCTGAGTAAAGCAGTAAACGCAGTGCAGTAAGAACAGCGCAGCAAACGCGCCGCAGAAAGCCCGGCGCAAGCTTTGCCGGGAGCTGTGCGAACCACGGAAACAATGCACATTCATGGCTCACGCGCAGCTTAGTTGCACTCCACAAACCACTCTACATACGCGGGTCCCGAATTGGCTCGCAGCTGGGTCGAAAGTGGGTCATTGCAAGGGCTGCTGCGGCGCGAAATGCTGACCGAACGGGAGAGGAGGCGGCGGGTGCGAAAACGCAGCTCGATGCCAGAAAACACTGGATTTATAGGGGTTTTATGAAAAAAGAGCCGTCCCTGGCCACTTTCTCAAATCCATGAGGAATCAATAGGAGCACGGCCCTTTCGGGCAATCTGCAAGCGTGCATGACTATTGTCTCGCGTGTACATCTCAGCGCAATTGGACTATCGTTCTACACCATTGGTTTAGTGGTACGGCGGCGGAAATAATAACAGTGCATGTATTGCTGGTTGACGATCATGAGATGTTTCGTCAGGGAATGCGGTTCCTTCTCACCGACCTCAACGATGAAATCAAATTCACCGACGCGGGCAACTGCGAGGAAGCGCTGGGCGTACTCGAAGAGGCCAGCGTAGACCTCGCGCTACTGGACCTGAACATGCCCGGCACCGACGGGCTGACGGCCCTGCAGAAAATCCATGAAGCCCATCCCGCAGTACAGATTGCCGTGCTGTCGGGCATGGACGATCCGGATATTATTCGCGACGCGATTGAGCAGGGCGCCTCGGGTTTTGTGCCCAAGGCCTCCAGCTCGGAAGTGCTGGTGGCCGCTCTCAGGCTGATCCTCGCTGGCGGCGTTTACCTGCCGCAGGCGGCGCTCAATGCCACCAGCGAGCGAGCGCCGGTGGACGACAGCGCGCGCACTGACCTGCTATCCCTGCGCCAAACCGATGTGCTGCTGAAGGCCATTCAGGGCAAACCCAACAAGGTGATTGCCCGGGAAATGGACATTGCCGAGGGCACCGTGAAGACGCACCTGTCGGCCGCCTTCAAGGCACTGGGTGTCCACAACCGGACTGAAGCGGTATTTGCCGCCGCCAAGCTTGGTTTGACGCCACCCCCTCCCGATCATAGCTGACCTCAATCTCCCAGTCCGCGCCGGCTTCCCGCACGGAGAGGATAGCGAAGCCGTCGCCCGGCGGTGCGAACTCCGTGTAGACCCTGCCGCTGATGTCGCGCGGTAGCGTGAAGGCCTCGCAGGCCTTCAGGTCAGCCCGGCGCGCGTTGGCAAAGGGCAATGGGGCGTAGAGCGCGGAGGCGTGCACGGCCCAGAAGGGGAATTCGCTATCATCCAGCCAGACTTCTGCAATGCAGCCCAGATGGGCGTCGCCATTGATCATTACCAGCTTGCTGACTTTGGAGGCTTTGATGAGCTCCAGCAGACGCGCCTGGCTGTCGGGATAGCCGGTCCAGCTGTCGGAGTGCATAGCCGCTGCAAAGCGCTGTGGCTCCTGGCCATCGCCGTCATAGTGTGTGCTGCCGGTAATCGCACGCCGCTCCCGGGGGAAAGGCATGGCGGGGCAGACGAGAAACCGGGGGCGATCCCGTGGCCCGCGCTTTAGCCAGGTTTCCAATGCCTGCCATTGGTTGCGCTGCGGGTCGCCGCCGCGGTCGGCGTCGTAGAGCATGTCGGCCTTGAAGGCGGTGGCACTGGTGCGGCCGCTGCGCTCGCTGCGGCTGTCGAGGATAAAAAATTCGAAGCCCTTGCGCTGGAACTGGTACCAGAGGCCCTTGGCACAGGCCCGGTGTCGGTCGCGCTGGAACACCCGGAAATAGTCCAGCCCTTCCGCATGGCGCTGCCAGTTCTCGGGATCATCGGGGAGCGGTTCCCAGTTGTCGACGATCTCATGGTCGTCCAGCATCATGCAGGCTGGCACTTCCCGCAGGGCCGCGCGGGCGGCACTGGAGCGATAAAAGCGCTGGTAGGGATGCTGGTAGCGCTCATCGAGCGCCGATGGGTCGAAGACGCCCGCGGTACTGTCGACGTAGATCTGGTCACCCGGCAGTACCAGCAGGTCGGGGTGCGGGAAGTCGCTGTCGTAGCAGCCGCTGGCGAGCCGGAAGTAACTGTTGAAGCCAGGCCACTGGTCGAGTATTCCCGGCGGAAACTGGCAGCTACCAGCGGCGATCACCAGGCCGTTTCCGCGGCGCTCTGGCAGGCGCAGAATGCCGTGGCGCAGGGCATGGGCGCCTTCCAGCAGCAGTTCGTGAACCCGCTGCTGCAGGCACTCACTGCCATCGCCCAGTGCCGATCGCGCTGTTGCGAGCTGCTCTTTGGCGAGCCAGGGTCGGTCCGGGTCGAGTTCTCGAGCGCCGATAAACTCATCGATGTTTGAGGGCTCTTTGCCGAACACGGCGTTGTCCAGCAGCGCTGACTCGTTGTACACCAGCAGCAACAGCACCCGGTCATGGCCCGCCGGCGTGTCAGGCCAGTCGATGTCCACCTTGCACCAGTTGTAGCGGATCTCTTTCGGGTCCAGAACCTGGAGCTGCATGGTCGGCGCATCAGTGCCGTTTTCCCATACCAGCTGATGCCCGTACTGGTGATCGCGCAGCGGTATGCAGAGTAGCAGCCTGGGCCTGGACAAGGCCGGATTGACGCCGAAGCTGATCGACAGCGTTTTCGCGGTCTGGTCATCGGGCGGCACCGACATGACCGGTCCGGACCAGGGCGGTTGCAGCAGCAGCGACCGGGCCGGTGGCGTCACCGGGACGCTATCCGGCTCCGCCAGGAAGCCTTCGATCTCTGCGAAGACGGCCTCCGCGCCGCGCCCGATCAGGCTGTCCTGGTGGCCGAAATCGTCGAACACCACGCTGCGCCAACTGCGGCCGGCGTCCTCGCGAAGCAGGCGCTGCAGGCGGCCGATGGTGCCGCGCCAGGACAGGCCGTTGTCACGGCCGTGAACGCTGAGGGTGGGGAAGGTCCAACTGCTGGCGAGTTGGTCGCGGGACACATAGAGGTTGTTGCCGCTGTGGTCGGTGATGGTTTGGTAGCGCGCGAAGTGCAGCACCTGGGTCGCGGTGTCGACACTGAGTGGACCAAACAGGTCGTCAATGCACTCCAGCGTCAACGGGGCCAGGTTCTTCAGCGAAAACGTACGCCCGTAAAGCAGGTCCATGCGGCGGCGGGTGCGAGTCCAGGGGGTGCGCTTCCAACACTGCGCAGGGTTTTCCAGGTCGTACTCTGCGTCGCTGTAGGGGAGTAGGGCCAGGGCGCGGTCCAGTAGCGTATCGAAGCCATTTCCGCCGGGGGTAAACTGGTACTGGTCCAGCGGCAGGAAGTGCTTGAGGTAGCTGAAGGCGTAGGCTCGGAACACATTCTCTGGCGCCATGCAGACCACAGGCCCGACCTGGGACATCACCAGCCGGTTGATTCGCTGCGGGAGTTTGCTGTGCTGGACCGGGTAGGTGGCGTCCGCAGGCAGGTCCGCCGCTGTCAACACCGCCATCGACAGCATCGCCGAGCCCATACAGTGAGCGACAACGTCGATCTTCTCGGCCCCGCTGATCTCACATACCTGCTCCACCGCCAGCGGAATGTCTGCATAGGCCAGCTCTTCAAAGCTGAAATTGCGGCGGCTGGTGGGCATGCCACAGCTCGAGCGCATATCAAGAATCCAGACATCGCGGCCACGGTGCCACAGGAAGCTCGCCAGGTTGGGGTTCACGGAATGGTGGGCAAAGGTGGTGCCGCTGGCGCTGTAGCCGTGAATCATCAGCACCGGCGGCTGCTGCGTATTGGCAGCCGGGTAGCGGGAGAGGCGGTACTCACCCTCGTGGCTGGGCGGCGCACCCGGCGGCCGCTCAGTGATCCTGCGGCGATGTATCTCGACCTCCGGCAACCCGGGCACCGACCCCGGCAGGCGCCGGGGTGTGCGGGCCGGGGCAGTGTCCGGCGCCCTCAGGCTCAGCAGATGGGTGTTCAGCAGCAGGCGAATGAAATAGGCCGCCAGCGAGCCCACCTCAGTCAACGCCAGCGCCAGGTTCTGCTGTTTGGAAATCCGGAACAGGGGCAGGCCCTTGCGGGCCAGGAATTCCGGTCGCAGCGTGAGTTTGGCCGGGCGGTGCTTGGCCAGCTGCGGGAAGGCATCGAGATCCACTTCCATGAGCTGGCGCAGTGGATTGCCGCGCCGCATATAGCCGATGCGCTTGTAACCGTGGATACGCTGGTCTGCTTCCCGCAGTTTTTCTGCCAGCGGGGAGGTGATGCCGTCGGTATTCAGCGTCAGCTCATATTCAAACAGGCGCACCTCGCCGGCGCGGCTCAGGTGTTTCAGTCCACTCCAGCCGATGCTACCCGTCCCGGGCGCGTTCTGCCTGTCTGCCTGGTGCGCCTTGTCGGCTTCGCTGTCCGGTTCCAGTGGGTGGCGCGATTGGTAAAAATCCCGCCAGCCGCGATTGCCAAAGTAGGCGCACAGGGCGCGCCAGGTGCGCTGCAGTACGTTTGAAGGCTCCCTGGCGAGGATGGTAAGGCTGCCGCGCAGCGGCGCTGTCAGTTGGCTTGCCGCGTCCAGGCGCTGCTCCAGCTCTCGGCCGGACAGGTACTCGCGGTCTATGGCCTCCCAGGTATCGAGATCAAACAATCGCAGCTGACTGCGTTTGTGGCTGGCGGCGGAGCGATCGGCAACCGTAAGGGTGTGCAGGCCGCCGTTCTGGTCCCGGGCGGCGGTGAGCTCGTGCAGCGCCTTGTCCTTGAAGAACAGCGTCAGCTCCGCGACGTAGTCTTTTTCAACACCGCCCACCGTGAGCGTCAGTGGCCCGCGCAGGCGCTCGGCAAACTGCATCTCAGTGCGCTGCCGGACGGCTGGTGGCTCAATGTGGTCAAAATGGGGCCGCTGGCGGAACTGCTCGCCGATGTCTTCGGCAACCGCTGTGTAGCACCAGTGTTTGAGCAGGTGGGGCATAGCGCGGGCGCAAAGAGCGGCGATGGTCAGCGCCGGGTTGGTGCCGACGGCCCGTGGCAGGATTGCTCCGTCCAGTACCGCGAGGTTGCGGTGCACGGCTTTGCCATTGCCGCTGAAAACCTGGCCACAGTGATTGACCACGCCCTGGTTGCCGCTGTCGGCCATGGGGCAACCGCCCAGCGGGTGAACGGTCATCAGCGGGCCCCGGGCGCCGCCGGCAAGAAACTCCAGGTTGTCGGGTAGTGGGCGCCACAGTGGGTTGGGGATGATGCTGCCACCGCTATCGGAGTGCCTGGCCAGGGATTCGAGCTGCTCTATCTGTGCCGGGAACAGGGGCTTGCTGCGCACGCTCGGCCAGTTGATGGTGATGGCGCCGTCGCTGGTGGGGCTAAAGTCGTCGCGGAATTCCAGCACGCCGTCGGCGCCGTCGTCACCGATCACCGCGTAGACCTGGCTGTGCTGGATCGCCTTGCGGTCGACAGACAGGGGATCCGGGTCGGGGTGCTTTTTGTCATGGGTGCGCCAGTCCACGGTGGCGAGCTGGCGCAGGCTATTGACGGTGGTGTAGAGCTCTTCAAACACCCAGCGCATGGCGCCCGGTACCGCCATCTCTTCAATCACTACCGGGTGCTGCTGATCGGCGTCACGGCAGTCCACCACGCCGGTAATCGTCGGTCCCACGCGGCGAGCGTCGAGCGCATCGGCCTCGTCGGCGACGGCGTTGATTTCGGGCTCCATGTTGTAGCCCACGGCGATCATGTCGCCGTTGCCGGAGAAACCTTCCCCGAGCGCATCGGATACCGCGAGCCCCGCCCGTTTGCTGCGCATCAGGATCTCCGTTGAGCCGAGCGCACCGGCAGCGACGATAACCTGGCGAGCCTTGAGAACGGTGGCCTTGCCCTCCTTGGCGGCCAGGGTCGGCAGTGTGTGCGCCACCTCGACGTTCCAGAACTCACCGCCGGGCGTCACCGTGAGCACGGTGGCGCCGGTAACGATGCGCATCTGCTCCCGGCGTCGGGCCCTGGCCAGCAGGTTCAGGTCCAGCGAGGTTTTGGCTCCCATGTTGCAGCCGGTGGCGCAATCGCCGCACAGGGTACAGCGGCGCATGGCGACGCCGGCGTCATTGTCACTGTCCTGCATGGACACTGTGATGGCGGCATCGCGAAACTGGGCGTGGGGGGAGCCGCTGGCGAGCTGTTTCAGCGCGCTGTGTTTCTTGAGCGGCTGGCGTTGCACCTGCTCGTGCAGGGCGATGGTATTGTCGCGCCCGTGGCCATCGGCGGCGCCGAGTTCCCGCTTCATGTCCCGGTAGTAACTCAGGAGCTCGCCATCCTCGAGGATTTCGCTGGGCCACCCGCTGTTGAAGAAGCTGGCGGGCGGGGTCTCCATTACCCCGGCATTGATCAGGGAGCCGCCGCCCAGGCCGTTGGCAACCAGCACGTTGTAGTCATCGTCCACGCGTATATCAAACAGGCCGTCCCGGAGACCCTCGACCCCGGCACTGGCTTCACCCTGCTCGCGTTCCTGTTCGGTGTTCCAACTGCGCGGGGTGGTCACGCGGACGTGGCCGGCAAGGCTGGCAACACTGGCGGGAAACATGCCGGGCAGGTATTCCTTGCCACGTTCCAGCAGGCAGACCTTGAGAGGTGCGCCGGCGGCGTTCTCTGCCCAGGCCAGCCGCGAAGCGGCAATGGCGCCGCCATAACCGCTGCCGATTATGATGACATCGAAGTCGGGTGCAGAGCCGTTTTGGTCTCGGCCGTCGAGTTCGGCGATGAGGACTTCCAGTCCCTCGGACAGCCAGGTGGCGGCAGTGCCGGCATCCTCCTGCGTACTCTCCCTGTCTGCATCTTCCATGGATCAGGCTCCAATATGGCAGGCCTTTGAAATCGCTTGTTTGAGCGGGTCTACCAGCACGGGCTTGGCCAGTATCGGCACCCCGGCGGCGCGCGCCTGCTGCAGACGATCCGGGGCGGTATCGCCGCTGATGATGATGGCCGGCAGACCCGGGTACAGGTGGCGCAGCCGATCAATGGTGTTGAGCCCGGTGTCGTGATCACGCAGTCGAAAATCCACCAGCGCCAGGTCAGGCTTTTCGGTAGTCGCCATAGACACCGCATCGCTGGTGTTGCTGGCTACCTGTACGCTGCAGCCCAGCACTTCCAGCAGCACTTTCATCCCGTCGCGCACCTGGCTTTCATCGTCGACCACCAGAATCTTGAGTTCCTCCAGGGAGCTGACCTGGCGCTGCGCTTCGGTGGTGGTGGCGGGCATGGCATCTGCGGGGATGCTCAGCGTAAAACGGGTGCCCCAGCCGGGCTCGGACTCCAGCGCCAGCTTGAGGTCAAGCAACTTCGACAGGCGCTGGACAATGGCAAGGCCCAGACCCAGGCCCTTGCTGCGGTCGCGCTCCGGGTTTTCCACCTGGTAGAACTCCTCGAAAACGTGTTGCTGGTCATGCTCGGAGATACCGGTGCCGGTGTCGGACACGGTCACTTCCCAGAGCTCGCCCTCGCGCGTTGCCACCACCTGGATAGTGCAATCGCTGTTGTGGGCGATGGCGTTGGTGAGGAGGTTGCGCATGATGCGCTCCAGCAGCCCCGGGTCGCTGCGCACCACGGCAGCCTGCGGGCAGTCCAGGGAGATACTGATGTCCTTTTCGGCTGCGGGCGCGAGAAACTCTTCGTGCAGGCGGTGCAGCATGGTGTCCAGGTTGAAACGCGTCAGCTTGACGGACACGATGCCGGCGTCCAGCTTGGAAATGTCGAGCAGGGCATCGAGCTGGTAGGCCAGCGCCTTGACGGCGCTGTCGATGTTCTCAGCTATATGGGTGGCCCTGGCGTCCAGCTCACGCATGCCCAGCGCGGCGCTGAATAGCGACAGGGTGTGAATGGGCTGCCGCAGGTCATGGCTGGCCGAGGCGAGGAAGCGGGTCTTGGCATTGCCGGCAGCCTCGGCCTGGGTCAGGGCGTCCTCCAACTGCGCGCGCATTTCAAACGACTCCCTGAACATGGCAAAGATGCGCCGCGAGACGAAAAACAGGGTGACCATATAACCAAAACCGTTGACCGCAATCAGCAGGCCCATCACGCCGCCGGGGCCAGCCAGGCCGCTCCATACCCACATGCTGAACAGCGGCAGCAGGCCCAGGCAGATGTGGGCCAGGGCGAAGGGCAGGAAACCCATGGCCGTGACCGTGGACACCACGCCCATACCGATAATGAGCATAGACTGCAGCGCCGCCTGGAACGGCGTGAACAGCGGGAAGAACACCAGCGAGACACTGTGGAGAATGGTGTTGCAGACGTTGACCAGTGCGGCGGTGCGCAGCGTGCGGTGGGGCTCCAGGTGGCTGCGCGCCCGCAGCCCGCGGATAATCACAACCCGCGCCGCCTGGGCCAGCACCACCAGTCCCAGCCAGCAGCTCCACAGCCACAGCAGGTTCGGTGCCTGCTGGTAGGCCATGTAGGCGATGATGCTCATGGACACGATCACGCTCACGGGTGAGTGCGTGACCTGTGCCGAGAGGAGCCGCAATAACTCCTCTGCGAGGGCGGTGTCAGTGCTTGAGGTGCTGCGTTTCAAGAGCGGCCGGGCCAGGCAGTGGTTCAATGGTCCAAAGTAGTGCATCCGCAGGGTCCTGCCAATACGTCTTAAGTCGTAGGTAGCAGACTCTGGACGCCTAAACTTTGGTTTAGTCCGCCGGCTGGTCTTCCCCGCGAACAGCCGACAGCGGCTGCGGGACGCGCTAGTATCTGGCTGTCTGGATAGCGGGAAATGCCATGAAACGCGCGCTCAAGATCATCGCCCTGGTGTTGCTGGTGCTGCCGCTCGGCTTTGCCGGCTACGTGTGGTACCTGCTGCAGCCGAAACAACAGGACCTGCCGTTGCCGGAGGCCCTGATAGCGGCAGATGTGCCCCGGGGGATTGCGCTGCTGGAATATGCCGGGCACCGGGCCGACTACCCGGCGCTGTCGGATGCCTACCAGTCCCAGGAGCTCGGCAGCTACTGCGGTGTCGCCAGTGGCTCGATCGTGTTGAATGCGCTGGGCACGCCCACCCGCCAGTCAGATTTCTTCACCCGGGACACCGACGCTGTGCGGACCCGCTTGCAGGTCACCTTTGGCGGTATGTCGCTGGCAGACCTGACCGGGCTGCTGGCGGCCCGTGGCCTGGTGGTGCAGGCCGTGCACGGAGATGATCTCACCCTGGGGGAGTTTCGTGCGGTGGTGCAGCGCAACCTCTCGACCGCCGGTGACTACCTGCTGGTGAACTACCAGCGCGAGGCGCTGGGGCAGGGGCGGGTAGGACATATCAGCCCGCTGGGGGCCTACAATGCCGAGGCCGACCGGGTGTTGATCATGGATACCGCGGACTACAAGTACCCCTTCACCTGGGTGCCGCTGGAGATGCTTTACGGCGCCATGCAGGAGCATGACAGTGCGTCGGGCCGCGCTCGCGGTTTTGTCGAAGTATCGAACTAGTTTTTGCGAACTAAACCTTAGTTTAGTACTTCCGTCTAATTGTTTCCCTTCAGGAATTCTTCACACTAGGTGCATACGGTCCAGGTCCGAGACCGAATCGAGCAGGGCGACATGAGCGCGCTGCCGGGGGTTGCGATACTGCCTTGAGTGAAGTGAAACGTTGAGCGAACAGGCGGCGCAGGGGAGCGCGCCTTGACAGGTTTCGCTAGGGAAGGCGAAACAGCGGGGGCGGTTTGCGCAAGCAGCCGCCCCCGCATCTATCTGCCCTTAGCTGTCCTCAGCCAGCAGGGCTTCAAATTCATCGACCAGTGAGTCCATTACCGCGACCGTGTCCAGCACGGGCTGCGGCGTGGTCATGTCTACCCCGGCCTTCTTCAGCAGGTCTACCGGGTAGTCGCTGCTGCCGGATTTGAGCATTTCCAGGAAGCGCTCGCGGGCCGGTTCTCCCTCGTTGAGTATCTTGCGGGCCATTGCCGTTGCGGCAACGAAGGAGGTGGCGTACTGGTAGACGTAGAAATTGTCGGTGCGCAGCAGGTGGGGAATGCGACTCCACTCACTGTCATTTAGCGGATCGGTGGCAATGCTGTCACCGTAGTAGTCCTCAAACACCTGGGCATAGAGCGCGTCCAGCTTGTCCCGGGTCAGGGCCTCGCCGTTCTCCACCAGGGTGTGCGCCTGCAGTTCGAAGTCGGCCAGGCTCGCCTGCCGGTACATGGCGCCGCGGAACTCACTCAGGTAGCTTTGCAAAATGAACAGCTTCTCGTCCCGGGTCTGCGCTTCTTTCAACATCTTCTGGTAGAGAATGGCCTCATTGGTCATTGAGGCGACTTCAGCAATGAAGATGCGGTAACCGGAGTAGACGTAGGGCTGGTTGGCATTTGCCAGATAGCTGTGTATGGAATGGCCGTACTCGTGGGCAAGGGTGGTGACGTCACCGAAGTTGCCCTGGTAGTTCATCGAGAAATAGGGTTTGGAGTTGTAGGTACCCCAGGAATAGGCGCCGCCGCGTTTGCCCTTGTTTTCCAGCACGTCGGCCCAGTCTTCTTCAAAGCCGCGCCAGTAAATCTCGACATACTCCTCGCCCAGGGGCTCCAGCGCCTCGGCCACCAGGGTCTGCGCGCGTTCCCAGGGAATATCCTGGTAGGGCGGCTCCGCCACCGGCGCATAGGAGTCCCAGACCTGTAGGGTCTCCAGGCCCATGGCCTCGCGCTTCAGGTGCAGGTAGCGTTGCAGTGGCTCGACATTTTCGCGCAGCGCCTTGAGCAGGTTGGTGTAAACCTCAGAGGGCACGCCGTTGCCGTAGGTGGAGGCCTGCATGGCGGAGTCAAAGCCGCGTATGCGCGCCTCAAACACCCGGCCCTTTACGTGGCCCTCGTAGTTGGCGGCCAGGGTGTTGCCCCACTGCTGGTAGCCGGAAAACAGGGATTTCCAGGCGTTTTCCCGCAGCTCCGGGTCGCGTGAGTACAGCGCATCGCCATAGCGCGACTGGGTCATGGTCAGGGTGTTGCCGGCGCTGTCTTCGATGTCGTCAAACTGCAGGTCGGCATTGGCGAAGGCGGAGAATACGTTGTTGAACTTACCCAGCGGGTCGCTGGCGGCTGCGAGGATGCGCTCTTCCTTCTCGCTGAGGGTGTAGTCGCGCATCCGCAGCTGCTCATTGAACCAGTGGGTGTAGGTTTCCAGCCCTGGGGTGCGGTCGACCATGCTCTCCAGCTTTTCCGGATCAATGGCCAGCAGCTCCGGGCGCAGGAAGGCGGTGGCCTCCTCGAAGCGGGCCATGTAACCGCGGCCCCGCGAGAAGCGCGCGCTGTTATCGCTGTTGCGAAGATCTTCAAACGACGACAGGCCGGCATAGACGTAGATATTGCCCAACACCTGGTAGGTAGCCTCGTAGGCCTTGATCGCCGTTAGCAGTTGCTTGCCGCCCTGGTCCAGCGTGCCGCGGTACTGGGCCAGATCGTCCAGCATGGACTCGAAGCGGCGCACATCAGCTTCCCAGGCGTTGCTGTCGGCGTACATGTCGGTCAGGTCCCAGCGATATTTCTCGGGCACGTCGGCGCGCTCCGGCGGGCCATCATCGGCCTGCAGCGACAGGGGCAGGAACACAAGACTGAACAGCAGGGTATAGAGAAGCTTCATGGTGGGGTTGGGATCCGGGTCAGGCGAGCTATTGTGCAAAGCCCTCAATGCTAGTCAAGCATCGGCAGAACGACAGCCGGCTGCGATGGGCTGAGCCTATCCTGCGATAAGGAGTTGCGATACAGCGCCGACATACAGGCGCGGTGGGCAGTTGCGACGGCGCCGCACAGACCAGTGGCGCTGTGGCGGGCGTGCACCCCGGCGCGGAGGCCGGGGTGCGGGGTGGTTTATACGCGTTCGATGATGACCGCTGGCGCCATGCCGCCAGCGGCGCACATGGTGACCAGGCCGAACTGCTTGTCGGCACGCTCCAGCTCATCGACCATGGTGCCGATGAGGATGGAACCGGTGGCGCCGATCGGGTGGCCGAGGGCCATGGCGCCGCCGTTGACGTTGACCTTGTCGCGGTCCAGGTCGAGGTGGCGGATGAAGCGCTCGGCTACCACCGAGAAGGCCTCGTTGATTTCAAACAGGTCGATGTCCTCCAGGGACATACCGGCCTTGGCCAGCACCTTGCGGGCCGCCGGCAGCGGTGCATTCAGCATCAGGGTCGGGTCGTCACCCATATTCGCCATCGCGACAATCCGCGCCCGGGGCTTCCAGCCCTGGGCCTTGGCGTACTCGGGTGAGGCCATTAGCACGGCGGCGGCGCCGCCGACCACGCCGGAAGAGTTGCCGGCATGGTGAACGTGGTTGATGTCCAGGTCCGGGAACTTCTTCTTCACCAGGGCGCGGAAGGTGGTGCC
>JANQIO010000173.1 GCA_028282105.1 Halieaceae bacterium | reverse complement strand
TAGTCGGTAAAGATAGGCAGGGCGACCATGGCAAAAATGCTGATGGCCCCCATGGCCATCAACAGCTCGATCAGCGTGAGGCCCTTCTGACGGTGCCGTTGTAGTCTCTGCGCGTGCAAGCTGGAGGGCCGGGTCAGGACTGATCGTCCCGGTGGGTCTTGAACCAGCGCAGGTGCTCCGCCAACTCCTGCTGGCGCTCGCTGGTCATGTCGCCGTCCACCAGTTCCTGCATGCGCTCGATCCTCATCTGGTAGGCGTCGAGTACCGCGTTCACCGCGTCCGCCACTTCGCCGAAGTGATCACCGTCGCGCAGGGTGAGCCGGTGGGCGATATCGCCATCGCGCATAAAGCCCAGGCTGCGCTCTATCGCGTATACCGGGCCGGCAATGTGGAAGCTGATGCGCCTCGACACCGCGTAGACCACGGCCACCGCCACCACTTCCATCACCGCCACCGACACGGTAAATACATTGATCACGCCACCGGTATTGCCGTAGAAGTAATCCAGCAGCGTGGCTGCCATGATGATCAGGTTGAGTGTGATCAGGGTGATCAACAGAGTGGAGAGAATCAGCCGGTGCTGAAACTCGTTCTTAATCATGGTTTGGCTGCGTTGATTGTTCATGGGCAGTCCCTTCGCATCAGTCACCAGCGGTAAGGCATCATCTACGGATACAGTGGCTGCAGCAGCCACCGCCGGGGGCGATGACACCACGTCCGTGAGATCCTGACCGTTCAGTTGTGAATCGTGATCCATGTCCGCTCCCCGGCTTATTCCGACTTATCGATGCGCCGACCTGTCTCCGCAGGCTTGCTACATCAGGGGTAACGCTGGATACCAAAGGGGATTGTCTATTGTGTGAACCGGTAGCACAAGGGGCTTAGTGCTGCTCCTTATCCTGCAGCCGACTGCGGAACTTGCTGCGGGCGAGTTGCTGCATGTCCTCCACGGTGTCGCTCTCATCCATGATTTCACGGCCCAGCAGGGTTTCCAGGGCATCCTCCAGGGTGACGATGCCCGCCGTCTGGCCGTAGCTGTCTTCCACCAGGAACAGGTGCTCGCGGCGCTTGATGAACTGGTCCAGCAGCAGGAGCACCGGCAGCTCTTCAGACACCCGGAAAATCGCGGAGGAGAACTCCTCCAGCTTGCGGTCGCCCTCCCCCGCCAACTGCGCCGCGACCACCCGCGGCCGCAGTACCAGGCCCATCACGGTATCGACGTTGCCGAGGTAGACAGGGATGCGCGTAAAAGGGGACGTCTCCAGGGCCGCCAGGGCCTCGTTCACCGTCAGCGTGGCATCCAGCGCCGTCACCACCGTGCGCGGTGTGAGAATGGCCTCGGTGCGGGTGGCCCGCAATTGCAGGATGTTCTCCAGCAGCTCGCTCTCCTGCTGGCCCAGCGCGCCCTCGCGCTTGCCCAGCCGCGCCAGCGCTGCCAGCTCTTCTCGGCTGATGGCGCTGCGATCACCGCGCGAGAACAGGCGGGTGAGCTGCGCCGACAGCCACACAAAGGGAAACAGCAGCTTCACCAACAGGCGAATAACAAAGGCAGACGGCAGGGCCAACTGCTTCCAGAAGGTGGCGCCCAGGGTCTTGGGGATAATCTCCGAGAAGTACAGGATAGCCAGCGTCAGCAGAAAGGCGATCAGGGTCTCGTAGCGCGCCCCGAACACCTTCAGCGCCTGGGCACCCACACCGGCTGCCCCCATGGTGTGGGCAAAGGTGTTGAGAATAAGGATGGAGGAGATGGACTGGTCGAGGTCTTGCTTGACGGTCTTGAGCACCTGCGCCCGTCGCGGTTTCTGTTGCAGCTGGGTCTCGACGAAACCCGGCGTCACCGAGAGCAGCACCGCCTCCAGTATCGAGCACAGGAAAGAAACGCCAATCGCAATCAGCAGGTAGATGACCAGCAGTGTCATGGGGAACCCGTTCAGTCCTTCGCGCCATTGTAACCAAAACCAGGGTACCCCGGTGGCCACTCTCTAGAGCAGGCGGCGCCAGCTATCTATACTTAGGGAAAATAACGACAACAGGACCCCGCCATGACCCGCATGCCGATGACCGATGCGATGTTCCTCATCAACGAAACCCGGCGCACGCCGATGCACGTGGGCGGCCTCCACCTGTTCGACCTGCCGGAGGGCGTTGACGAGATCGAGTTCCTGGCCGAGCTGGGTGACATTCTCAGCTATGACGGCGACCTCAGGCATCCCTTCGGCGAGCGCCTGAAGATGGGCCCCCTGGGCCAGTTCGGCCGCATCGCCTGGGAGCAGGACCGGCAACTGGACATGGACTACCACATTCGCCATTCGGCGCTGCCGGCGCCGGGCCGTTACCGCGAGCTGTTTGCGCTGGTGTCGCGCCTGCACAGCACGCTGCTGGACCGCTCCCGGCCCCTGTGGGAGCTGCACCTGATTGAAGGCCTGCAGAACCGGCAGTTCGCCATGTATATGAAGACCCACCACTGCGCCATCGACGGCGCCGGCTCCATGCACCTGCTGAACAGCATGTACTCCCCCAACCAGAAAGCCCGCATCCAGTACTCGCCGTTTTCCCAAGAGGCCTACGAGGCCTACAAGGAAGCGCTGCGGCAGGCCCGGCCGCGGCGGGTGCAGCCCAACGAACGAGAGCTGAAAACCGTGCTGGAGTTCATACGCCAGCAGCTCGGCGGCGCCGCCCATATCGGCAAGGCACTGCGGGACTACGCCGGCGTCTGGCTGGGGCGCAACCAGAAGCTGGCCGCCCCGGTTTACAAAAGTCCCCGCACGCCGCTGAGCCAGCGCATTACCGGCGCCCGCCGCTTCGTGGCCCAGTCCTGGGATTTCCAGCGCGTGCGCACC
>JANQIO010000164.1 GCA_028282105.1 Halieaceae bacterium | reverse complement strand
GAACACCGCCGCGTTCAGGCGCAGGCGGTTGTCCAGCCAGTTCGACTTCACGCCGATCTCGTAGGTGTCGGTGACTTCCTTGTCGAAGTCATCGCGCACATTCTGCGGTGCGGTGGGGTAGGTGCCGAAGGCGCCGTCCACCGTGGCCTGGCTGCCGATGCTGTTAAAGCCGCCGGAGCGGAAACCCACCCCGTAGGACGCATAGGCAGTGACCTGGTCGGTGAAGGTATGGGTGTAGCTGATCTTCGGCTGCCACTGGTCGAAGGTCTCATCCCGGTCGGGGATGGTATCGGTGCCGGAGCCGTCGAAGGCCGGGTTGATCGGCGGCGTTTCACCGAAGAAGCCGAAAATCTGCGCGGCACGCACGTTGGGCACGTTGTTAGAGACCTCACGTTGCTCCTCGTCGTAACGCAGGGCCAATGCCAGCTCACCCTTGTCGCCGATGTCCAGTTCCACCTGACCGAAGGCGGCGAACACCTCGGTGTCGAAATCATCCCAGAACAGCTGGTCGGTGGGGTTGGGACCGTCCGGCGGGATATAGGGTGCTTTCTGGAAGCCCAGGCCCAGATCGGCACCGTAGGCTACAACCACTTCACGCTCGATGTCGGCGTAGTAGACGCCTGCCACCCAGCGGAAGGCAGCGTCCTCGTTGGACGTCAGCTTCACTTCGATAGAAGTGCTTTCCTGGTTGCGCTCCTGGTACTGGTAGCCGTCACAGGTGGTGGGCGAGTATGGCGGCAACAGGCCGTTGAGGCCGCCGAATTCCTCGACGTAGGTGCCCGGCGGGTTGCCGTCCTGGATCGCATAGAACGGGCTCACCAGCAGTGAGGTATCAAAGCTGTTGTAGCTGTCGATACAGGCAGACTGCGACTCCGGGTTACCCAGGGAATAACCACCGAAGGCCGCGCTGGTGCCGTCCGACAGCAGGGATTCCTCCAGGTCATCGTAGGCGCCAATCACCGTCAGGGTGCCAAAGTCCATCTCGTAGTCCGCCTTGATGGAGAAGAAGGTGTTCTCCTGCTCGTTCTCACCGGGCGTGTTGAAGATGAAACGGAAATTGGTGTCGTTGACGTCCTTGTTAAGGTCCGGGTTGCCGACAAAAGCTGCGGCGCCCGGCAGGTTGAAGGTGGCGTTGAAGTTGATCGCGCCACCTTCCACATCACGGTAAGCGAGCTGGGTGTCCACGCTCAGGCGGTCGTTGGGCTCCCAGATGAAGCGGGCCCGGGCGTTGGTTTCTTCCAGGTAGTTGATAACGTCGTCTTCACCGGTGAAGTCGTTCTCAAACTGGCCGTCGGTCTCCCGGTAGTTAAAGGTGACACGGCCGTACAACTCATCTTCGATAATGGCGCCGCTGACCATGGCCTGGCCACGCAGCAGGTTATCGTCACCGATACCGCCCATGACCCGGGCTTCAAATTCGTTGGTGGGGCGCTTGCTGTTGACGATGATCGCACCGGACGATGCGTTGCGCCCGTACAGTGCGCCCTGCGGGCCCTTCAGCACTTCGATCTGCTCGATATCAAACAGCTCGCCGTTGAAGCCGTTGGGGTTGGTGATCAACACCCCATCCAGCACATAGGCGAAGGACGCTTCCGAATCCCGCGTTGAATACTGGCCGCGAATGGTGACCTGGGTGTCTCCGGCGTTAGCCGTGTCAACAATGGTGACGTTCGGCGTCAGGCCCACAAAGTCCTGAGGCCGCTCGATGCCGGCATCCTGAATCAACTGTGAGGTGAACGCCGTTACGGCGATCGGCACGTCCTGCAGGCTCTCTGAGCGCTTACGTGCGGTTACCACGATTTCTTCCAACAGTGCCTGCGCAGCTACCGGCATTGGCAGTGACAGTCCCGACCCTAAAACGGCAGCCGCAACTGCCTGCGTGATTACGCGTTTTTGCATTGTTATAAGCCCTTACTCTATGCCCGTGGAGGTGGACAATTCCTCTACATTACGTGTGAAAACCGGTTTCAGACCAGACAATAGTCACACATCGAGCAGGCTTATCACGTCGGCGAGGGGCAGGACATCCGCGTACTTGGCGTTAATGTCATGCAGGTTGGACTCGTGAGCTTCGCGGTTGCGGTCGCCCACCGCTTCGCGGGGCACCACCACCGGATAGTCGTACTGCAGGCCATCCACCACGGTGGCGCGCACACAGCCACTGGTGGTCAAACCCGTCACTACCAGGGAATCGACGCCCGCCACCGCCAGCTGCGCGTCGAGGTCGGTGGCATGGAAGGCGCTGGCCCACTGCTTCTCGATGACTACTTCGCCCGTCGCAGGAGCCAGCGCCGGATCCACCTCTACCCAGTGGGAGCCTGGCTCCAACACGTTAAGGGCCGGCAGGCGGGCGCGGAACACGCGCGCCTGCTCTGCGTCGCGGTACACCACAGTGGTAAAAAAGACCGGCAGCCCGCGCGCCCGGAAAGCGGCCAGCAATGCCCCATTGGCCGCCACCACGTCCGCGCATTCACTGCCCAGCGGACAGGCGGGATCGGTGAAACCGTTGATCATGTCGACCAGCAGCAGCGCCGGGCGCTTGCCAAGCCCCACCGCCTGTCGCTCAAGATCCATTGTTGTCCTCACAGAACTGCAGCTGCGCGCCATAGGTGTCGGTCACCGCCAGGTCCGCAATTCGCCAGCCTTGCAAACCGCTGCGCTCGGCACCGACCTCGCCACCCGCGGCCCGCGTATCCGCCAGCGCTGCATCCAGGTCGTCCACCGACAGCGACAACAGCATGAAGCCCTCACCCTGCTCCCGCAGCATGCGCGCAGGCTCACCCTCATCGCCCGTGGGTTGCACCAGCACCAGCCAACTGTCCCCCAGGCGAAAACGCGCCGTGAGCACCCCGCGACCGGGCAGCTCGCCGCGTAGCGCGGGCCCGAGACCCAGCAGCTGCCGATAGCGCGCCTCCGCTTCATCGAGGTCGCGAACCAGGAAGTTGATATGGTGAATGCCGCTGATATGCCCTGCCATGCCTGCGCCCGGAAGCTGAAATGTGCTTGATACGTGGGGCGGTTCACGCCCGAGGATGCCGCCGTTTTTCGGCATCATAGCACTGGTTAGCCCCGCCAAAGGGCTTTACACTAGCGCAAAATAACGACGCGGGCGGAGCCCTGGTGATAAGCCCCCAGATCCTCGCAAACTTGCCCAACCTGGAAAGCTTCCTCGATCACTGCGAGCGCAAGCGTTTCAAGGCGCGCTCCATTATTGTGGAGGCGGGCGAACCCAGTGAATCGTTCTTCTTCGTCATCGACGGCACTCTGGCCATCAGTATCAAGAGCGATGACGACCAGGACCTGATCCTCAACTACGTGAACGCCGGCGACTTCTTCGGCGAGATGGGTCTCTACAAGCGCGTCACCAAGGTGCGCTACGCCACCGTGCAGGCCAAGACTGAGTGCGAGGTGGCTGAGATCAACTACGAGAGCTTCCACGATCTCAAGGACGAGTACCCGGACGTGCTCTACCACATCGGCGCGCAAATGGCCGAGCGCCTGACCCAGACCACCCGCAAACTGCACGACCTGGCCTTCGTGGATGCCCGCGGCCGCATCACCAACGCCCTGTTGGACCTGTGCCGCGAACCTGCCGCGCTGACCCACCCGGACGGCATGCAGCTCAAGGTGTCACGCCAGGAGCTGGCGCGCATTGCCGGCTGCTCCCGGGAAGTGGCCGGGCGCATGCTGAAGAAGCTGGAAAGCGAAGGCCTGGTGGAAGTCAGCGGCCACACCATCGTGGTGCGCGGCGAACGCGAGGTGCTGCAAGCACCCGAGATGCCCGAGCGGGCTTAGCCGCCCTCCACGTAGAAATCTCTCCAAGATCGAGCGAAGCGACTCAGGCTGGCCTAGGCAGTCACGAAACGGTCGCGTGGTGTCGCTCGCAAAAAGCTGCTGCGCAACTCGACCAAAATCGCTGCGCGATTTTCGGGACTCAAACAGTGCTCGCAGAAAGCCCTTTTTGCGAGCGACACCACAAGCGCGCCCTGATGGTTTCGTGACTGCCTAGGCCAGCCTGAGCCGCACCACCACCGGTGCCTGCGGGAAGCCTAAGCGCTACTGCTTGTCCATTTGATCCCGGCGCTCCTGCTCCGCCTTCTGCATCATGTCCTCGACGTCTTCGGCTTTGGTCATGGAATCGAGCTGGTGCTGCGGAATCGCGCCCTTGGGTTCTTCCTCGGCGGCGCAGGCAGCCAGCAGGGCGGTGGTAAACAGTGCAATCAGGGTGCGGGTCATGACAGGGCCTCCTCCAGGAATTGGTCGATGGCGGCGACGCAGTCCGGTTCGTCAAGGATCGGGGCGTGGCCGCGGTTGGGAATCTGGGCCACGCTGAGGTCCGGTTTGCGGGACTGCATTTCCGCCACACAGTCCTCGGCGAGTATGTCAGAGAGCACGCCGCGAATCACCAGCGTGGGGATGGGCTTGAGGGCGTCGAACACCGGCCACAGGTCTGGCGGTACGGCGGCGTCCTGGTCCTCATTCATGGGTTTGGAGATAGCCGGGTCGTAGGCCAGCACCGGCACGCCCTGTTCGTTCTCCCGGTACAGGGCGTGGCAGAAGCTCATCCACTGCTCGTTGCTGAAATCCGGGAACTCCTTGCCGTTGATGGCCCGTTGTTCGGCCACCGCATCTTCCCAGCTGGAGACCGGCTGCGACTTGCCGACGTAGCCCTTGATGCGCTCCAGGCCTGCCGGGTTCACCACCGGGCCAATGTCATTCATGATCACCGCCTGCATACGCTGCGGCTGCATGGCGGTCATGATCATCGACATCAGGCCGCCGAGCGAGGTACCCAGCAGCACGACCCTGTCCAGCTCCAACAGGTCCAGCAGCGTAAACATGTCCTGCACGTAGATGGCTGGCTGGTAGTGCTCGTGATTTGAGTCCCACTGGGAGTTGCCGCGGCCGCGCTGCTCCACGACAAGCAGGCGGAAGTCCTGCGCCAGGTGGTCGGCGATAGCGGCGAAGTCCGCGGAGTTGCGGGTCAGGCCGTGCATGCAGAGGATGGTGGCGCGCGGCGTAGTGTGCGCATAGTAGCGGGCGTAGAGACGCAGGCCATCGTGGCCGTGGTAGTAGAGATCCTGGTAGTTGGCCATGGGTGTCTCCCGGTGTCGGTGCGGGTGATGCGCAGTCAGTCGTAGCGCAGGTCCGAGAACTGGCTGCGCAGTTCACGCTTGAGAATCTTGCCGTTGGGGTTGCGTGGCAGTTCGGCCACCGCCACCACGTCGGCCAGGCGTTGCTGCCTGCCCAACTGGCGGTTGGCCCAGTCCAGCACCGCAGCGGCATCAAATTGCTCCGGGTCGTCGGGAACCGCCAGCGCCACCGGGGTTTCACCCCAGCGGGAACTAACAGCGCCGATCACCGCGACATCATTGACCTGCGCGTGGCGCACCAGCACGGCTTCTATGTCCTGTGGGTAGATATTCTGACCCCCGGACAGGATCATGTCTTTCTTGCGATCGACGATATACAGAAAGCCCTCTTCGTCGAGCTTGCCGATATCCCCGGAACGCAGCCATTCAACACCGTAGTCGTCCACCAGGCGGGCCTCTGCGTTGGCGTCTTCGCGCTGCCAGTAGCCGGGCATGGTAATGCGGCCACGGGACACGATTTCGCCGCTGCCACCGGCGGCCACGGGCTGGCCCGCATCGTCGACGATGCGAATGTCGGTGCCCAGCAGCGGCTTGCCCACTGAGGCCCAGCGGCCGTCAGCATCTTCCGGGTCGAGGGTGGTGATGATGCCTTCGGTGAGGCCATACAGTTCGATGATCCCGCAGGGAAAGGCGCTGAAAATATCCCGCTTGAGCTGTTCGTGCAGCGGCGAGCCGCAGGACATCATAGCCTGCATGCTGGAGACATCGTCCCCCGGCTCCAGGGCCTCAATGACCCGCTGGAACTGGATCGGCACCATGGCGGTATGGGTCACGCGTTCCGCCTTCACCGTGTCGATGAAGCTGCGCGGTTCGAAGCGGCGGTGGATCACCAGGCTGCCGCCTCCCAGCAGGGTACAGAGCATGCCTACCCAGGAGATGTTGGAGTACAGGCCAATGGTCAGCAGGGTGCGCGCCGCACTGTGATAACGCAGGGCAATCGCGAGGTCGTAGGCCCAGTCCAGGCGACCGCGGTGACTGTGGGCAATCCCTTTCGGTTGCCCGGTCGTGCCGGAGCTGTAGATGATGTTAATCAGCGCGGCGTCGGCCAGTGCGACTTCCGGCAACTGCTCAGCCTGGCCCGCCGCCAGTTCAGCGAGAGTCTGCCAGTCGGCGTCAGCCGGTATATCACAGAGTTTGAGCACCAGGCTGTCGGGTAGGGTGATGCCCTGAAAGCGCGGGAGCTGGTCCTCGGTGGCGACCAGGGCGCGAATACCCGCGTCCTCCAACATCGACTGCATGGCGTCATTGCTGACCGACAGGTTGATGGGCACCACCACAGCGCCGGCGGCGATGCTGCCCAACAGTGCCTGCAACATCGGCAGGCCATTGGACATCACAATGCCAACCCGGTCACCGGGGCCGATGCCAACCGCGATCAGGCCGTGGGCCAGCCGGTGGTTGGCGGCGACGAGCTCGCGCCAGCTTAGCCGCTGCCCTTCACAGCAGACCGCCTCCCGATCGCCACGCCAGCGGCCGTGCAGGGCAAGAATTTGCGGCAGCAGCGGAGCCTGAGACTCGAATGTGCTCATGACAAGAACCGTGTAAAAAAGGGCCGCATCCCTGCGGCCCACAGTCACAGAGGCCTAGAAGGTATATTCCACGGTAGCGGTCCAGGTCCGCGGCGGCGCGAAGAACACTGTGGTGTTGTTCTCGAGGCCCAGGGACGAGGGGCAGTCCTGGAAGCCGAAGCAGTAGCCGGCGGTGCGGATTTCTTCATCTCCGAGGTTCTTGCCGTGCAGCCCCAGCGACCAATGCCCTTCCGGGCTCAGCCAGACCACGCTGGCGTTGTACATATTGTAGGAGTCCTGGTCGATATCCGGCGCGGCAATCTCGAACTGCTGGATGTCGTCCTTGAAGGACCAGTTGGCGGTCATGTTGAGGGTGCCGCCGTAGAAGTCCGCGACGTAGGTCAACCCCAGGAAGGCCATGTTCTCTGGCGTGTTCTGGATCTCGCGCTGGTCTGAGACGTCCTGGCCGTCAAAGATCCACTCCTTGATCTCGGCATCCAGGTAGCTGTAGGCAAACTGCGCGGAGAGCCGGTTGGTGATCAGCCAGTTACCTTCCACCTCAAGGCCTGAGATCTCGGCTTCACCGGCGTTGGTCACCGTGCCGACAAAGTCGTCGTTGACGCCGTCGCCGTCGGTATCAACACCGACCGAGCCAGGAATCTGCATGTCGTCGTATTCGCTGTAGAACAGCGCGACATTGGTGCGCAGGCGTCCGTCGAGCCAGTCGGCCTTCAGACCCACCTCAAAGCTGTCCAGAGTCTCCTCATCGAAGCCCTCGGCTGCTTCCGGCGTGTCAAAGTTGGCGCCGCGAGGGTCAAAGCTGCCCGCTTTCCAACCCTGGCTGTAACCGGCGTAGACCTGGGCATCTTCGCTGATGCGGTAGGTAACGTTGATGCGCGGCGCGAGGTTATCGAAGGTCTCGTCGTTCTCGTAGTCACTGGTCACGGCGTTGAGAATGGCATCGTCATTGCCGAAGGCCGGCGAGCCAATGCCCAGGTAGCTGGCGCGGAACACGTCTGCATCGCGCTGGTCGTCGGTCCAGCGCAGTCCGACGGACAGTGACCACTGCTCATTGAAGTCATAGGTCACGTCACCGAATACCGACCAGGCCTCGGTGTCGATCTGGCCGCCGGTGTAGGCGGTCAGGCCAACGTCGGGCACCAGTTGGCCCAGCACCACGTCAAAGTCGTTGCCGGCCTCGGCATCCAGGTAATAAACGCCGACCACGGCGTTCCAGCGCTCATCGCTGTACAGCAGCTGGAACTCCTGGCTGAACTGCTCGTTCTCGTAGATCACCTGGGCGTCGAAGTCCATCTGCGGCAGGCTGTCGAAGTCGATCACCGAGTCGGTGTCGTCTTCGCGGTAGGCGGTGATGGAACGCAGGGTGATGCGGTCGTTCACGTCCCAGTCGATGCTCAGGCTGCCGCCCTGCACTTCCACTTCGTTGTTGCCGCCAATGCCGGCGGTGGACGGCTGGTCCTCGGCGCCGGCAAAGGTGTCATAGACGTCACCCAACACCGGCTCGTTGGTAGTCACCGCGGGGTAGGGGCGATGACCCGCCACCGGGTTGGTGTCGTCCTGGGTGTTGTCGTAGGCAAAGCGGACCAACAGGTCTTCGCTGGGCTCCCATTCCGCACTGAGACGGAAGGCGAAGATGTCCTTCTCGTACTGGTCTTCACCGGTGGTGAGGTTTTCACCGAAACCGTCGCGCTGGAAAGACGCCACGGTGCCCCCCACCCGGAAGGTGTCGCTCAGCGGCACCGACGCAGTACCTACCAGGTCCATCTGGTCCTGCTCACCGTAGGACGCGCGCACGCTGAATTCCGGCTCGTCAGACAGCCGGCGGGTCACGTACTTGATGGCGCCGCCCACGGCATTGCGGCCATAGAGTGTGCCCTGCGGGCCACGCAGTACCTCGATGCGCTCGACGTCGTAAATGTCCAGCAGCGAACCCTGGGGGCGCGCCAGGTAGACATCGTCGATGTACAGGGCTACGCCCTGCTCGAAGCCGGCCAGCGGGTCCTGCTGGCCGATGCCGCGGATAAAGGCCGTCAGCGTGGTATTGGTAGCGCGGGTGGGCTCCAGGGTCACGCTGGGCGCCTGCTGTGCCAGCTCGGTGATATCGGCGGCGCCGCGCAGCTTGAGGTCATCGCCGGTGAAGGCGGTCACCGCAATCGGCACCTCCTGCAGGCTTTCGCTGCGACGGCGAGCGGTAACAGTAATCTCTTCCAGAACAGCCCCTTCCTGCGCACTGGTCGGCATGGGAGCAAAGGCTGCGGTGGATGCCAGGGCCACGGCCACGGCGAGACGGTTGCGGGTGTGGGATATGTTCATTGTGGGATACCTTTTATATTTATATGTTTCAACATTTGTTGAAATTAACGGCAAAAATATTCAACAGTCGTTGAATTGTCAAGACTATTGCGACCAGTCGTTAGTGAATTTTTCTCAATCGGCGCGCCGTAATCGCAGCACGCTCAGCACCAGCAGCGTATAGCCCACCGAGGCGATGATGGCGTAGGAAGCCGATACCGCGGGGTTGCTGATGCCGCCAAACAGGTTCAGCCACAGGTGCAGCAGCAGGCCCATCGCCGCCGCGCTGGCGGCCAACCACACCGGCAGCAGCCCGCGGTACAACACCCCGAACAGGATCGGCACGGTCGAGGCGGCGGCCAGGCCATACACCCCCTTCTGGGCGAACAGGCCGATCAGCGGCGGCGGGTTCCAGGCCAGGGCCAGGCCCAGGATACCCACTCCTATCAGCACATAGCGCGACCACAGCAGGCCGCGGTCCTGCGCCGTCTGCGCGCCCGCGGTGGGCACCACGATATCGTTCACCACCATCGCGGACAGCGCCACCAGGATACCGTCCAGGGTGCTCATCCCCGCCGCCAGCAGGGTCACGAAGATAAAGGTCAGCAGGTATTCGCCCGCCGTAGAGCGGGCAAACTCGCGCAGCAGGTACTCGCGCAGCACCGTGTCCTGGGCGTCCACCTCCACCCCGGACAGGCGCGCATAAAAGCCCACCACCAGCATCAGCGAAAACAGCCCGCCCACCACGGCCGTGGTGCCGATAAAGCGGCTGATGTCCCGCTCCGAGCGCAGGTACAGCACCTTGGTGAGGATATGTGGCTGCAGCATCAGTGCGAAAGTAATGATGAAGCCGCTGCCAAACACCGAGAAAAAGCTGAAGTAGAGCTGGCTGTCGGGATTGAACATGGCCGCATAGTTGTCACCCACCGAACGCAGGGCCACCAGCGGCTCGCCGCCGAACAGGTGCCAGCCGTCAACAAACAGGTAAACCGCGATGCCCAGCATCATGATGCCCTGCAGGGTATTGGTATAGGCGTGGGCGTAGGTGCCGCCCATCAGCACGTAGGAAAAGACGAACAGCAGCACCAGCACCAGTGCGGTTTTCTGCCCCACCGGGAACAGCCCCGTGACCAGCAGGCTGCAACCCACCAGAATCAGCACCACGAAGCTCACTGACAGCAGGTTGATCAGGGCAAAGAACAGCCGCAGGCCATTGCTGCCGTAGCGAGCGTGTATCCAGCCGGGGATAGTCATGGCGCCACCCGCCTCCCCCAGGCGCAGGAAGCCGCGGGTCAACACCAGGAAGGCGCAGAGAATGCCCAGCACCGCCGCCACCCCGTAGTGGAGATAGGCCGAGAGGCCGTGCACGTAGACAAAGCCGGGGTTTATCACAAAGGTGGCGGTGGAGGAAATCGATGCCGCCAGGGTGATCCCCACCAGGTAGGGGTTCATATCCTTGTTGCCGATGGTAAAGCCGCGGATATCGCGGGTGCGGCGCATGCCGATCCAGGACAGCCAATAGACCACGATCACGTAGAATCCGAGCAGCAGATACTTGAAAATGTCGGGCGTCATCGGTGGGTGGCTCCCCGCTCGCTTTTTTATGACGGCTCACTATAATGCGAAAACGCAGCTTTTCAACAGTTGTTGAAAATTGCGACGAACCATTCAAAACAGCAATAACAGGGCAATGCCAGCAAAGCGCAATACCAAAGCCAGCAGCAAGGGCAGCACCAGCAAGCGTGATCGCATTCTCGACGTGGCGGAGAAGCTGTTTGCCGAGCACGGCTACGACGGCGTCACCCTGCGGCAGATCGCCAGCGGCGCCAGGGTCGATGTGGCCCTGGCCAGCTATCATTTCGGCAAGAAGCTGGACCTGTTCAACGCGGTGTTCGAGCGCCGCTCGGCCTATCTCAACGAGGCGCGCCACGAGGCGCTGCGTCGGGTGCAGGAAGAAGCCGGCTCAGCGGGGCCGACCGTTGAGCAGATCATCGAAGCTTTTCTGCGACCGCTGGAACTGGCCCAGGAGACCGGTGACGATGGCTGGCGCCACTACCTGGCCCTGGTGGCCTACATCAACAACAGCCCCTACTGGGGGCGGCGCATGATGTCGAAAATGTTCGATAGCCTGGTCAACGAGTTTATCGACGCCCTGCGCAACGCCCTGCCCGGTGCCTCTGACACCGACCTCTACTGGTGCTACCACAATATGTCCGGCGCGCTGACCCTGACCCTGGCCGACACCGGCCGCATCGACGCCCTGTCTGGCGGGCTGTGCTGCTCCTCCGACTTTGAGGCGGCCTACGACCACATGATCCCGTTTATGGCCGCCGGCTTTCGCAAGATCTGCGGCACATGAGGCCGGCCGAACCGCCCCCGCGCCGAGGTTTACAAGCACCTGCACCGGTCTTAACCTAGGCAGCCCTTTTCGGGGCAAACAATAACAGTGGTTGCCAGGCTCAAGGGCGGCAACCTGCAGGGGAAAACGGCGCCAGTGAAAATAAATGCGGCGCCAGGGGCAGAACCATCAAGGTCAGGGCACTCTACAGTTCCATCCGGGTAGCGGGCGCTGCGGCGCCCTATGATTCGCTTACCCTGAAGGTGTATTACCCCAGCCGCTTCAGCGACTCGGTGGAGGAACGCAATACCGGTTTGGTGGCGCCGGAGTCCGCGCGCGCGCCCTTTCCCATCGTCATCCTGCTCCCGGCTGAGGATGTATCCCAGGAAAGCTACAACTGGCTGGCCACGGAGTTGGCCCAGGCGGGCTCAGTGGTGGCCACCTATAGCTGGATCTACGAGGACGCCAACGGCCAGGTGCGCGCCGGGCCCGGCCAACAGCGCAAGCGCCTGAGCCACAAACGCTATGGGCGTAAACCCTCCTGCCCGGCGCTGCCGGCGGTGTTTACCGCCCTCAAACGACTCAATAAGACCGGCTTGCTTGCCAACCAGCTCAACCTGTCCTGCGCGGTACTGGGCGGACACGGCCTGGGCGGGCGCATGGCTTTGCTGAATGCCAACCGGGACTGGTTCCCCGCGGTCTGTGGCGCCTTTTCCTATGGCGGCCACGCCCTGGCCGACCCGGACCAGGGCTGGGCTCGCCGCGATGTCTTGCCGCTGGCGCCTGATATGCCCCTGCTACTGATTGCCGGCAGCAATGACGGGGTGCTGGATACGGAAACCGCCTACCTGGCCGGCAGCGATGCCAGCCCGGCCTGGGCGCTGGAACGCAGTTTTAGCCGCGGCATCAAAGGCCGGCGCGGCGACCGCCACCTGGTGATCGTGAAAGGCGGCAGCCACTACAATTTCGCTTCCCCGCGGGACATTACCACCGGCAAGCAGTTTCTGGACCGCCGCACCCGGGGTCACGGCAAGGCGGTACGCCAGTACCTGGCCCAGTTGCTGGTGACCTTCTGCGACCAGACCTGCCGGGGCGACCCCATGACCACGGCAGACCTCAGCGCTCTCTGCGATGCCAGCCACCCGATGGTGGCGCGCGCCGAGCACAAATAGCCAGCCAGCGGGCGAAAAACCACCGCGCGACGCTCACCGTAACAAGCGCATGATACAACCCCTGATCTACTGGTTCCGCCAGGACTTGAGACTGTCCGATCTGCCCGGCCTGCAGGCAGCGGGCGATCGGCCCATCATCCCGGTGTTCATTTACGACACCGCGGCTGCCGACCGCTGGGCGCCCGGCGGCGCCTCGCGCTGGTGGCTGCACCACAGCCTGGCGGCGCTGGCCAGCGACATCGAAGCCCTGGGTGGCCGGCTGCTGGTGTATGCCGGTGACACCGGGGAAATACTCGCCCACCTGGCCGACACAACGGGCGCCGCCGCTATCCACTGCAGCCGCGCCTACGAACCCTGGGCCGCCCACCTGGAGCGCGAGATACACCAGCGGTTTGCCGGCAGCGCCTGCGAACTCAAACGCTTTCCCGGCAGCCTGCTGTTCGAGCCGGAGCAGATTGCCAACCAGAGCGGTGAACCCTTCAAGGTGTTCACGCCGTTCTGGAAAGCCTGCCGCCGCCAGCCGGCGCCGGGCACGCCGAAACCGCCACCAGAGGCCGGGGCGTTCCTGGCCGGGACCGCGCTGCCGGATGCAGCCGGCATCGAGGCGCTGGAGCTGCTGCCGACCCGACCCAACTGGGCGGCGGGTTGGGAGTCACACTGGCAACCCGGCAGCCGGGGCGCGCTCGCCCGTCTTGAGCGTTTTCTCACTACCGGCATCAACGATTACAGTGACGGTCGCGACCGCCCGGCACTGGATGTCACCAGCCGGCTGTCACCGCATATCCATTTCGGCGAGGTCTCACCGCGCCAGGTTTGGCATGCGGCCACGGCCGCCGCCTGTGCCGAGGAGCAGCTCTCCAAATTTCTGTCGGAGCTGGGCTGGCGCGAGTTCTCCTACCACCTGTTGCATCATTTCCCCACCATCCCGGAGACCGCCTTCAAAACCCAGTTCGCCGAGTTCCCCTGGCTGGGCAAACGCGAGCACCTGGCCGCCTGGCAGCAGGGCCAGACCGGCTACCCCATCGTCGATGCCGGTATGCGCCAGCTCTGGCAGACGGGATACATGCACAACCGGGTGCGTATGGTGGTGGCTTCTTTCCTGACCAAACACCTGCTGCTGCCCTGGCAGGCTGGTGAAGACTGGTTCTGGGACACCCTGGTGGACGCCGACCTCGCCAGTAATGCCTGCAGTTGGCAATGGGTGGCTGGAAGTGGCGCCGACGCGGCCCCCTACTTCCGGATTTTCAATCCCACCGCCCAGGGCGAGAAGTTCGACGGCGAGGGGGAATACGTACGGCACTGGGTGCCGGAGGTAGCCGGCCTGCCCAACAAGTATCTGCACGCGCCCTGGACCGCCCCCGACGAGGTGCTGGCGGCCGCAGGGTTGACGCTCGGGGTGGACTACCCGCAACCCCTGGTCGACCACAAGCAGGCACGCCAGGCGGCGCTGGATGCCTACGGCGAGATTCGCAAGGCAGGCTAGCGCCGGCTGACGGTTTCCGCCGCAAGCTGTAGCCGGGCGCCGATATTGACGCAGCGCTCATCCTGCTGGGCGGCTATCTTGAGGCTGCGAACAATCGCCGGGTTGAGGTCTTCATAACGCTCCACCGCAGCCTTCAGGCGCGCCACGTTCTCCGCCGTGCACAGGCGCGGCAGCAGGCTGTAGGTCACCCGGTCGTGATAGGTGGTGTCGTGAGCACTGTCCAGGCCAGGTAGTTGGGCAATCATCTCCACTGCGAACGGCGCTGCCAGCGAGCGCTGGCTGGAATAAGGGAACAGGCCCGAGGCAATGGTGCGACTGCGCCGCAGTGAGTAGCTGTCGCCGGCATCCGTGGCCTCTGTCATCCACTGGTACTTGTCTTCGCCGCGGGCTGACAGCACTTCAGCGCGCACGGCGTTTTCCTTGCCGCGAGAACTGCCGTCCCGCGCCAGCTCCGCGGCGGCCAGGGCTTCATGGCCCGGCCACAGGTGTTCGCTGAGCTTCATCACCACCCGCCAGCGCTGGTCCTGGTCCAGTTCGAAGCCATCCAGCTTGAGCTTGCCCTGCAACAGGTCTTCCAGGCGCTGCCAGGCGGTGTCGTTGTTGGCCACTTCGATGTAACCCTGCAGCCAGAGTTGGCGGGCATCGCCTGCAGTGCCTGCCACCTGTTGCCACAGCAGCGCCTCGAAGCGTTCAGCATACACCGGCAACAGTTCAGCACCGGTCGGCACCTGGTAGAGATAGCTAAAGCCGCTGCGCAGGTTACTGAGCAGGTCGGCGGTCACGTTGAGGTCGGTTTCGCGGGTGATATTGGCCGCCAGGATATCCAGGTAGGCGGTGAGATCCAGGCGGGCGTCGCGCATCATCTGGTAGAGGTCGTACCAGGCCATATTGCGCTGCAACGGATCTTCCAGGCCCATGATGTGTGCCGCCACCGTGGCCAGTGAGCGCTCATCGAGGGCTACCTTGATATAGGCGTAGTCGCCGTAGTTGGGGTATACAAAGTCCGGGCAGGGGGCGCCTTCGGCCTCCGGCACCCGGGTCTGTGCGCCAGCGAATACCAACGGCAGTTCCCGTTGCAGCACCAGGCGTTCACCGTCCAGGGTGAACAGGGCCAGCACCGTGCGCTGCTCGCGCAGGGTGGGATACTCGGGCGGGGTCGACTGCTGCAGCGACAGTGAGCTGATGACACCCGCCTCGCATTCATAGCGCGCCTCCACCGTGTTGAGCCCGGCGTTGTACAACCAGTCGCGGGTCCAGTGATCGAGGTTGCGGTCGGCGGCGCCGGCCATCGCGCCCATAAAGTCCTCAAGCTCCGTGTTACCCCAGGCATTGGTGGCAATGTAATCGCGCACCGCGCGGCGGAACACGTCATCACCCAGCAGGAATCCCAGTTGCTTCAACACCGAGGCGCCCTTGCCATAGGTGATGCCGTCAAAGTAGGTGGTCGCTTCCTCGGTATCGCCTACCGGCAGCTCGATTGGGTGGGTGGTGACCAGCTGGTCCTCGGAGTAAGCCCACTGCTTGTCGCCGATAAAGAACTGGTGCCAGGTTTCCTTGAACTCGGTGGCGTCGGCCAGCGCACGCTCGGCCATGTAAGTGGCGAAGGACTCGTTCAGCCACAGGCCGTTCCACCAGGCCATGGTGGTGATATCGCCAAACCACATATGTGCCATCTCATGCATGATGACGTTGGCGATATACATGCGCTCGCGCCGGGTCGCCTCACCGCGGAACAGCTTGTTCTCGCTGAAAGTGACCGCGCCCACGTTCTCCATGGCACCGGCGATGAAGTCGGGCACGATAAGCTGGTCATACTTCTCGAATGGGTAGGGCAGGCCGAAATAGTCGTCGAAGTAATCAAAGCCCTGCCGGCTGATTTCAAACCAGAATGCCGGGTCCGCGTATTGGGCCATGGACTGGCGCACGAACAGGCGCATGGGGTAACGGAAGTCGGCGTCTTCAAATACCGCGTATTCGCCCGCATGCAGGGAGAAGATATAGGAGCTCAATGGCAGCGTGGCGGGAAACTCCCAGGTCCAGGTGGACTCCGTCTTCTCAATGCTGGACTCGCGAGCCGTGCTCACCACCTCCCATCCCGCCGGCGCCCGCACCGTCAGCTCGTAGTTGGCCTTGAGGTCAGGCTGGTCGAAGTGCGGGAACAGGCGGTTGGCGCTGTAGGGCTGGAAATCGGTGTACAGGTAAATGCGGCCGTCCTGCGGGTCCTGGTAGCGGTACAGGCCGGCGCCATCCTGGCTATAGGGGTGCTCATACTCGATGCTGAGGCGGCGCGAACCGCTGGCCAGGAGGCCCATGGGCAGTGAGATGAAGTGGCCGTTGTAGGCAAACTCTATTGGCTGACCGTCGAGGCTGACCGACAGCACCGTGCCGTTGCGAAAATCCACCGTCAGCGGTCGGCTTTCCTTGCCGTACTTGAAATCGATATCCACCCGGCCGCCAAACTCATCCGGACCGCGATCCAGGTCCACCAGCACCCGATAGGCGGGCTCAGAGATCACGCTTCGGCGATACCTGGCCTCCTCAACGGTCAATAGGGCGCCCGCCTCGCGCGCTGCTGTGGCGCCGTCAATGGGCTGGGACCTATCCGGGCTACAGGCTACCAACAGCGCCAGGGCCAGACTCGCCAACAGCCGGTCTGCCGATAAAAGCGGGAAGGGATACATCGTGAACTGCTCTCTTATCATGCCAGGATGCGCCCTTTTCCCAGAGCCGCACCGTCGAAGCGGCATTATACACAGCGGCTTTGGCCTGAGGTCTCGCAGGCCCCATAGACTTGCGCCTGCAGAGTTGGGTGGCGCTTACTTCACTGACTGAACAGAGGCTGGACAAGCAGCGCCTGTCATTGATTTTTCATGCAGTCTCCACGGCCTGGAACTATGCTTTCCGCTATAAAAATAACCACAATGTCAGTACTGGATTTAAATCCCCCGCGATCGGGTGGCGGATAACTACAAGAGGGAACACCATGAAACGCTTCACGCATACACTGCTCGCCTGTATTGCCCTGCTGGGCATGGCGGCCCAGGCCCAGGACAAACCCAACATCCTGGTGATCTGGGGCGACGACGTCGGCCAGAGCAACATCAGCGCCTACACCTTCGGGCTGGTGGGGTACAAGACACCGAACATCGACCGCATTGCCAAAGAGGGCATGATGTTCACCGACTACTACGGTGAGCAGTCCTGCACCGCCGGCCGCTCCTCATACATCACCGGCCAGAGCGTCTATCGCACCGGCTTATCCAAGGTGGGCCTGCCGGGCGCCGACCTGGGCCTGCAGGAAGAGGATCCGACCATTGCCGGGCTGCTGAAGGCCTACGGCTACGCCACTGGCCAGTTCGGCAAGAACCACCTCGGTGACAAGGACGAACATCTGCCGACCAACCATGGTTTCGACGAGTTCCTCGGCAACCTCTATCACCTCAATGCCGAAGAAGAACCGGAAAATGTGGACTACCCACAGAATCCGGAATTTCGCCAGCGCTTCGGCCCCCGCGGCGTGATTCACTCCTTCGCCGACGGCCGGGTGGAAGACACCGGCCCGCTGACCAAGAAGCGTATGGAAACCGTGGACGACGAAACCGTGGCCGCGGCGATTAAGTTCATTGAGAAAGCCAACGCCGATGGCACGCCGTTCTATGTTTGGTGGAACGGCACCCGCATGCACTTCCGCACCCACGTCAAGGACTCACTGCGTGGCATCTCAGGCCAGGATGAGTACGCCGACGGCATGGTGGAGCACGACATGCATGTTGGCCAGCTGCTGGAAACGCTGGATCGCCTTGGCATTGCCGACAACACCATCGTGCACTACTCCACCGACAACGGCCCGCATATGAACACCTGGCCAGACGCCGCCCAGACGCCCTTCTTTGGCGAGAAGAACACCAACTGGGAAGGCGGTTGGCGGGTCCCGTCCATGGTGCGCTGGCCCGGCAAGATCGAGGCTGGCGCCATCTCCAATGAAATCATGCACCACATGGACTGGCTGCCCACCTATCTGGCCGCTGCCGGTGCTCCGGATATCAAGGAGCGTCTGAAAAAGGGCGGCGTGCGCTCCATCGGCCGTCGTTACAAGGTGCACCTCGATGGCTACAACTTCCTGCCCCACCTGACCGGTGAAGCCGATGAGGGCCCGCGCAAGGAGATCTTCTACTTCTCCGACGGTGGCGAGCTAACGGCGCTGCGCTATGACGACTGGAAGGTGATGTTCATGGAGCAGAAGGAGTACACCACCTTGCGGGCCTGGATCGAGCCCTGGACCCCGCTGCGGGTGCCGCTGATCTTCAACCTGCGACGCGACCCCTACGAACGCGCCTACCGCACCTCCAACAGCTACTACGACTGGATGATCGATCGGGTCTACTTCCTGGTGCCGGCCCAGCAGTACGTTGGGGAGTTCCTCGGCACCTTCAAGGAGTTCCCGCCGCGGCAGAAGCCCGCCAGCTTCAGCATCGACCAGGTCATGGAAACCATGCTGGAATCTACCGGCTCCTGATTGCAGGCACAGACTCGGGGCGGCGCTTGCCGCCCCGGCTAATACGGCGGGTTGCGAAAACTCTCGATCACCAGCAACAGCCCGCTATACAACACCGCGCCGGCCATAAACGCCGCAAAACTGCGACCCGAGCTGATACGCGGTAAATCACTGATCGCACCCACCGCGATAATCCCGCCGGCAATATAGGCAAAGCCCAGGGCGAATACCGGCATGGAAACGGTATACACCAGGCTGCCCAGCCAGCCCACAGCGGTGCTGCCGATCAGCAGGTAGCGCACCACCCGGTCGTAGTCCCGTTCGTGGTCCTGCAAGAGTTCATGGTGCAGGCCCAGGAAGTGTGCCCCCATGGCGAGGCCAAACAGCAAGGCAGGCTCCGGTCGGTAGATCGGCTGCTCCGCCAGCATATAGCCAATGAAGGCCGCGTACAGGCACATGGATACGACGACCGCGGCATAGGCACGGTCCGAGTGCTGGATCTCGACCTCCGCCGTGCTGAAGGCGCGAATGCCGACATATACGCAAAACCCCAGCAGCGCCATCAGGTAGACGTGGTGCGTCAGGTAGGTAGCGACCGGGCCCAGCAGCAGCGCGTCCAGCGCCATCTGTTTGCGCGACAGGTGTGGCAGCACATCGATGAACACATAGGCCATGGCCACGCCGGAAATCACGCATAGCAGCAGGCCGCGGCTACGATCCATCGCAAGAATACCGGCGGCGCGATAGTGCACCGCCAGCAGGATGATCAGGCCGAGAATGGAACCGAGGTAGGAATACATCGCCCCACAGTGTAGCCGACTGTTTGCACCCAGGCGCTAGTCCAGGGTGGCGACCATCACCGCCTTGATGGTGTGCATGCGGTTTTCCGCCTGGTCCCAGGCGATGTTGTAGTCGGATTCGAACACATCGTCATTGACTTCGAGCCCGTCGAGCCCGAATTCTTCGGCGATCTGCCTGCCCACTACGGTCTGGCTGTTGTGGAAGGCCGGCAGGCAGTGCATGAATTTCACCGCCGGATTGCCGGTGCGCTCCATCAGGTCGAGATTGACCTGGTAGCGCTTCATGATCTCCACCCGATCTGCCCAGGCTGAAGGCTCCTCGCCCATGGAAACCCAGACATCGGTGTGAACGAAGTCGACTCCGTCCACCCCCTCGTCCACTTCTTCCGTAAACTGGATGTTGGCGCCGGTATCACCGGCGATGGCCAGGCACTCGTCCACCAGCGATTCATCCGGCCAGAATTCCATGGGGCCCACCAGGCGCAGGTCCATGCCCATTTTCGCAGCGCCCACCATGAGGGAATTCCCCATGTTGTTGCGGGCATCCCCCAGGTAGGCAAACTTGAGCTGTTCCAGACTGCGGCCACCGCCGTGTTCTTCCATGGTCAACAGGTCGGCGAGTACCTGGGTGGGGTGGAACTCGTCGGTCAGGCCGTTCCACACCGGCACGCCGGCATACTCTTCGAGGGTTTCCACATCGGCCTGGCGCGCGCCGCGGAACTGGATGCCGTCGTACAGGCGACCCAACACGCGCGCGGTATCGGCCACCGATTCCTTGTGCCCCATCTGCGAGCCACCGGCCAGCATGGTGACGTTAGCGCCCTGGTCAAAGGCCGCTACCTCGAAGGCGCAGCGAGTACGGGTGGAGGTCTTCTCGAAGATCAGCGCGATGTTCTTACCGGTCAGCTGCGGCTGCTCCTTGCCGGCGTATTTCTCTGCCTTGAGCTCTTCCGACAGGTCGAGCAGGTAGCGAATCTCCGCCGGCTCGAAGTCCAGCAGTTTCACAAAGGAACGGCCTTTCAGATCGACAGCCATGGGGGTGCCCTCCCGGGAAAACCGCACACTTAAGCATAATAGCCTGCCTGCTGCCAAGGCATAGCCTGCCGGCTTGCGCAGAATCAACTACCCTTGAAGAAGGGTGCAAAACAGCAACGCGGTCGGGGCTTTCGGGGGAAACCTTATGGGCAAGCGGTGGTGGGCCGGCATGCTGCTGGTGATAGCGGCACAGGCATCTGCCTTGTCGGGGGAGGCCTGCGTTGCCTGCCATAGCCGGGTGACTCCGGGGCAGGTGGCAGACTGGGAGCAGAGTAAACACGCGGCAGCGGGCATCAGCTGTATTGACTGCCACCAGGTCGACAGGGATTCACCCATGGCGACCCAGCATGCCACCCTCAGGGGCGGCGACGTGTTTGTATCGGTGCTGGTCTCACCGGCGACCTGCGAGGTGTGCCACGCGGGCGCGGTCGAACAGTTCAACGCCTCCGGTCATTTCCGTTCCTACCACCAGATCATCCCCAAGGACAATCTGCACGCCCTCACCAACGTGCACGAGGGGCGCAGCCACCCGGAGTTTCAGGACGCACCGAAGGAAACCGGCTGTATGCAGTGCCATGGCACGAAGATTCTGCTGGACGCCGATGGCCGGCCAACCAGGGAAACCTGGCCCAACAACGGCATGGGCAATATCTACCCGGACGGCGCCACCGGCAATTGCACCGCCTGCCACAGCCGCCACAAATTCAGCATTGCCGAGGCGCGCCGACCGGCCGCCTGTGCTTCCTGTCACCTGGGGCCAGACCACCCGAACATCGAGATCTTCAACAACTCCAAGCACGGCCACCTCTATAACACCAGCGGCGAGAGCTGGAACTGGGACAAGCCCGCCGAGGACTGGCAGCCTGGTGACTACCGCGGCCCCACCTGCGCCACCTGCCATATGAGCGGGATCGGCAAGCTGGAGCTGACCCACAACATCAGCGAGCGCCTGTACTGGAACCTGTGGGCTCCGGAGTCAAAAGTGCGTGGCAGCGACGATGTCCTGAGCCCGCTGTTGGGTGATGGCCCGGAAGGTCGCAAGAAAATGAAGCAGGTCTGCAGCAACTGCCACAGCTCCCTGCACACCGATAACTACTTCGCCCAGGGGGACAAGGCGGTAAACCTCTATAACGCGGCCTACTACCGGCCCGCCAAGGCCATGCTGGAAGAACTGCGCGGCAAGGGCTTGTTGAAAGAGAATCCGTGGACGGACGAGTTCCAGATCGTGTTCTACCACCTCTGGCACCACGAGGGCCGGCGCGCCCGCCAGGGCGCCATGAAGGGCGCCGCCGACTACGCCCACTGGCACGGTTTTTTTGAGCTGCAGCAGGCCCTGTATAAGCTCGAGCAGATCCATGAGCAGCGCCTGACCAGCGGCGCTATTGAATAACCACGGTGCACGTCTACGGCGCGCCCGTTAGAAATCCCAGAACACCCCGCCGTAGACGCCGTCGATGGTGACATCGGCAAACTCGTCGCCGTCGTCATACTCGAAGTCCATCACTCGATAGCCGGCTTCGATACCCAGCCCGAAGGCAAAGGTGTAGCCCAGGTTTAGTTTGGTGTCGTAGAGGGTGTCGTCGTCGTAGCTGATGTAGTTGCCTTCAATCCCCAGGCTCAGCCCGGAGAAAGGCAGGTCGAAGCGAGCATGGCCGTAAAACATCGGTACGACTTCATCAATATCGATCCTGCCCGCTTCCTGCGAGGACTGATCGCGAATCTGGATACCGTCATCGAAGAAGCGCGCCGTAACACCGATGTCGAGGTTTACCCAGTTATCAAGAATCTCGTAGTAGAGGGTGGCGTCGGTGTGGGTGAGATCCAGGCGCGAAGACACTTCACCGCTGTACTCCACCCCGTCAAACTCGATGCCGTCCACGAAACCCGTTTCAGCCACCTCCAGGTCGGTGTACTGAAGCATCACATTGGGCAGCAGCGGGATGGGGTGCTCCAACTGGATGTAGAAACTCTCGCCGGTTTCATCGTCATAGTTGAGATCGTCTTCGAGATCGATGCTGCCGCCGCCCGAGCGAACGTCCCCTTCATACTGTTGCTGCCAAAGATTGGCGCCCAAGCGCCAGCCCAGCACGTCCGCCTGGGCGTTTGCCGCCAGCAGTAAACCGGCGCCTACCAGCATTGCGTTTACAGGAATCCTTTTCATTGCACCTCTCCTTTCGGTGATACCGCCACTCTAACAGCGCCGGGCGGCGTAACCCCGTGACCTGGGTCCGAGAATTGCGGTGGCGGTATTATTCCCAATCAATATGTCATTTCGACGACTCTTGCCCCTCCGGTTATAACTAATCACAACCGCCACACCCCAAAAAGGGGTCAGAGCCCTTTTCCACCCAAAAGGGCTCTGACCCCTTTTTGGGGCAGGGTGCGGCTTGCGGCACTGGCGGAACAAAAAAGCAGTTCATCCGGTTTTATTTAGTGGCCGTATTCGACTAAGCTAGGCGGTTAACAGCGGCATTCCCGCCGCTATAATCGAGGGTTCCCCCTGACTGCCGGTCTGAGCGTTTCAAACCAGGCCGACCTATAACAACACTGTGAGGTCACTATGAACGCGCCCCAGGAACTCAACGTCGACAACGACCCGATCACCGAAGCCATGATGAAGACGCTGCAGGCGCAGCGCGACGATTACATCGCCGAGGGCTTCGTCAGTGCCGAGACTCGCATCGACCGCATGCGCCGCGGCATGGAAGCGGTATCCAAGCACCAGGACCGCTTTGTCGAGGCACTCAACACCGATTTCAGCTGCCGGCCCAAGGAGCTGTCCATGCTCACCGACGTGGCCGCCAGCATCCAGCCCTTCAAGAGCGCCATGAAGCAGGTGCGTAAGTGGATGAAGCCGGAGAAGCGCAAGTCCACCTTCCCGATGGGCCTGCTGGGCGGTCGCTCACGCATCGAATACCAGCCCCTGGGCGTGGTCGGCGTGATCAGCCCCTGGAACTTTCCGGTCAACCTGACCTTCGGCCCCATGGCTGACATCCTGGCAGCGGGCAACCGCGCCATGATCAAGCCCTCCGAGTTTACTCCCCACACCTCCGAGGTAATGGCCGAGGTGGTGCGCGAGGCCTGGGATGAGAAAGAAGTGGCCATCTTTACCGGCGGCCCGGAAGTGGGGGCGGCTTTTTCAGCCCTGCCCTTCGACCATATGCTGTTTACCGGCGCCACCAGCATCGCCCGCCATATCATGGCGGCGGCGGCCAAGAACCTGGTGCCGGTCACCCTGGAGCTGGGCGGCAAGAGCCCGGTGCTGATTTCCCGCAGCGCCGATATCAAGAAGGCCATCAATCGCGTCATGCTGGGCAAGACCATGAACGCTGGCCAGATTTGCCTGGCGCCGGATTACCTGATGGTGCCGGAGGAGAAGCTTGACGAGGTGGTAGCCGAAGTACAGGCCATCGTCGCAGAGATGTACCCCACCCTGCTGGCCAATGAGCAGTACACCTCGGTGGTGAACGACCGCCACTTCCAGCGCCTCAGCGAAAATATCGAGGATGCCAGGGCCAAGGGTGCCGAGGTGATCGCCTGCAACCCGGCCAATGAGGACTTCGCCAACCAGCAGGGCACCCATAAGATTCCGCCCACTATTATCAAGAACCCCACCGAAGACATGCGTGTCCTGGAAGAGGAAATCTTCGG
>JANQIO010000093.1 GCA_028282105.1 Halieaceae bacterium | reverse complement strand
GAGCACGGTGCTGTCGACCAGGTGGGCGTCAATATGCGGCTGTTTGATCCGAGTGACCTTACAGGTGTGGAGGTTCGCTTTCCCGATGGACTCGGTTGGGCAGGTGAGGGTGCATATGAGTTTCGCCGGATGGCATTAACGGTCAGTAAGCAGACACCCTGGTGACGCGTACTGGTGCAAGTGCGGCCTCTGGCGGGGTGGACGTCGGGCTGTTGTCAAAGGTTCACGGCCCGGGAACGTAGATGGTGCTGACGACGGTAGATCGTGACATCTGGTGCCTGGATGGTGACCCGGTGTCCATGTACACCATTCCCTTCCAGACCCGCATGACGGTTGTGCGTCTGGGTAGCGGTGAGCTGTGGCTGCATTCTCCGGTAGCCGTCAACGCTGATCGCCTGGCTGCGGTAACAGCGCTGGGTCCGGTCGCCCACATCGTTGCTCCGAACACCTGGCATCACCTGTTCGTGAAACCCTGGGCCGACACTTTTTCTGATGCCAGGGTTTGGCTTACGCCGGGCCTGCCGGCAAAGCTTCCGCACCTGGAGCGCTTTCAACTGCTGGATGCAGAGGCCGGCAATAGCTGGGCAGCAGATATTGATCAGGTGTATTTCGAGGGTAGCCGGCTGCTGACTGAAATGGTGTTCTTTCACCGGGCGTCGAAAACCCTGATTGTGACCGACATCCTCCAGAACCACGACCCGCTGCACGACAACTGGTTCTGGAAAACAGTCAAGCGAGCCAATGGGGTACTGGCACCCCGGGGCGGCCTGCCAAAGGACCTCAAGCTGACCATCAGGGACCGGGAGGCCGCCAGGCGCTCTGTGCAGACCATTCTTGGCTGGGATTTCCAGCGGATCATCCTCAGTCATGGCATTTGCATCGAAGCAGATGCCCGACGGTTTTTTAGCGATGCCTTTGCCTGGCTTGGCTAGCCGGACCTGCCCGCTATGAAGAATCTCCTGCAGTACCAGGCGGAACCCGACGGCAGCCGGGCCCAGTGGGCGACGGGGCGTATACGCCCGTTTCTGGAAAAGACGCTAGATACCATTGTTCCCTCAGGCTTTGAAAAGTACCTGCGACTGTTCCAGCCCGCCTGGCGCTGGCCGCAGGTAGACTCGGGGGACTGGCAGGCGTTTGAAGATATTGCTGCGGGTCGATACGGCTGGGAACACGCCACTCCGGTTCGCTGGCGCGATGTTGCCTTGGAAACGGGCAAAACCGCGCATCGACTGATGCAGTGGGAATCCATCGCCCCGGCGCCGGTGGAACTCGGTGAGGCGGGGATTTCGACACCGATCGAGTACAGGATCACCCCGGAGATGGTGGACGCGCTGTTCAGGGTCCTCATCGAGTACAGCGGACCTGAGGAGGATTGTCTGTGCGCATTCTGGACCGGCTATGCGGAGCACGCTTTTCTTGAGGCGGCGGGAAATGTCACCGTTTCAGGACTAGGACAGCAGACCTACTACCTGTTCCATGCGCCGCTGGCGACGGTACAGGAACAGTGGTCCTCTGTGTTGAAGGGTATGCGGCTTTCTTCTGCGCTGGCGCCAAACGCGGTGTGGCCCGCCAGCAAAGCATGGTACTACGCAGTTCCGATCGGACCGATGACCAGCTACCTGGGCGGGCCGGCGCAACTGCTTGAAGAGATTCTCAATTGCGTCGAACTGGAAACCTGGGAGGCATTTCCCGACGATAACATCTGGTTCGACCCCCTGTTAGAGCAGCAGTAGATCGGGCCGCGCGCCACGCGCAGGCACTTGATAACTCAGGGCGCCGCGTGAATCGCTTTCCAGAGCAACCCCGGGAACCAGCGACGCCAGCGGGTCAGGAATGCCGCCTGGCCAGGCCGTACCACCCACTGACCTTTCTCGATCGCGGTTTCCACGGCATTGATAATGAATTCTGGGGTAGCCATCTTGCCTGCATCCCGTTGCTGCAGCAGGCTGGCCGGGCCGTGCTCGGCGGCCTGGTCGATCAGCGGTGTGTTGACCATGGGCGGGCACACCAGCAGGAAGCGCAGCGGGCTATCGCGGTTCTCCTGGTAGAGGATTTCCGCGAAGCTGTTGGTGGCGGCCTTGGTGGCGCAGTAGGCGCCGAGGGTGAGGGCGGGAATATCGCCGGCCATGGAACCAAACATGATGATGTCGCCGCGGCCGCGCTGCATCATGCCCGGCATCACACTCTGCACCATATTCACTGTGCCGCCGTAGTTGATGGCCATCATTTTATTGATGTCGCCGGCGTCGGATTCTGCCAGGCGTCGCGCCGGCATGATGGCGGCACAGTGGGTCAGGCGGTCGATCGGGCCCAGCGTCGCCTCGATGTTGGCGACCAGAGCCTGCACCTCATCGAGCCTGCTGACGTCGCAACGGTAGGCGGTGATGTTCGCATGCTGGGCACAGGTGTCCTCCATGCCCTGCTCATTCATATCGACTACGGCCACCGTGGCGCCCGAGCGCGCCAGTTGCAGGGCCGCCTCGCGGCCCATCCCGCTGCCGCCGCCGGTGACGACGGCTACTTTCCCGTGAAACGCCATGGTCTGTTCCTTGAGTACGAATCGACCGCCGGTTTCGAGTGACCGGCACTGCGTGACAGCTTAGCGCCGGTATCTCCGCACGGACAATGCAAGCCCAGCGCCTGGCGCAGCAGGACCGCCCAAATTATGGGGATTGCCTAACAAACCATACCTGTTGGCAGGCGCGGTGCAGCGTCTGCCACTGCTGCATTGGCTACGGTTCTGCCTGTAGCGCCGTCAATACATGCGACCAGATATCCGGATTGAAACCCATGCCCAGATGCGCGGCGTCGACCTCGACGTGATTGACGTTGGGGCTGTAACGGTCGATAGCGGCGTTCCAGTCGACGATCGCGTCGGTCTTGCTGACGATGGCAGTGATCGGTTGCGCGATAGGCCGCGACTCGCGACCGGCGATTTCAGCCTCGATCCAGTCGAGGTCCATGCCGCTCCTGTTGAAGAAGGCAGCCGCCGCGGTGTATTTGGGGCCGCCCACTGTGGGCGAGCCCATGGTGATGACGCGTTCCACAACGTCCGGCAAATCCCTGGCGACTTCCCGCGCCATATAGCCACCCAGGCTCCAGCCGATCAGGGCAATCTTCATGCCGGTTTCGGCGTGGCGTTGCAGTACCCGATCGTAAAAGCGGTCTACCTGGAAAGGCACACCGGCTTCACCGCGGTAGTCGTCGCGACGGGCGAAATCCCAGCGCTCCGACAGGTCATCCTGCGTGTGCTCAAGGTTGGTGCCGGCGAGATTGGTACCCAGCCCCCAGCCCTCGGCGCGGAAGCCCCGCCGCTTGAGGAAGCGGCGCAGGGGCAGGGTGTAGCGATCGCCGGACCCGAAACCGGGCGCGACGATGGCCAGGGTATCGGCAGGTTCCGGTGCGCGACCGATACTGCTGGCCACCAGCGGCGCCAGCATGCGGGCGGCGTCCAGGGCCGCGCGTGATTCGAGCAGCAGCAGGCTGCGCTTGGGTGGGGCAGGCGTTCCGGTACTGGGCGTCATGGTGATTCCTCTGTATTAGCGGTTTGCGCTGGCTTCGTCTGGACAGGCCAGGGCATCGGGGTCGAGTGACTGCAGGTGCAGGTGCATCGCACGCATCATTGCCTGCATCTCTTGCAGGGTGGCACTGCTAAACGGCTTCAACTGGGCCCGCACAAAGCGATCCGCTGCCGCGTGGGCGCGGTCGTGCAGGCTGCGCCCGGCTTTTGTGAGTGAGCAGACAACGGAGCGGCCATCATCCCGATGGGCACTCAGTTTCAGCAGGCCGCGCTGCTCCAGGCGTCGAATCAGGCCGGTGATATTGGCCCGCGTCACAATCAGTCGGTCGGCAATGGTTTTGGGTACGGCATCTTCACCGAGACCGTCGATGGCCCGCAGCACATCGTACTGGGCCACGGTCAGGTCGAAGTGCTGCAGCATTTCCGTATAGCGCTTGCTGCATTCCAGGTAGGCACGCACCACCGCAAACCAGGAGGTGGTTTCCAGCTGCCGGCGCTGACTTGTACCACTGGGTGTCGGCAGTTCCTTCACATCGAAAGCCCCTGGCTTAATTTAGTTAATGTATTAACTATTTTGCCTTGGTACGGGGCGACCGCGCAAATGGATGTGTTACGGGGAGTGAGGGTGCCAGGGTCAGCGAGTCATGGACATCCGCGGTGCCAGGGCGGCGCCGGTGTGGGCACGCACCCTAGCGCTTCAGCAGGCCGGCCTCTCGCAAACGCTCTGCGATACCGTCCGCCAGCACCCGGTAGCCGGCGGCATTGGGGTGTATCTCATCCGCCTTGAGGCGGTTATCGGAGAGAATATCGGCGAACAGATCCGGCACCAGCAGGGCGCCGGTCTGCTGTTCCAGTTCGGCATAGATGGCCGAGTCCTTGAGGGTGCCGGTACTGGCTCGCAGCAGGGACAGGCGCGGCACAGACACCAGCACCGGCAGGGCGCCGAAGTCCTGCACTTCCCTGATCATCGCAGCGAGATCAACCGCCACCTGGGATTCCGGTCGCTTGCGCAGGAAGTCATTGCCACCCAGTTCGATAATCACCAGCACCGGCTCGTGTTGCCGCAGCAGGCCACCCAGGCGCTGCCTGGCCTCGCGAGCGGTGTCACCGGGAATGCCAGCATTGATGACCTGCCACTGGCTGACGGCAACCAGTTGGCTTGGATAGTCCTCGCCGCGCCGTGCCCCGGTGCCATGGGTCACGCTGTCGCCAAAGGCCAGCACCGGGCTGCCCGGCGGGAGCGGTGCGTACTCCACCGTTTCACTGCAGGCAGCCAGCGTTAGCGCAGCCAGCAGGCTGAGCCAGTTGACGAGCTGGGGCGGAATTGCGTGTCTACGCTGGCTCGGATGCCCGGGGCTGGCTGTCATTGGCTGCTCACCACCAGGTAGGCCACCAGCGGGGTCGTGCCGGTGTTGGCGATGGTATGGGGCAGGTCGGCCCGATAGTGGGCGGAGTCGCCGGCGCCAATGTCGTGACTGCTATCGCCCGAGTCCACCCGCGCCTGGCCGCGGCTGATCGTCAGCAGTTCCCGGGTGCCCTCGTAGTGGGCGGCGGACACCAGTGCTGCGCCGGCTGCCAGAGTGAGTTCGTAGAACTCGATATTGCGCTCCATATGCAGGGGGGAGAGGGTGCGGATCTGGCATTCCTCGTCGTTGCGAAACAGCATATTCGGATCGTCGCCGTGCACCACTTCGATGGTGGGCGCCGACCAGGGCTGGTCTACCAGCTCGCCGATGGTAATGCCGAAGGCCTGGGCTATTCTGAACGTAACCGCGAGGGTGGGATTGGCCTTGCCGCGCTCGATCTGGCTGAGCATGGAGCGGCTGACACCCGAGGTCGCCGCCAGCTGTTCCAGCGTCAGCTTGTGCTTCTTGCGCAGTTCCGTCACGCGCAGGCACAGGGCCTGGCTGGCGGCATCGTCTTCGGCCCGGCTGTTGGGCGCTTCCCTGGTCATGGTCTCTCCTGGTGGATAATAACATTCCACTATAGTGGAAAAGATTCTTGCAATCAGAATGACGCGATTCTAGTATGCCGGACTTATTTCTACCATAGTGAATTTCCCGACAGTAAGTCGATGTCGAGGAAGTGAAGGTAAGCCCATGAAAGCACTGGTAAAAAGGCATGCGGAGCCCGGTATCTGGATGGAGGACGTGCCGGAGCCTGCTCTCGGTATCAACGACGTTCTTGTCAAGGTAAAGCGCACCGCGATCTGCGGCACCGATATGCACATCTATAACTGGGACGCCTGGGCTCAGAAGTCGGTGCCGGTGCCGATGGTGGTAGGGCATGAGTTTGTGGGCGAAATCGTCGAGGTGGGTTCCAATGTCAATGACTGGCATCCCGGTCAAATCGTGTCCGGGGAGGGCCACCTGGTCTGCGGCCGCTGCCGCAACTGCATGGCCGGCCGCCGCCATCTGTGCAATGACACCCGCGGCATTGGAGTAGACAGCCCCGGCGCTTTCGCCGAGTACATCGCGCTGCCCATGTCCAATGTCTGGGAGCATCGTCCTGGCATCGATCTGGACGTCGCCAGCCTGTTCGACCCTCTGGGCAACGCGGTACACACGGCCCTGCAGTGGGACTTGCTGGGGGAAGATGTACTGATCACCGGTGCTGGCCCGATTGGCGCCATGGCCGCCGCGGTGTGCCGTCATGCTGGCGCCCGCCACGTGGTGATCACCGACGTCAACCCGGAACGACTGGCGTTGGCGCGGACCCTTGGTGCTACCCATACGGTAGACGTGAGCAAGGAGAAGATCGAAGACGTCAAGGCGACCCTGGGTATGGCCGAGGGCTTTGACGTGGGCCTGGAAATGTCGGGCAACTCCCAGGCCCTGCGCGACCTGCTTGCCAACATGTGTCATGGCGGCAAGGTCAGCATGCTGGGTATTCCCGAGGGTGAGGTGGGCATCGACTGGAACCTGGTGATTTTCAATATGCTGACCATCAAGGGGATCTACGGCAGGGAAATGTATGAGACCTGGTACAAGATGTCGGTGATGATCGACAACGGCCTGGATATCGAGCCGGTGATTACCCATCGGCTGCCGTTTTCGGAATTCCAGCAGGGCTTCGATGCCATGAAATCCGGCGCCGCCAGCAAGGTGGTGCTGAACTGGGAAAACGCTGCCTGACCCAGAGCTGATAAAGCCAGGCGCTAACTGCAACGGGAGCCAACGTGTACGGACAACTGAAAGACCACCTGGGCGCCGAGCTGGCGGCTATAGAAGAGGCCGGGCTGTACAAGCACGAGCGCCTGATCACCACGCCGCAGGACGCCCACGTGGGCGTGCAGACCGATGAAAACGGGCTGGAGTTGCTGAACCTTTGCGCCAACAACTACCTCGGCCTGGCCCAGCATCCCGAGGTGAATGCCGCTGCGGCGCAGGGCCTGGAGGAGTGGGGCTACGGCATGGCCTCGGTGCGCTTTATCTGTGGCACTCAGACCCTGCACAAACAGCTTGAGCACACCCTCAGCGAATTTCTGGGTGCAGAGGACACCATTCTCTACCCGTCCTGTTTTGACGCCAATGGCGGCCTGTTCGAGACCATTCTGGGCCCGGAGGACGCGGTGATATCGGATGAACTCAACCACGCCAGCATTATCGACGGTGTGCGGCTGTGCAAAGCCCAGCGCTATCGCTACAGAAACAATGATATGGCCGACCTGGAAGACCAGCTCAAGGCCGCCGACGCCGCCGGCGCACGGTTCAAGCTGATTACCACGGATGGCGTGTTTTCCATGGACGGTTATATCGCCCAGCTCGACAAAATCTGCGACCTCGCTGACCAGTACAACGCCCTGGTGCACTTCGATGACTGCCACGCCACGGGCTTTGTCGGTGCCGGCGGTAAGGGCACCCACGAACTGCGCGGATGTATCGACCGCGTCGACATCATCACCGGCACCCTGGGCAAGGCCCTGGGGGGCGCCAGCGGCGGCTATACCAGCGCCCGCCGGGAAATCGTCGAGCTGCTGCGGCAACGCTCACGGCCCTACCTGTTCTCCAACACGGTGGCGCCGCCGGTGGTGGCAGGCGCAATCAAGGCCATCGAGTTGGTGACTTCATCCAGCACCCTGCGCGACCAGCTGGCGGACAATACCGCCTACTTCCGGGAGGGCCTCGAGCGGCTGGGCTTTGAGCTGTTGCCGGGAGAACACCCCATTGTGCCAGTGATGCTGCACGATGCGGCGCTGGCGGCGCAGTTTGCCGATGCCATGCTCAAGCATGGCGTGTACGTGGTAGCCTTCTCCTATCCGGTGGTGCCCAAGGGCAAGGCCCGCATCCGCACTCAGATGAGTGCTGCGCTAACCCGCGATGATCTCGACAAGGCGATAGCTGCCTTCGGGGCGGTGAAGGCGGAGCTGGGCATCTAGGCCGGGGTGAACCGCCAAACAACATGCTGAGCGCACTGAACTGCGCGCTGAAAATAGAGGAAGGCACTGGCCATGAGTGAACCCATGCACCTGCGTATCGACCTGGTATCCGATGTGGTTTGCCCCTGGTGCATCATCGGCTATCGCCAGTTTCTGAAGGCGCTGGCAGGCCGGGCAGACGATATCGACCTGGAGCTGCACTGGCATGCCTTCGAGCTGAACCCGCAGATGCCCGCCGAGGGCCAGAACCTGCGCGACCACCTGGCCGAGAAATACGGCACTACCGCGGAGCAGAGCCAGAAGGCGCGCCAGCGGCTGACAGCGATCGGTGAAGAGCTGGGCTTCAGCTTTAACTACACCGACGACATGAAGATGGTGAACACCTTCAAGACGCATCAACTGCTGCACTGGGCGGCGGACCAGGGCTGCCAGACGGACTTGAAAGAGGCCCTGTTCAAGGCGTTCTTCACCGACGGCCAGGATGTCGGTGACGTCGAAACGCTGGCGGATGTCTGTGCCGGAGTAGGGCTGGACCGGGATGAAGCGCTGGCGGTGCTGGCAGATGCCCGCTACGGCCAGGCGGTGCGCGAAGACCAGCGGCAGTGGATCGAGCAGGGCATCCAGGCGGTGCCCACCTTTGTGATCAACGAGCAGTACATGGTGCAGGGCGCCCAGGACGCCGAAGCCTTCGGTCGCATGCTGGACCGGTTGTTGGAGCGCCACGCCGCCTGACAAGCTTGAGCGCCCGCCCGGCAGACAGTACTCTCTGGGCTACACTAAAAGAAAAAGCGATCTACAGCAGCCAGCGCCCGACATGCCGAGACACCAGGAATTACTCGCGGAGGTGGAAGCCTCACCCGAGGGCCCCCAGGTAGGGGCCTTTTTCGACTTTGATGGCACCGTAATCTACGGCTATTCCGCCATTGCCTTTATTCGCGAACAGGTACGACAGGGCCAGCTCAAGCCCCGCGAGTTCATGGAACTTGCCGGCGCAATGACCAGTTTTGGCCTCGGTAACATGGGCTTCTCCGCCATGATGGTGGTGACCTCGCAGTTTATGCGCGGCGCCACCGAGCAGAGCTACATCGAGTTCGGTGAGGCCCTGTACCGCAAGCATATTGCCCGGCTGGTGTACCCCGAGTCACGCGCGCTGATCGATGCCCACCTGGCCAGGGGTCATACGGTGGCCATTATCAGCTCGGCCACCCCCTACCAGGTAGAGCCGGCGGCCAGGGACCTGAGTGTGGAGCATGTGATGACCACCCAGCTCGAGGTCCAAGACGGCGAGTTTACCGGCGCGGTGGTACGGCCGACCTGCTTTGGCCTGGGTAAGGTGCGAGCCGCTGAGACCCTGGCGGCAGAACACGGGGTAGACCTGGCGCAGACCTTTTTCTACTCCGACAGTGACGACGACATCGAGCTGCTCGAGGCGGTGGGCAAGCCGCGACCGCTCAACCCCAATAAGAAGCTGGCCGAGATCGCCGAGCGCGAGGGCTGGCCGGTGCAGCGCTTCAAGAGTCGCGGTCGCCCGGGCCTAACGGACTGGGCGCGTTCACTGGCGGCTACCGGCAGCCTGATCACCTCCTTTGCCGCGGGGCTGCCGATCTGGGCGATCACCGGCTCACGGCGCGACGCGCAGAACTTTTCCTTTTCCCTGTTCGCGGAAACCGCCAGTGCCCTGATCGGTCTCGATATGGATGTGCGCGGTGAGGATAACCTCTGGAAGCAGCGACCCGCGGTCTTCATCTTTAACCACCAGAGCAAAGCCGACGTGGTCATCGCCGCCAGCCTGGTGCGCAAGGACATTGCCGGTGTCGGCAAGAAGGAAATCAAGAAGATGCCGGTGATCGGCCAGGTCATGGAGTTTGGCGGTACCGTGCTCATCGACCGTGACAATGCCACCAGCGCCATCGAAGCCATGCAGCCCCTGGTGGATGTGATGCGCGATGACGGCAAGTCGGTGGTTATGGCGCCGGAGGGCACGCGCACGGTTTCGCCAAAGCTTGCGCCGTTTAAGAAGGGTGCCTTCCACCTGGCCATGCAGGCCGGGGTGCCTATCGTGCCGATCGTGATTCATAACGCCCTGGATGTAGCCCCCAAGGGCGACTTTATCTTCCGGCCCGCCACCGTGGAGGTTGAGGTGTTGCCGCCGGTGGACACCAGTGACTGGACGCCAGAGAGCGTCAACGAGCACGTGGCCGAGGTGCGCGCCATGTTCCTCGAGGCGCTGGGCCAGAGTGACGACAGCAAGCCTGCGGCAAAGCAGGCCAGGGGGAAAGCGAAGGCAAAAACAAAAACAAAAGCCAAGACAAAAGCCAAGACAAAAGCCAAAGCAAAGTCTAAAGCCAAAGCAAAAACCAAGGCGCCCGCCAAATCTAAAGCTGCCGCCAAGGCCAAGGCGCCGGCCAAAGCCAAGACTAAATCCAAAGCCAAGGCCGCGGCAAAGGCCAGGGTACCCTCCAGGAAAAAACCAGCCGGCGCCGCTGCCAAGACCAGGGCTGCGGCGAAAAGCCCAGCAGCGACCAAGGCCAAAGCCGCGAGCAAGTTGAAGGCCCGGGCCGGGACTGGCACAAAGGCCAAAGCCCCCGCCGGGGCGAAGGCCAGGACCCGTGCCACTGGCAAGGTCACCAGCACGAAGGCCGGCGCGAAGAAACCCGCCGCCAAGCGCGCTGCACAGCCCAAGGCCGGTAAGACGCCACGCCTTAAGGCCAAGCCCAAGGGCAGCGTAAAGCCCAAGGCCACCGGTAAGACCTCATGACCCCCATGCCCTGGCAGGCGGCTGGCCAGCAGGATGTGCTCTACATCCTCGATGCCGCTCACCGGGTGGAAGAGGACCTGTTGCGCGGCTGGATCGAGGAGCAGCAACAGGCGGTCAGTTTTAGCGGCCAGGCCCGCTTTGTGGTGGTGCCTATTGCCCGCAGCCCCGAGGATATCCCCACCCGGGCGCTGAGTGGCGCGCTGGATGTGCCGGCCAATACGCTGATCCTGCCGGTGCGCGTGGCCTGGATGAACTCGGTGGACCAGAAGTCGGTGACGCCGCGCCTGCGCGACCTGCTGTGGGGCAACCCGCGCAAGCCCGGCCAGGCCAGGGCGCGACGTATCCTGCGGCGTCACCCGGAGCGCATCCATTGCGTGGCCGCGGACGGCGCCACCCTCGACGAGCTGCGCCAGCGCTACGCCCGCAGTCGCGGTGAAACCGCCAATTCCAGCCAGCTCGCCGACTTCGTCGCGGGCCAGGCGGGCCTGGCGCTGGATATTGCGGTGCGCAAACTGCGCGGTGGCCGCTACAAGGTGCCGCGGCAGGTGGCCAAGAACCTGCAGGCAACCCCGGCGTTCCGTGTCGGGTTGCAGCAGTTGAGTGCGGAGGAGGGCCGGCCCATAGCCGACATCCAGCGCGAAACCGCGGAGATCATGAAAGAGCTGATTTCCATCCCGCGCACCTTCTGGCTGGACGTCATGGGCATGCTCA
>JANQIO010000036.1 GCA_028282105.1 Halieaceae bacterium | reverse complement strand
TCGACGGCGTCGGCCCGGGCTGCCGGGGCCAGATGCTGCAGGGCCGCTCCAGCCAGCAGGCCGGCGGTGAAAACAAGAACGGGGGCGATGGGGCGTGATGCTGACATGGTAGTGCCTCGCTTATCGGTGGGTTCAGAGTATACTCGCCGGCCCCTGGTTAACACCGAGTGACGCCATGCCATACCTGGAAGCCGGCGCGGATATCCGCGGCAAAGGCCGTCAATACCGCTATGCCCTGTGGCGCATCTGGGACCGCGACCTGCCGGCGGTCATGTTCATCGGCCTTAACCCTTCGACTGCAGATGCACGTAGCGATGACCCCACGCTGGTACGCTGCATGGGCTTTGCCCGCGACTGGGGCTACGGCGGTGTCTATACCGCCAACCTGTTCGCCTACCGCGCCACCGACCCCCGCGACATGAAGCAGGCCAGGGCGCCTGTCGGGCGCGACAACGACCGGGTCATCCTTGAACTGGCCGGCAAAGTGGATAAGGTGATCGCCGCCTGGGGGAATGACGGCGTCTATCTCGACCGCGCCGCTGCTGTTCGCGCACTGTTGCCCCGGCTCCACTACCTGAAATTGAATGCCTCCGGCCAGCCGGCACATCCCCTCTACCTGCCCAGGGGGCTGCAGCCACAGCCCTGGTAGCTGGCGCTGGCGGCCATGCCTTTGGCAGCCGCTGCCAAGGCCCATTGACCTTACTCCCCGCATAGTAGGCCCATACGGAAAGGGGAGGGATCGACCGTGAAACTGCATATCAAGCCCGAACAGGTCTATATCATCGTGTTCTGCTTCTTTGCCATTGGCGCCGGCTGCCAGGCCGTCGGCAAGTACGCGTCAGAGCGTGTCGATGAGTCGGCCACCCGCCCAGTGCTGGTCCAGGAGCAGACCCAATAATCCCGCTTTCATTCGCAGTTCTGGGTCTTACAGGGCGCTGAAGTGCCAGATTTGGAAAAGTTGTGTCGGGCCGAGACTGTCGGCATAGACATGGCATCCGGACAGGGGTAGAAAATCCGCAATATGAACGACACTTTCAAGATGCTTGACGCGCTTACCAACCGCAATGCGGACTTGGTAAGACAACTGGTAGATAGCGGCTGCACCGACCTGCGGCGCCTGGCGGAGGTGCTCACCCGGCTGAGCCAGGCCTCGAGAGCGGAGGCAGTGGTCGAAGCTGAACTGGAGCGCAAGATCGTGCGCCTGGACCGCGGCCTCTAGGCTCTACCTGTTAAGTCCGCGCAGGGGCAGCCTAGCCCTTGTTTTTGCTCCCGAAACCCTCCGGGTCAGTCATTCGCAGCTGTTTTTCCGTGGTCTGACTGCTGACTTTCCAGGCGGCGGATATTACCGCTAGCAGGGCTTCTTTCTGCTCAGCGGTCAGGTGCACATCCCACCAGTCCATGTTGGCCCGCCAGTGGCGATGAATGTCCCGCGGCGCCTCACCCTCTGCGGGTGCCTGCGGGAACATCAGCGCGTCGATGCTGATATCGTAGTAGAAGGCAAAGCGGCTAAAGGCGTGCAGGACGATATCCGTATCGTCCGATGGGTTGCACCAGCGCCGCACGGTGGACTGGGAGACGCCGGCGACTTTGGCGGCCATCTCCACCGTAATGTCCTCCCGTTTCATGATGCGCCGCAAACGTTCCTTCGTGACCGACAAGTCCATTTCTCAAAAGTACCTAGTACGAAACTAAGTTTCGATTATCGCGACGGGAGGCTCGCTGTCAAACCGAATCTGGAAAGCTGTGGGTGACTGCACAGGTCGTGCTTCAATACTGTCGCCGGGACACCTGGCAAGCCCTGCCGCGCTTTCCTCGTCCCGGTAGAAAACGTACCCTTTGCCAGAAACGTTCCGGGAGCCTGCGGCTTGAAAATCGGCCTAAGTCTGTCAGCGGTTCTGCGCGCGCTGCTGATCTACGTGGTGTGCTGCTTCGCGACCCTGCAGGTGGCGGATCTGTTGCACGGGCCGCTGGGCTTGCCGGCTTCGATCAGCCGCTGGCTGCTATTGCTGATGTTGGTGGCAGCGCCGCTGCTGGTGGCCCTGGTAAGCTGGCGTGCCGGTTCCGGGCGTTCCAGCACTGTTGCCGGCGATGCCAGCGCTTCCGGGCCGCTTATGTATGAGGTGGGGCCGGCACGCATCGATACCGCATCTCGCCAGATCAGCTTCGCCGGTGAGCCGGCAGACGTGCAACCCAAGGTCTTCGACCTGATTGTCTACCTGATCCGTTCCCGGGACCGGGTGGTCGGCAAGGATGAGCTGTTCGATGCCATCTGGCCCTCGGTGGTGGTCAGCGAGGCGTCTCTCACCCAGTCGATCAAGCGCGCTCGTGACCTGTTCCGCCAGCACGGCTTCGATGAAGACGTGATTCGCACGGTGGCGCGCAAGGGCTACCAATTCAACCATGCGGTGACCGCTCCGGACGCCAGCGGCCAGCCCCCGGCGCCCTCGGCGTTGGGCAGCGTGCTGCTGCAAACGGCGCTGGCCGCGGTGGTGGCGCTGGGCCTGGGCCTCTGGCTGGTGCAACAGCCGATGCCGGAGGTCGCCGAACAGGCCACCGTCGGCGACTCCCTGGCGGTGTTGCCGTTCAGCAACCTGACCCGGGACGGCGAGTTTGCCTATTTCACCGATGGGCTCACCGAAACCCTCACCAATTCACTCACCCGGGTGCGCGGCCTGCGGGTGATAGCCACCGGCTCTGCCTTCAGGTTCCGGGAGCCGAGTGCGGATTTCACGGCCATCGGCGAACAGCTGCGGGTCGACCACCTGGTGCAGGGCAGCGTTCAACGTGATGGGGACCAACTGCGGATCACCGCCAGACTGATCCGGGTGAACGACGGCGCACAGCTTTGGTCGCAGATTTTCAACAGGACACTGGACGATGTGTTTTCCCTGCATGACGAGATCGCCCGCGCCACGGTCCAGCAGATGTCCGGCATACTCGCGGCCAGCCTCAAGTTGCCTGCCAGCGCGCCGGCGCTGACCGGCAATTCACAAGACTCGGAAGCCTACCGGCTGCTGCTGCGGGGTCAGGCGCTGCAGAAGCGCGGCGCCAACCAGGACCTGGGCGCCGCCAGCGAGCTGTTCCGGCAGGCGCTGGAGTTACGCCCCGACTACCCGGCGGCCAAGGTGGCGCTGGCCGGCACTATCCGCCAGCGCGCCACGATCGGTGAGTTGCCACGTGAGAGCAGCTTTGCCGAGGCCCTGGTGCTGGCCCGGGAAGCGCTGGCGCTGGATCCAGGCCTGGCCGAAGCCTGGGTGCAGATTGGGGAAATCCAGCACCGCCACTTCTGGGAGTTCGGTGCTGCGGAGGAATCCTACCAGCGGGCGATGGCGATTAACCCCGGCGACGCCTCTGCCCATTCCGCCTACGGTCGCTTCCTGGCCAAGTCGGGGCAAGGCACAGAGGCGGTGCGTGAAGCACGCATTGCGCTGGACCTGGACCCGCTGTCCGCCAGTGCCGCCAGTTCCCTGGTTGTCCGGTTGCTGCGGGCGGGGGAGTTGCTGGAAGCAAGGACGGTGCTGGACCAGCTCAAAGCGCTGCACCCGGAGCATGCCGATGTGCCCTGGCTGGAGGCCAACTGGCATATACGCAATGGCAGCTATAGCGACGCCCTGCAGTGGACGGCGCTGGAAGAACTCGACTACCTGCGCCTGTGCCTCAGCGCTATTGCCCTCAACCACCTGGGCCGCACCGGGCAGGCAGACCTGGCCCTGCAGGAACTGATCGATACCGACGCCCAGGGCGCAGCCTTCCAGATTGCCGAGGTCTATGCCCAGAACGGGCAGCCTGACCCGGCCTTTGAATGGCTGGAGCAGGCCTTCCGGCAGGGCGATCCGGGTCTCAGCGAGCTCTATTCCAGCCTCAATCTCGCCAGCCTCTACGCCGACCCCAGGTTTGCCGCCATGGGTGCCAAAGTCGGCCTTCCCGCCGCTCCCGCAGGGTTCTGACAGGCCCTGTCGGGCCGGGTCACGAAAAAGTCACCGAAAGGTTTGCCGCCCGTCAGGACTTTCTGGCGCCGCCTGCGAATAATCGCTCCCATGCCGAAAGGCGATAAATTTCAAACACTTACGGGAGTCTGTAATGAAACGTAGTCTGATACTGGTGTACGGGGTGGTCAGTTACCTGTTGTTCTTCGTCACCTTTCTCTATTCGATTGGCTTTGTCGGCAACCTGTGGGTGCCGCGCTCGATCGATTCCGAGCCCACCCTGTCCCTGGGCGCCGCGCTGCTGGTCAACCTGGGTCTGCTGGCCATGTTTGCGGTGCAGCACAGCGGCATGGCGCGTCCCGCCTTCAAGCGCTGGCTGACTCGCTATATCCCGGCGGCCGCTGAGCGCAGCACCTACGTGTTGTTCTCCACCCTCGCCATGGCCGCGCTAATGGTTTTCTGGGCGCCGCTCGGCGGGGTGATCTGGTCAGTGGAGAGTCAGTGGGCGGCGCTGGTCCTCAATGGCCTCTACCTGGGGAGTTGGGCATTGCTGCTATACGCGACTTTCCTCATCGACCATTTCGACCTGTTTGGCCTGCGCCAGGTGTGGAACAGCTTCCGGAAGCAGGAGTGCCGCGACCTGAGCTTCGTCACGCCGGCCCTGTACCGCATCGTCCGCCACCCGATTTACGTGGGTTGGCTGGGAATCTTCTGGTTCACGCCGGTGATGACGATGACCCACGTGCTGCTGGCCCTCGGCGTGACCGGCTACATTCTGGTGGGTATCGAGCTGGAAGAGCGGGACCTCGAGAAGGCGCACCCGGAATACACCCAGTACAAACGCAAGGTGCCGGCCCTGATCCCCAGCTTGGGCCGCCGCCTGGAGGCGACGCCGGAGTCCAGCGCCGCCTGAGTCTCCCCGGGCCCGGCGTGCCGCCGCCTTGGTGGCACCCCAGGCCACTGTCTATAATCGGGTCCATGGAAGGACCCGCCCAATGAACCCCGAGTTACTCGCCTCCACCGTGCTCAACCCGGCGGTGCTGTTCTTTTTCCTGGGTATTCTCGCGGTGCTGACCCGCTCGGACCTGGAGATTCCCCAGTCCATCTCCAAGCTCATGTCCCTGTACCTGCTGCTGGCCATTGGTTTCAAGGGTGGGGTCGAGCTGTCCCACAGCAACCTTGGCAGCGAGATCGCCCTGACCTTGCTGGCGGCGATCATGATGTCGGCGCTGGTGCCGGTCTACACCTTCTTCACGCTCAGGCGCCTGATACCGGTTCACGATGCGGCCGCCATTGCCGCGACCTATGGGTCGATCAGTGCGGTGACGTTTATTACCGGCGTTGGTTTTCTGCAGGCTCTTGATATCGCCAGCAGTGGTTATCTGGTGGCGGCAATGGCACTGATGGAGTCGCCGGCTATCATCACTGGCCTGGTGCTATACCGCTTCTTTGCCACTGACATCGAGACCGGTGGCGGCGACTTCTCCTGGCCCAGGGTGCTACGCGAGGCCTGCGTCAACGGCTCGGTGTTCCTGATTCTCGGCAGCCTGGTGATTGGCCTGGTGACCACGGATGCCCACGCCAGGGCGATGGCGCCTTTCACCGAAGACCTGTTCAAAGGAGTACTGACGCTGTTCCTGCTGGACATGGGCTTGATCGCCGGTCGGCGCCTCGCGGCGCTGCGCGAGGCTGGTATCAGCCTGATCCTGTTCGCGCTGCTGGTTCCCCTGGTCAATGCCGGCCTGGGTATTGGCCTGACGCTGTTGCTGGATCTCGGCGTGGGTGACGCCCTGTTGTTTACGGTGCTGTGCGCCAGTGCCTCTTACATTGCGGTGCCCGCCGCTATGCGGTTGTCCATTCCCCAGGCCAACGCCAGCCTGTACGTCACGCTGTCACTCGCTGTGACATTCCCGTTCAATATTGTTGTCGGCCTGCCGCTGTACCTGGCCGTTATACGATGGGTGCATGCATGAAGCCAGTTAAACGTATCGAAATCATCATGGATTCCCTGGATGTGAAGATGGTGCTGCAGGAACTCCATGATATTGGTATTACCTCCTATTCACTGATCCGCGACGTGGTGGGAGCGGGCGACCGCGGTGCACGCAGTGGCGACCTGCTCAACGACGCCATGAACAACAGCTACCTGCTCATTGCTTGCGACGAGGCCGAAGCGACAAGAATCACCGAAGCCCTGGCCCCCAAGCTGAAGCGCTATGGTGGTGTGTGCCTGGTGTCTGACGCCGAGTGGCTGCAACACTGATTCCCTTGCTGGGGAATTGATCCCCGTCATACCTCTTGCACCTGCCGCGGGCTATGCTTCGGCCTCCGGGTTTCGCGAATTGGGCGCAGATGACTGAGAGCGTTCTGAGGATTGCCATTACCGGCGCTGGCGGTGCCGGTGCCATTTCCTGCGGCGAGATGCTGCTGCGAGCCTGGGCCGCCACCGGTGGTCGCGGCGTGATGCGCAAGGCTTTCGGGCCGCAGATTCGCGGTGGCGAAGCCGCAGCGCTGCTATCGCTGACAGAGTCTGAGGATTACACCGCCGCGACTCGCTATGACGTGCTGCTGGCGCTCGATTGGCTAAACTTCGAGCGCTTCGAGGACGAGATTCGCCTCGTGCCGGATGCGCTGGTGATCTGTGAGTCAGCG
>JANQIO010000004.1 GCA_028282105.1 Halieaceae bacterium | reverse complement strand
CACCTCGGCATCTACGCCTACCGCGTTTCACTGCTGAAGCAGTTTGTGAGTTGGCCGCCGGCGCAGCTTGAGACTTACGAATCCCTGGAGCAGCTGCGGGCGCTGGCCAATGGCGCTCGCATTCACGTGGCGGACGCCGTGGCCCCGGTGCCGCCCGGTGTAGATACCGCCGCTGATCTGGACGCGGTGCGGGCCCTGATCGACGGGGCGGCCTGAGATGGCGGCCGTGTTGTTTGTTTGCCTCGGCAATATCTGCCGTTCGCCCACCGCCCACGGCATTTTTGCTGGCCAGGTGCGAGATGCCGGCCTGGCAGACAGCATTCGGGTGGATTCCTGTGGCACCGGCGCCTGGCACGTGGGCGAACCTCCGGATGCCCGCGCCACCGCAGCCGCGCGCCGGCGTGGATACGACCTGTCGCCGCTGCGGGCGCGCCAGTTCGAAGCCGGGGACTTCCAGCAGTTTGACTACATCCTGGCCATGGACCGCAGCAATCTCTCGCACCTGGAGGCCCTGCGCCCCGAGGGCTTCGCTGGCCACCTGGGCCTGTTCCTGGACTTTCATCCCGCCCCGCCCTTCGGCGAGGTGCCCGACCCCTACTACGGCGGCGAACGCGGTTTCGAAGACGTGCTCGACCTGGTGGAAGCGGCCAGCAGCGGCCTGCTTGAGGCCCTGCGCAGCCGATGACCCGCGACCACGTCGACCTGCAGCCCCTCAACACCCTGCGGGTGCCGGCCCTGGCCGAGCATTTTGCCGAGGTGACGGTGAGCTCCCAGTTGCAAGGACTGCTGGCCCATGCCCGTTCCAATCACTGGCCGATTACCGTACTGGGGGAGGGCAGCAACGTGGTGCTGGGTGATCTGCTGCCCGGCCTGGTGCTGCTGCAGCGTTGCAAGGGGATTACCGTCCTCGAGGAAGACGACCAGCAGGCCCGGGTACAGGTGGCTGCCGGAGAGAACTGGCACGGCTTGGTACGCTGGTGCCTGGAACGCGGTTATCTTGGCTTGGAGAACCTGGCGCTGATTCCCGGTTCGGTGGGAGCGGCGCCGATCCAGAACATCGGCGCCTATGGCGTCGAGGTGGGCGAGTTTATCCAGTCGGTGCAGTGCCGGTTGTTGCCCACCGGAGAACACCGGGTCCTGGATCGGGACGCCTGCGCGTTTGGCTACCGCGACAGCGTCTTCAAGCGCGAGCTCAAGGACGCCACGCTGATCGAGTCGGTCACCTTCATCCTGCCGAAATCCCGCGAGCCGGTGACCAGTTACCCGACCCTGGCCGCTTACCTGGAGGCCTACGACATCGTCGACCCGGATGCCCGGGAGGTCTTCGAGGCAGTAGTGGCGATTCGCAGCAACCGCCTGCCGGACCCGGCAGAGCTGCCCAATGTCGGCAGTTTTTTCAAAAACCCGGTGCTGGATGACGCGACTTTCACCGCGCTGGCCGCTGACCATCCCGCCATGCCTCACTACGAGGACCCGGCGGGCCACAAGATTCCCGCCGCCTGGTTGATCGAGCAGTGCGGTTTCAAGCAGTGTGAGGGCGCCGTGCGGGTGGACGCCGACCACGCCCTGGTGATTGTCAATCCCGAGCACCGCCCGGCGGCTGAGGTGGCCGCCCTGGCCCGCGACATTGTCGGCGCCGTGCAGGCGCGATTCGGTATCCTGTTGGAGCAGGAGCCACGCCGCTACGGTATCTTTGAGCAATGAGCCAGGCCTTCGACCACGAGTCCTTTCTGCCAACCCTGAGCAAGCGGCCGGGCGTGTACCAGATGTACGACGCCGACGGCCAGCTACTGTACGTCGGCAAGGCCAAGAACCTGCGCAACAGGGTCTCCAGCTATTTCCGGGCCAGTGGCCTGGAGGCCAAGACCATGGCCATGGTCGCCAAGATCAACGACATTCAGGTGACGGTGCTGGACAGCGAGATCGAGGCGCTGCTGCTGGAACACAACCTGATCAAGAAGCACCAGCCGGTCTACAACATCCTGCTGCGTGACGATAAGTCCTATCCCTACATCTACCTGTCGGGCGGCGAATTTCCGCGGCTGGCCCTGCACCGCGGCGCCAAGCGCGCGAAGGGGCAATACTTCGGCCCCTACCCCAGCGCCGGAGCGGTGCGCCGCAGCCTGACCTTCCTGCAGAAGGTGTTCCAGGTGCGCCAGTGTGAAGACAGCTACTACCGCAACCGCTCGCGGCCCTGCCTGCAGCACCAGATCGGCCGTTGCACCGCACCCTGCGTCGGGCTGGTCAGCGAGGAAGACTATGCCGAGCAGGTGGAGCACACGGTAAGTCG
>JANQIO010000161.1 GCA_028282105.1 Halieaceae bacterium | reverse complement strand
CCACACCCATGGCCTTGATCTTGTCCGCGTTGACCACAAAGCCGGGCAGGTGGGTCATGGAACAACCCGGTGTAAAGGCGCCTGGTACGGCGAACATTACGACTTTCTTGCCCGAGAAGACCTCGTCGGTGGTGATCTCTTGCGGACCCTGGGGGCCCATCATGTTGAGGGTGACGGCAGGTACTTTGTCGCCAACTTGAATGGTCATGCTAATCTCCAGTAACGGTAAGGCGCCCTTGCGGGTGCGAAGTTTTCGGGCCGCGGCCCACTGCCGATGATTATAGACCCTGAGTCGGCCTGTTGATGCATTGTTCCCTGTGTGGCGGTTCAGAACCGGCGTTTTTTCATCGCGATGAGCGTCGCGAGTACCTGCGCTGCGCCGAATGCCGGCTGGTATATGTGCCGCCGCATCATTTCCTGGACCTCGAGGCCGAGCGCGCGGAGTACAGCCTGCATGAGAACGATCCCGCCGATGCGGGCTATCGTGAGTTTCTCGGCCGCCTGGCCACACCCCTGAGCCAGCGGCTTCGGCCCGGCGCCCGCGGCCTCGACTTTGGCTGCGGTCCGGGGCCGGCGCTGGTGGCCATGCTGCGGGAGTCAGGCTTCGAGGTGGCGCAATACGACCCGTTCTTTTTTCCGGACCGCACCCCCCTGTCGCGCCGCTATGACTTTATTACCGCCACTGAAGTGGTCGAGCACCTGCACCGACCGGGTGAGGAGCTGGAGCGGCTGTGGGCCATGCTGCGCCCCGGCGGCTGGCTGGCTGTGATGACCAAGCTGGTAATCGATGCCGCCGCCTTTGAGGGCTGGCACTACAAAAATGACCCCACCCATGTGAGCTTCTTCTCCCGGGAGACCTGGCAGTGGTGGGGTGAAAGCCATCGGACCCAACCCGAGTTCATCGGCAAGGACGTTATTTTGCTGCAGCGGGAGCGATGATATTGCGGTAGATGCTGCGTACCTGCTCGTAGAAATAGCGCTGCTGTTCGCCCAGATAAGGCGCAATCATGCTCATCAGCTGGTAGACACCCTTATGGATGATGAGCGCCGGCGGTCGGTCCTCGTGCAGCAGGTGATCGTAGTTGAGCCAGTAGGTCAGCAGTAAGACCATGTTGTCCACCAGTGCCTCCGCCTCTTCTTCACTGGTGCTGACCACGGCGGCATCGCTGAGGGTCTGCCAGAAGGCGGTGATGGCGGCATGTTTGAGGTCGACAATGCGGCGAAAGCGCCGGCCCAGCTCCGGGTAGCGGTCCAGCAGGTCGCTGAGGTTGCGGTACAGGAAACGGTAGTTGTACATCTCCTCGAACACCACGTACAGGTAGAACCAGTTGTCCTCGACGCTGAGCGGCCTGTCGATAGGCGCGTTGAGAATTTCGGTGATGCCCTGCTCGTATTGGGCGAACAGCTCGGCGATCAGCACGTCCTTGCCCTTGAAGTGGTAGTAGAGGTTGCCCGGGCTGATCTCCAGCTCGTTGGCGATGTCCACCGTGGTGGTGTTGGCTTCCCCCTCGTGGTTGAACAGCGCGAGGCTGGTGTGGAGGATGCGGTCCCGGGTCTTCATTCAGCTAAAGTGCTAGCGCTTCTTGCGGGGGGCAGATTTGCGGGCGGCAGTGGTCTTGCGGGCCGGCGCCTTCTTGCGTTTAGCAGGGGCGTTTTTTTGTGCCCCGGCAGCGGCTTTTTTTCGCGCTGTGGCTGGCTTGCCGGCCGTCGTCTTTTTCCTGGCGGGCGTCTTCCGGGCAGGCTTTTTGGCGGATGCCGCCAGCAGGCTATCGAGCTTCTCCTCCAGGGCGTCCAGGCGGGCGCTCAGCGCATCCAGTTCGTCGCTGCGCCCAAGGCTGAGGTTGAAGGTCTCCCGCACCCGGCCGATGCGCTCCTCGACGCTCAGGCCGCTGGTTTTGCGAATGCTCGACAGGGAGTCGCGCACCTCGTCTTCCAGGCGAATGCCCTTCTCCACCAGTTCGCGGAACAGCCGTGGTGGTTCACGGGCTGCTTCTTCCAGTTTGCCCTGGGCATCACGTATAGCCTTGCCGTAGGCGCCCAGGCCGGCCAGCCAGATGTTGCGGGCAATATCGGAGGGTTTCTCGGGGTTGTCATCGCTCATGATCGAAACCTCGGTGCTCTTGATGCTGCGGTTACAGAGGGTGTTCGATCATACAAAAAAAGGGGGTCACGAGGACCCCCAAAAGAATGCGCTCGGGGCGCAAAGTGAACCTGGACGTCTAGTCCAAAATTGCGTTTCCGCTATCAGGCTGCCTTGGCAGTGATGGTCTCGCGCAGGGAATCAAAGCTCTCACGGGCCTTGTCCAGGCGGGCGCGAAGCTCGGCGCGCAGTTCCTCGGTGTCGGCTACTTTCAGTTCCGGCAGCTCGATGTCCTTGATGCGCTTCTTGGCCTGGCTTTCGACTTTCTCGCCGTGCTTGACCAGGTCGTTGAACAGGTCTTCCGCCTTCTCGCGGCGCGCCTTCATGCGCTTCTCAGCTTCTTCGAACTGGTTTTGAACTTCGTCAAAAGCCTTACCGTAGAAGCCGAGGCCGGCCAGGAATACGTTGCGCGCGTTTTCCTGCGCCTTGACCGCGAAGGTGGGCTGAGCCGGCTTCTTGGCTGCGGTTTTCTTCGCAGTGGTCTTCTTGGCGGCAGTTTTCTTGGCGGGGGCCTTGCGGGCAGGAGCCTTCTTGGCCTTTGCCTTGGGCTTGGCGGCGCTTGCTTCAGTTGCCATGGTTGATCTCCCTGGAGTCTTGCTCTGTTGGTGAGTGGTTCGCTGTTGTTCAGCGGTATACTCACAAGCTACGGGGAATTTTTAGAAAGGGCATACTAATAATCCGTCGCACTTTGGTAATTTCTCTCATTCTGCTGGCGACGGCCGGTGCCGTGAGGGCTCAGGATCTCGAGCCCCGGGCATTTGCCAACCTGCCGGTGGGTCAGCAATTCCTGGCGCTGGGTTATGCCTACTCCGAAGGGGACCTGAATCCGGCGCCCGGGGTGCCCATCGAGAATGCGGAGATAGATGTCGACACCACCGTGGCCGCGTACCTGCGCACCCTGGACCTGTGGGGCAAGGCGGGCCGGGTCGCACTGACCCTGCCGCACACCTGCTTCAAGGGTGGCGCGGTGTTCCAGGGTGAGCTGATCGAAGGGGATCGCTGTGGTGCCGCCGATCCCATGCTCAGTTTCAGCTATCTGTTCTATGGCGCGCCCGCGCTCAGCCTCGATGAGTTCCGGGCGACGCCGCAGTCTCGCGTTATCGGCGTCAACCTGCGGGTGCGGGCCCCGCTGGGCCAGTACAACAACGAAAACCTGATCAACCACGGCGCCAATCGCTGGGAGTTTCGCCCGCAGCTGGGAATCTCCAATCGCTGGGGGCGCTGGGGTGCCGACGCCTCGGTGTCCGCCGCCTTTTTCACCGACAACGACCGTTTTGCAGGTCGCGATACCCTGGTGCAGGATCCGCTTTACCAGGTGCAGGCCAACGTCATCTATTACCTGCGCAGGGGGCGCTGGCTGTCCCTGGACGGCAACTACTTCTGGGGCGGGCGCACTGAGCGCAACGGCGTGCGACAGGACGATCGCCAGGAAAACTCGCGGGTGGGTATTACCCTTGGCTGGCCGCTGAACCCCCAGAACTCACTAAAGTTCTATGCCAGCCGCGGCGTGGTCACGCGCATCGGCAATGACTTCGATACGGTGGGAGTGCTCTACCAGTATCGTTGGTAGCCGTAGCGTTAAGAAACGCAAAGCCCTAATCCCGCGCGGTCATCCGGGCGTATACTTGTCCATCCTGCAGCTATGCACACGGGCAACAGCGCATGCTCAAACACAGGTACTTCCTTCCCGCTCTGGTCGTGTTGATCGGTGTCGCCCTGTCCGTGGTGATACTGACCAGCAAGCCCCGGCCCGCGCCGGTCGAGCAGGAGCCGCCGCCACCTCCGCTGGTGGAGGTGATCACCGCCCAGCCCGCAGACCTTGCCCTCACGGTCTCAAGTCAGGGCACGGTGCGCCCCCATCGCGAGATCAATATCGTCAGCCAGGTGGGTGGCATCGTGGTGGCCACCAGCGATCAGTTCGCCGATGGCGGCTTCTTTGATGCGGACTCGGTGCTGGTGCAGCTAGAGGATGCCGACTACCGGCTGGAACTGATCCGTGCCGAGGCACAGGTGGCGGATGCCGTGCAGCTGGTGGCCCAGGAGAAGGGTCGCAATCGCCAGGCGGCACGTGAGTGGCGCGACCTCGGCAACGACGAGGCCAATGAGCTGTTCCTGCGCAAGCCCCAGTTGGCCGGTGCGGAAGCGGCCCTCGAAGCCGCCCGCGCCAATGTGGAACAGGCCCGGCTCAATCTGGCGCGAACCTCGATCAGCGTGCCCTTCAACGGCCGCGTTCGCGAGAAGATGGTGGACGTGGGCCAGTACCTGACGCCTGGTACGCCGGTGGCGCAGGTCTACGACACCGATGTGGTGGAAGTGCGGCTGCCGCTCACCGACCGGCAGGTGGCGTTGCTGGATCTGCCGCTGAATTTTCGCAGTGCCGATAGCCAGCTACCCAGTGCGGCGGTGACCTTAAGCGCGCGCTTCGCCGATCGTGAATGGCAGTGGGCGGGCCGGGTGGTGCGCACCGAGGGCAGTATTGATGTCGACAGCCGCGTGATCTACGCGGTAGTAGAGGTGGAGAAGCCCTTTGAAGCAACTTCCGGCAGCGAGCGGCCGCCACTGGCCATCGGCCTGTTTGTGCAGGCGGAGATCCAGGGTCGCCAGCTCAGCCAGGTGGTTACCCTGCCGCGCAACGCGCTGCGCAACGATGGCAGCGTGCTGCTGGTGGATGCGCAGAATCGGCTGACCACCCGACCCGTGCGGGTACTGAAAAGCGCCCGCCGCCAGGTCTGGGTGCAGGGTCTTGCGGAGGCCGACAACGTGGTGGTGTCGCAGCCGTCGATTGCCGTCGAGGGCATGGCAGTGACGGTGCGCCACGTGGATGGCCTGCTCGGCAGTGTGGGCAACGGGGAATAGGGCATGATCGCCTGGTTTGTCCGCAATCCTATCGCTGCCAACCTGCTGATGGTGCTGATCGTCGTCGGCGGCTTCACCGGCCTGCCGGCGCTGGAAAAGCAGTTCTTTCCCGAGATCGAAGTCAACGTCGTCAGCGTGAACATGCCCTATCCGGGGGCCGGCCCCACCGAGGTAGAAGAGCAGATCTGTGTACGCATCGAGGAAGCCGTGCACGATCTCAATGGCGTCAAGGAAATTCGCTCAACCGCCCGCGAGGGCAGTGGAACCGTGCAGGTCGAGGCCGAGCGCGGCTACGACATGCAGCGGCTCACCTCCGAGGTCAAAACCCGGGTCGATGCCATCACCACCTTTCCGGTGGAGGCGGAGCGACCGATCATTACCGAGCTGGCCTACCGGCACCACATGGTCTCGGTGACCGTGGCCGGAGATGTCGGTGAGGAAAACCTCAAGGCACTGGCGGAAAGCCTGCGTGATGACCTGGCCGCGCAGCCTTATGTTTCCGTGGTGGAGATCAGTTCGCCGCGCCCCTACGAGGTGGCTGTCGAAGTGTCGGAGTACACCCTGCGGCGCTATGGTCTGCGCTTCGACGATGTGGTGCGCGCTATCCAGACCTCATCCCTGAATCTACCCGCCGGCTCCATCAAGGCGGAAACAGGTGATATTCGCCTGCAGACCCGCGGGCAGGCCTATGAGCGCGCCGATTTCGAGAACATCGTGCTGGTCAGCAAGCGCGACGGCACCCGGGTATTGCTGGGGGATGTCGCCACCGTAATCGATGGCTTTGAGGATATGGATGTCCGCAGCCGCCTCAACGACACGCCGTCCCACGATCTGCAGGTCTATGTGACATCCCGGCCAAACGTGCTGTTGACCAGCGATAGCGTGTCGCAGTGGGTCGAGCAGACCCGCCCCCGGCTGCCCGAGGGTGTCAGCCTGACCATGTGGCAGGATCAGGCAGTGCCTTTCCAGAGCCGGGTGGAGACGCTGGTGAAGAATGGCGTGGGCGGCCTGATCCTGGTGTTTGCCGTGCTGGTGCTGTTCCTGCGCCCGCTGCTGGCGGTCTGGGTCTGTGTGGGGATTGCCGTCGCATTCCTGGGCACCTTTTTCATCCTGCCCTACACCGGCGTCAGGCTGCATATGATCTCGCTGTTCTCCTTCCTGCTGATCCTCGGCATCGTGGTTGACGATGCGATCATCGTCGGTGAGTCCATCCATACCCGGCAGAGCAGCGGCGACCTGGGCGATCACGGCGCCATTCTCGGCACCCAGGGGGTGGTGAAGCCGGTGATGTTCGCGGTCATTTCCACCATGATCTTCTTTGCGCCCATGTGGTTCATGCCCGGCGAGATGGCCGAGGTGGCCACCTCCATCCCCATGGTGGTGACCCTGGCGCTGGCATTCTCACTGATTGAGTGCATGCTTATTCTGCCGTCTCACCTCGCCCATATGCGGCCGGTCAAACCCGCCCGCCGCGGCTGGCTGGCGGCCCTGGAACGCGCCCGGGAGCGCTGCGCCGATGCCATGGTGCACTTTGCCGCCCACCGCTACCGGCCGTTCCTGGAGCGCGCCCTGCGCAGCAACCTGCTGACCCTCAGCCTGTTTTTCGTCGCCCTGTTGATTACCCTCAGCATCTATGCCGGCGGCTGGATAAAGTCGGGGTTCTTCCCTTCGGTGACTGCGGACTGGGTGGTGGCCGAGGTGGAACTCAAGGAAGGTATCGCCTTCCAGGACACCCTGGACCGCTTGCAGCAGGTGGAAGCGGCGGCGCTGCGCACCAAGCAGGACTACAACAGTCGCGAAGCCCTCAATCGGGCCGGGCCGGCGATCGGCCTGATCAACTCGGTGGGCAGGGACAACCGCATCGACGTCTGGCTGGAGCTGGAAAACAAGGCCATCGATATTGCCGAGGTCAGCGAGCACTGGCGCAAGGAAATTGGTGACCTGGGCGAAGTCGAGGATTTCACCCTGGATTACACCCTGCGTGAAAACGGTAAGCCGATTCGCCTGGTGCTGGCCTCACCCTCGGTGGATGACCTCGAAAGCGTGGCCGAAGAGCTGCGCGCCCGGCTGCTCAGCTATCCCGGGGTGTACAACGTCAACGATAGCCTGCAGGCGCCGCGGGAAGAGATCGAACTGGATCTCAAGCCCGCCGCCGAAAACCTGGGCATCACACTCGCCGACCTGGCTCAGCAGGTACGCCGTGCCTTCTACGGCGCCGAGGCCCAACGCATTCCCCGCACCCGTGAAGACGTCAAGGTGATGGTGCGCTACCCGGAGCAGGAGCGGGTATCGGTGGACAACCTCAACCAGATGCGCATCCGCACTCCGGACGGCCGTGAAGTCCCCTTTGAGGCGGTGGCGGAGCTGCGTTTTGTCAGTGGCTACCAGACCATTGATCGACTGGATCGCAAGCGCACCCTGGAGATGACCGCGGAGGTGCAGGAGGGCAAATCCAGCCCGCGCGCAATCGTCGATGAAATCCTGCGCCGCGACCTGCCGCGCTGGCGTACCCTGTACCCTGGCCTGAGCATGGCGCTGGACGGCGAGCTGCAGGAGCAGCAGGAGTTCCAGGCCGCGCTGTTCAAATATATGGGCCTGTCGATGTTGATCATCTATGGGCTGATGGCGATTCCGTTCCGCTCCTACTGGCAGCCGGTGCTGATCCTGACGGCGATACCGTTCGGCATCATGGGCGCCATTTGGGGGCATATCATCATGGGCAGGGAAATCAGCATGTTCTCGTTGATGGGCGTACTGGCCTGTGCCGGGGTGGTGGTAAACGATAACCTGGTGCTGATCGATCGCATCAACCAACTGCGCGAACAGGGCCTGTCGGTGCTGGATTCCCTGCTACAGGGCGGACAGGACCGCTTCCGTCCCATCATACTCACCTCGCTGACCACCTTTATCGGACTGCTGCCGATCATGTCGGAAACCAGCGTGCAGGCTCAGTTCCTGATTCCGATGGTGATCTCACTGGCCTTTGGTGTGCTGTTTGCCACCGCCGTGACCCTGGTGCTGGTGCCTGCCCTGTACTTGTTCGGCGAGCAGTTTCAGGATCGATTCCTGCGGCGCGGCGGCAAGCTGGCCGCTACCGGTGCTGCGGAGTCAGTGCAGGGCGCCTGAACTGGTGTCGCCCAGCTGGGCGGTGAAATCCGAGCGTTGGAAGCGGTACTGGGTATTGCAGAACTCACAGTCCATGGTGACCTCGGGTTCCTCGTCCAGCAGCTTCAGCAGCTCGGTGGGGCCGATGGACAGCAGGGCATTGTGACAGCGCTCCCGCGAGCAGCTACAGGCAAAGCGCACTGACTCACCGGCAAACAGGCTGACCTTGTCTTCGTGAAACAGTCGGTACAGCAGGGTCTCCTGTTCCAGATTCAGCACTTCCTCACGCTCCACGGTCTCTGCCAGGGTGCAGGCGTGTTCCCACTGTGCGGCGCGCTGCTCGCCATCGCGGGTGACCTGCTCGGGGAGCTGTTGCAGCAGCAGGCCCGCGGCCACCTTGCCATCGCTGGCCAGCCACAGCCGGGTGGCGAGCTGCTCGGAATTCTCGAAATAGCGTTCGATACAGCCGGCCAGGCTGCCGCTGTCCAGTGACACGATGCCCTGGTAGCGCTGCCCCTCGTGGGGCTCGATAGTAATGGCCAGGTGGCCGGCGCCAAACAGGGCCCCAAATTCAGTGGCCGTGGCGCTTTCGGCGCCGCGGGCGATAGCCCGCACCTCCAGCTTGTTGCTGCACTCGGCCATCAGCAGCGGTAGCTCGCCGCCGCCCTGGGCCTGGAGGATCAGCCGGCCCTCAAACTTGATCGTGGTGCTCAGCAGTACCGCCGCCGCCAGGAATTCGCCCAGTTGGCGCGCCACGCCGGCTGGGTAGGCGTGAATGGCCAGGATGTCCCGGTAGCTGCTGTCGAGGTGCACGATCTCGCCGCGGATATCGGCTTCTTCGAAGATGAATTTCCGCGTCAGGTTGCGTTCTGCGCTCATATGTCCTGCTTAAAGCGGTGAATCTGGCGCCGCTGCTTCTTGGTGGGTCGCGATACCGGGTGGTCCAGCATGCCCCCCGCGGCCTTGCGGGCCGCGGCGTGTTCTTCGCGTCGGCGCAGGCTGTCGGCAGTTTCCTGGTAGAGGAGGGCAGCCTGTGGCGCGCCGCGGCGTTGGTCTGACAGGGCCACTACCACCACGTCCTTCTCATCCCAGCCCTGGCGAATTCGCAGCTGGTCGCCCGTAGTGATTTCCTTGCTGACCTTGACGCGCTGGCCATCGAGCTGCACCTTGCCGCCCTCAATCGCCTGCTTGGCCAGGCTGCGGGTCTTGAAGAACCGGGCGGCCCAGAGCCATTTGTCCAGTCGAACTTTCTCCATGACCGGCAGTGTATCAAAGCTGCCCGTCGGGCATGATTTCATCAAAGTGATGGATGCCGGGAAAGCGGGTTTCCAGGCGCTTGTCGGCCTTGCTGTCCGGCTGCAGCAGGGTCAGCAGGTGGGCCACCCCGTAGCGGCGGGCGGCATCCAGCACCGACTCGTTGTCGTCGATCAGCAGGGTGCGCCCTGGCTCGAAAGGGTGGGTGGCATGCAGCCGGTGCCAGAACCGCAAGTCCTCCTTGGGTACCCGGTAGTCATGTGAGACCACCATCTCGTCGAACCAGCGGCCGATATCGGTGCGTGACAGTTTGATGTCCAGCACCTTGCGGTGGGCATTGGTCACCAGCACGACGTGCTTGTCGGAGTGGTGCAGGCGTGAAAGGAAGTCCTCCACATAGGGGCGCATACGAATCATGTGCGCCACTTCCTGCTTGAGGGCGGGTATGTCCAGCTTGAGCTGCTCCGACCAGTGGTCCACGCAATACCAGGCCAGGGTGCCGCGGGCGCCTTCGATCTGGCGATTGAGCTGGCTGTGGCTCTCGGCGGCATCGCGGCGGTGAATCTCCGCATAGCGCCGCGGCATGTACTGCTGCCAGAAGTAGTTGTCGTAGTGCAGGTCGAGCAGCGTGCCGTCCATGTCGAGCAGCACGGTATCGATTTGGCTCCAGTCGATCACGGTAGTCGCCAGATTTGAGAGCCCGGTAGTTTGCCGCCGGCCACACCCTGTGGCAACCTGAATCCATGCGTTTTCTGTGTTTCATCTGCCTCTTGCTGCCCCTTTCCGTGCAGGCCGACTGGCACCGGGAGTCCCGCGATTTGATGGGTACCCGGGTGTCGGCGGAGCTGTGGGCCGACGACCCGGCGCTGGCGGAGCGCGCCCTGGCGGCGGTGTTCGCAGAGATGGACGAGGTCAACCGGCTAATGAATCCCTGGGACCCGGAGAGTGAGCTGTCCGGGCTCAACCGCGAGGCGCATCGGGCACCGCTACGGGTATCGCCGGCGCTGTTCGACGTGCTGGAGCGCGCTATCGAGTATTCGCAGCTGAGCGACGGCGCCTTCGATGTCAGCTTTGCCTCCGCCGGGCAACACTACGATTACCGCCAGGGCGTCACGCCCAGCCAGGCCGAGCTGCGCGACGCGCTCGGCAAGATCAACTACACCCTGATTCGCCTGGACGCCGATCGGCAGACCGTCGCTTACGCGGTGGAGGGCGTGCAGGTAGACCTGGGCGGCATTGCCAAGGGCTATGCGGTGGACCGGGCGATCGACGCGCTGCTGGCGCTGGGCATCGAGTCGGCGGTGGTCAGCGCCGGCGGCGATAGCCGTATTCTCGGCAATCTCGGAGACCGACCCCGCACCATCGGTATCCGTCACCCGCGCAAGAAAGACGATTTCATCGTGATGATCCCGCTGGAAGACACCGCCATCTCCACCTCGGGCGACTACGAGCGTTTTTTCATCGACGAGCAGGGGCGGCGGGTTCACCATATTCTCGATCCAAGCACCGGCAAATCCTCAGGCAAGGTGCAAAGCGCCAGCGTGCTGGCCGACCGTGCTGTCGACAGTGACGCCCTGTCCACCACGACGTTTGTGCTGGGAGTAGAGAAGGGCCTGGCCCTGATCAACTCCCTCGAGGGCATCGATGCCATCATCGTTGATGCCCGCGGCCTGCTGCATTACTCCGACGGCCTGATGCCCGGTGCGCCGCCCACTGACGCTGACGCTGCGAACAAACCCTAGATCACAGGAGACACCCATGTTGAATCGGCTTTGCCTGATTTTCTGCCTGGCCCTGGCGCCATTGCTGGCGTCGGCCGAAATCAACCCGAAAGCGCCGTCCCCGTGGCCGGAGGTCCGCAAGCAGCGAATCGCCCAGCTACTGCCGCAGGCGATGGAGGCGGCTGGGGTGGACGCCTGGTTGTTGTTGTGCAGGGAGAACAACAACGACCCCCTCGCGGACCATGTCGGCGGCGAGAACGCCGGCAGTACCGCTGCCTTTCTGTTCTTCCGGGACGAGGAGGGCTTTCATTCGGTGGTCTACTCCCCGGTCGGTGAAGCGACGGCGCTGAAAGAACTCGCCATTCACGACCAGGTCATCCCCGTGGTGCGCGGAGACTCGGCGGTGCGGCAGGTAGCCCGGTTTATTCGCGACAGGGACTTCGCCAGGCTGGCGGTGAATATGTCCTCCAGCAATGCCCAGGCCGACGGCCTCAGCCACAGCCAACACAAGGCGCTGGCCAGGGCCCTCGGTGAACAGCACGCTGCGCGTATGGTGTCCTCGGACGATCTGGTGTACGAGTGGCTCAGCATCAAGCTGCCGCTGGAAGTCGACATCATGCGCAAGGCGGCGGAACTCACCGCCCGCTGGCAACTGGAAGCTTACGCCACTGTGGTGCCCGGCAAGACCACGGATGCCGATATCGCCCGTTTCCTGAAAGCGAAAATGGCGGCGGCCGGTGTCGGTGATGCCTGGGCCCCGGACCAGAACCCCGCGATCAATTCCGGCCCCGACCGCGGCCATTCCCATCCAACAGACAAGGTCATCATGCCCGGCGATGTCATCCAGACCGACTTCGGCATCCGTGTATACGACCGCTGGGTGACCGATGTGCAGCGCTTTGCCTACGTACTGAAGCCCGGCGAAACCAAGCCACCGGCGGATATTCAGCACTACTGGGAGTCGGCGCGGGACGGCGGCCGCGCGGCCTTTGACGCCATGAAGCCCGGTGTCCGTGGTATCGACGTGGACGAGGCCCAGCGCAAGCTGATGGAGGCCAACGGCTCCGAACACGTGATGTGGAGCACCGGCCACCCGGTGGGCTATGTAGCCCACGACACCGGCCCCAACCTCGGCGGTAGCCGTGGTACCAGCCTGCGGCCGGCGGCGATGAAGCCGTTGAAGGCGGGTATGGTGTTCTCCTTCGACGGCTTCCACGCCTGGACCCTGGAGGGCGGCGGACTGAAGACGATTTCCGTTGAAGAGATGGCGGTGATTCGAGAGGACGGAGCCGAGTACCTTATGCCGCCACAGCAGGAATTGGTGCTGATTGGCCCGTGAAGCTGTGGCGGGCTAGCTCGCGGTGTTGCTCTCTAACAGCGTGATCAGCTCCAGCGCCTGTTCGCGGGAGTGGCCGCACACCTCGTGTTCCGGGGCGAAGCGCCGGCAGGCCTGCGGGTACTCGGGCAGGCCCCAGATGCGGCATCGGTAGGATTCCGGGTCAAGGTTCACGCAGCGGACACCGGCTGGCTTGCCCCGGGGCATGCCCGGCAGTGGGCCGTTGATCGACGGTGCGATACAACAGGCGCCGCAACCACTGCGGCATTGCATTGCTACTGGCCCGCCAGCGTAAAGCCGACGCCTGGCAGTACGGATGTCATCAGGCCATTCCTCTCGATTGGAACGTGATGTGCTGAGTGTAGCCAGAGTGCCGGATCGCTGTCTTGCCTTGCGGGCCACTTGCGTTCAACCTCGACCCGATAGCGTGACCGACAAGGAGCCCCTGTGTCACACGAGGCCGAGTACAACGACAACATGGTGCGCATGCTGGAGCTGATCTGGGGCGAGGGTTACATGGCCCCTGGAGGCCCCGGCAACGTGGCTCGCATCCTGTCCAGTATCGACACCCGCGACCAGCATATTCTTGACGTCGGCTGTGGCATCGGTGGCCCCGCCATGGAAATGGCCAGCCGCTACGGCGCCCGGGTCACCGGCATCGATCTCGAGGCGCCGCTGATCGCGCGAGCAGAGCGTGCGGCCGGAGAGCGCGGGCTGGCGGATCGCTGCCGTTTTCAGGCGGTGGCGCCGGGTGCACTGCCCTTCGCCGACGGCGAGTTCGACGTGGTGGTGAGTTCCGGCGCGGTGACCCAGACCGACGATGTGGCGTCACTGTTCAGTGAGTTCCACCGGGTACTGCGGCCCGGTGGCTGGTTTTCCTGCTACGAGTGGCTGCGCACAGACCGGCCTTACACGGAGGCCATGCACTACTGGTTCGAGATGGAAGGCCTCACTTACGCCATGCGTAGCTTTGAGGAGTACCTGTCGCTGCTGGCGGAGGCCGGCTTCACCGAGATTGACAGCGAGGATGCCACCGACTGGTACCGGGTTGAGGGCCGGCGCGAATACGAGCTGCTGCGCGGTGAACTCTACCAACCACTGGTCGATGCCCTTGGCCAGGCAGACGCGGATCATTTCGTGGAGAACTGGCGCGCCATGCTGGTGGTGATTGACGGCGGCGAGATGAAGCAGGGCTACCTGCGCGGGCGGCGACCGACCTGATCCGCCCCCGTGCGGCTTAGTACCAGATGGTGAACAGGGCCTTGATAACGCTCGCGTTCATATCGAACAGCCGCTCCTCGCCGGGTAGCGCCTCGGTATCCCTGAGGTCTGAGAAGTTGTCGTAGTCGAGCATGATGTAGTCGTACTGCAGGCTCAAGCCCAGCTTATCCAGTGGCCCGAAGCCGATCTTGCGTTCGTAGCTCACATACAGCGATACGGTCTGGCTGCTCATCTCGCTCAGTTCCTTGTCCCGGGCTCGGAAATCTTTTTCGTCCTGGGAGGCGAACTGGAACAGGTCGCCGTAGAAGTCAGCCGCACCCTGCTCGTAGTAGCGGTATTTTGCTTCGGCGATCCAGTGGCTGCCGAAGGTGTGGGTGTAGCCAATCTCTGCGGTGTGGGCGTCGATACCCCAGTCGTCGGTGAAATAGCGGTAGCCGGTGCCCAGCGAGCCGCGCCAGGGCATGTGGTAGAGGAACTTGATGCCGGCGGCATCGCTGGTACGCGTGTCGGGGTAGACCTCGGTGGCCTGCTGGTAGCCGGCGCTGGGGTCCAGCGGGTCACTCAGGTAGCGATAGACCCGGTAGGGGTTGTTCAGGTAGCCCTCGTCGGTGATCGCCTCATAGTTGAAGGCCATCAGCAGGCGCGGACTCAGCACCTGGCTGATGCCCACACGGTAAGCGTTGCGCTCGATCTCCTCAACGAAATCGTCGTTGCCGTTCTGGCGTACCTCGTCATCACCGCGGGCATAGCCGAAGGTGATATTGGTGAGGTCGCCGAAGAAATCCTGGCTGGCGGAGAAATAGTAGGTATCGGCCGTGTAATCGCTCTCGTCGCTGTTGGTGTAGCCGGCGCTGAAAATGCTCTTGCCGTAGAGGTATTCGCCGCTGATGCTGACTTCCTCACGGCGCTCGCTGTACTCGCTGGCCCCGGAGGTGACCACGTCGATGGAGGCGCTGGACACATTGTCCACGTAGAAGTTGCCGGACACCGATACGGTCTCCTTGAAGTTCTTGCGCACCAGCAGGGAAGGGCCGTCGATGGTGACATTGTCGCCCTCGTAGCGGTGGTAGAGCGCATCCGCCCGTTCCTCCGGCAGGGTGACCGCTCCTGCGACCATAGGCAGCAGGTATAGAAATAGAAGTGCTATCCCTGCCTGGGGAAGCTTCGAACGAGGGCTAATTGCAGCCACAACCGCCTCCGCCGCTACCCAACGCCCCCCTCGCACCTTCCCGGGATTCGTAGACGTGATGCAGGTAGGCGCTGGCAATCGGGTCGCGATCAAAGCGCATGATGGGGTCTGCCAGCAGGTGGCGCTCGTAGGGCTTTACCCAGGGCTCGGGCTGCAGGCTGGCGACGCTGGAGCAGGCCCCCAGCGCGAGGGTAGCGGCGGCCAGGGTCAGTCGGATGGCGATTTGCTTCATGGTCTTACTCCCGGATCAGGGCGCGAACCTGCTTCTCGTACAGATCCTCGTAGCCTGGCTTGTAGCCGCGGTGCATAAAGCGAATCTCGCCGCTGCGGTCCACCAGTACTGTGGCCGGCATGGCATCCACGTCGTACTCTTCGCTGACCTGGTTCTGGTCATCGAACAGGATTGGGAAAGTCACGGGAATCTCCCGCAGGACCTTGTCGGCCAGCTCGCGCTCCTGCTCAACGTTCACGCCAAACACGGTGAAGCCCATGGCCTGGTATTTCTGGTGCAACTCGTCCAGCAGCGGGAATTCCTGTCGACAGGGTCCACACCAGGAGGCCCAAAAGTTGATCAACACGACCTGGCCGCGGTACTCACTCAGGCGCACATTGTTGCCGTCGGTGTCCTTCAGCGTGAAATTCGCGGCGGGACCTGACGCGGTCAGGGCGTAGGCCATCGGAACTGCAGTAGCCAGCAGCAGGCAGGCGATGATTTTTTTCATTGTGTTTCCCCCTTTCACTCCTTGTTCAGCAGATCTGTCGTTCTCAGAAGAAAAACGTCAGCCCGGTGGACCATTCGATATTGTTGACGGTCTCATCGGTGCCAAAGGCGTCGCGATCATAGATGTGGTCGCGCACATCGATGCGCCAGGCGAAGCTGTCGTTGAGCAGTACCCGGTAGCCGATGCCGATGGTGGCGGTAAACCAGTTGTCACCGAGGAAGTCGGTGCTGCCGGCGCCGCCGATCAGGTATAGGTCGGACTTCAGGGCGACGTCATCCCACAGGAAGATTTCGCCGGGCATGATGTTCCAGCCCACCGACAGGTTGTAGTAGGTGTAATCGCGGTCGGCGTCGTCGAACAGCGGCGCGCCGCCGGAGAGCTTCTCGTAGCTGGTGAGGTCGCCTTCGGACGTGCCGTAGCTCGCTTCGAAGAAGAAATCCTCGGTTACGTGCCAGGCGCCGCGGACCCCGTAGACCACCTCGCTCGAGAAATCTTCGATGGAGAGGATGCCGGCGAAGGCACCTACCTCGAAGTCCTCGGAGTCGATGGCAGCGGGAGTGATTTCACGGCGCTCGACCTCCGGCAGGATGACCGGGTCCACGTCCTCGGCGAAGCTCGCCAGGGACGTGCCGGCCAGCGCAGCCGCTAGTAGAACGCGCTGATGCCAAGTTGCCATTCGTTGATCTCCTCGTCGTCGTCGCGGTCAGTCATGACCACGGTGTTTTTGTACTGGAAGCGCAGCATCAGCCGGCGGGTCAGGTAGACCCGTATGCCGGCGCCCACGCTGGCCACGTTGTCGGTGCGATCGCTGGTTTCCACCAGGGTAGAGCGGGGGCTGGTTTCGCGAACCCCGCCGCCGATAGTGACGAATGGCGAATAGCGCCATTCCGGGAACATCTGGTGAACCAGGTTGACGGTGCCCTGGCGGCCGTCGGAAAAGTCGCCGAAGTTCTCGGTGTAATGAGCCTCGATAGACAGGTTGCGGGTGAAGTGCCAGCCACCGTAGACGGTGACCGCATCGGTATCTTCGAAGTCACCCGCCATCAGGCCGGCCTCCCAGCGCCGGTTGTAGAAGCTCTCCAGGTCCGGTGCCTTGAAGGCCAGCGGATCACCGGCGGCATCCACCGTGCGGCCGATGTCGTCGATGTGGGCCCAGCCCTCGACGCCCCGGTAGTTACGCAGCTTGATCCAGTCGGTCTTGCGCTTCATCAGGCTGATCAGCTCGCCGCGTTCGGCCACGTAGAACACCGGATAGCCGCGACCGGGCGCGGTGCGCATTTCGATAAACGCTTCCACGACGGTGCTCTGCAGGTACTCTTCCTCCGCCAGCGCCGGGCTGGTGAGAAGCAATACGATGAGGGGGGTGAGAAGAAAGCGCATCTAGTCGTCCACCAGTCGCCCGTCGAAGGGGTTGTTGTAGTACTGGGCGCCGATGTCCAGCCATTCGCTGAGCAGGCGCAATTCCGCCGGGCTCAACAGGCCGCGGTGGTCGATAGTGTTTTGGGTACGGGGCACCGGCACGCCGCCATCTTCGGTGCAGTTGTCTGGAAGGGCCGGGGCGGGGCCCAGCCCGCAGCTGCCACCCTCGAAACAGTTGAAGAAGCGACCGCTGCTGTTGGCGCGTCCGGCACGCATGGACGAGCCCACGCCCACGGTTTCAGTGAAAGTCAGCACATTGCCTTCTTCATCGATCTCCGTGCAGAGGCGCTGGCGGTCTGAGACATTGCCGGCGTTGTCGATCCACTGTTCGACGTCGCCGCTCAGCAGTTCGCGATAGGAGCGCAGATGCTCCGGGTCGATATCTGAGGCCACGGCCTCGAGATCAAGCTGTCCTGCCGGCACCACCATGTCTGACTGGCTGTTATGGCAGCCCAGGCAGTTGTTGAACAGGTTGCCGTCTGCGTCGGCTACCTCGGTGCGGGCACGCTCCCAGATCGGCTGGATATGGTCTTCGTAGTTGATGACGATGCGATCCGGTGCGTCCGGGTCGAGGTTGTTGACCACGATCGGGTATTCCTCGGGAACACCTTCCCAGTTCGGGTCGTAGTCGCGATCTTCCAGTGGGCTCTCCGGGGTCAGCGTCGGCGCCGTCCACTCATCCACGTAGTTGGGAGCCAGCAGTGGCTCTCTGGCCGCCGCGGTTTCATTGCCCAGCGGCCGGTGGAAGTCCCAGGTGGCCGCCATGGATACGCCGGGCTCGGTGGCGAACAGTCGGTCGACGTCGGTGTCGGGAAAGCCCAATCCGCCGCCGGCCACGTCCACGGCGCCGGGATTGGCGCTGGCCGGCTGCGCATCCAGGCGGCCGTGGGGAGTCTCACTACCACCTGCATGGCAGCCCGTGCAGCGCAGTACTTCTCCGGCACCGAGCTGCAGCCAGTAGTTGTGGCGGCCGCCAATACGACGCCCGTTGGCATCGAGGATGCTGAAACTAAAGGCACGATTGGCGGGCACCGTGGCAACCACCGAGCCGTCGGGCTCTACCGGGACGTAGCCGATGATCTCCCGAAAGCCGTTGCCACGGCTCACGCCAAACGCAAAGCGCGGCACGTCGAAGACATCGTCATCCGGCAACAGCACCGGCAGGAACAGGCGCAGGAAGCGCGCTGGTCGCTGCATGAAGGCGTCGGTGGCGGGTCGCCGGTGATTGGCAATACCGGCGGGGGAGTCGTCGACCCCGTCGATATCGTAGACGCTGTCGATCATTAACTGGCCCTGGTTCTTCAGTGCCAACTCGGCGTTGAAGTTGGCGGGCAAGGGCACAATGCTGGGGAAATCCCGGCGCTCGACAGCGATGAATTCGCTGATCCAGAAACCTTCTTCGGCCAGTACCACGGGCCGCTGGGTGTCCGCCAGGGTGTCGTAGACCCAGGCGCCATACAGCGGTTCGGCGGGCAGGTCGTTGTCGTCGCCGAGGGTGCAGGGAATCAGGCGCCCGGGCGTCTCGATCTCCTCTTCAGGCGGAGGCGCTTCCAGCTCGCCTTCCTCGGGGTCCGGCACCTCGATTTGCCGGCATTCGCTCCAGGTGACAAACAGGCGTTCGGTACCGTCGCGCAGCGGGTACACACTGCCGAACTGGCCGCCCCGGGATAGCAGGCCGTCGGTGCGCACCTCGGTGTCGGTCAGCGGCTCCTGCCCACTGCCCGTAGCGCCCGCGGATTGCGGAGTCGGCTGGTCGGCGGAGACAAAGTTCTCCGCATCGATGACATGTATTGCGCCGCCCAGGGTGTCCGAGGCGAAGGGCTTGAGCAGGCTGACGATGCGGCCATCGTCCAGTTCGCGTGGCTGCGAATATTCGATGGCACTGCCCTCGGTTCCGCTGTCCTGAGAGTCCATGCCATACAGCGGTGACAGGCCGATGCCCGAGGGCGCGACGGTGTACAGGCTGATGTGATTGCCCACGGTGTTGTTCCAGCGGCTGAACAGGATGCGCCCGTCGGCCATCACCGTCGGGTCGAGATCGTGACTGCGGTTGAAGGAAATCTGCACGAATTCGGCATCGCGCCCCTGGGGGTCGTAGATGTGCAGCAGGGCCGCCGGGTCGTCGCCGTCCTCGGTCAGGGCCGAGAAGATCTGCGCCCGCGATTCATTGAGCTGGCGTGCCTGTTCAGCCACCTGACGGGTCGACGAGAACACGATGCGATCATCCGGCAGGAAGTGCGGGTCGATGTCCTGGCCACCGCCGGCCTCGAAGCCGTCGTTGCGCTTCAAACGCGACGGAATGACATAGCTGGGTTCCAGGGTATCCATGTCGAGAAACCACAGGTTCCAGGTGGTGTTCTCAAGGTTGGCGTCCACCGGTTCCGGCACGATGCGGGCGGCGAACACCAGCTGCCTGCCATCGTAGGAGGCTTCCACGCCCTTGATGTCGATGGCCAATTCTTCCGCGGGCGTGTCCTCTTCCACCGCAGCTATGGCGAGCATGCTGTCGGTAACGTCGACCTCTTCAGCACTGACGGCGGAACGGTCCTTGACGATCAGGCGCGCACCCGGATTGAAGTCGAGCGGGTCGCGCAGGTCGGGGGGAGACTCGGGAAGCGGGCGGCGGATAAAGGCGACGGGGACTTCGAGAACAGTGGGATCGACACCCTGCTCGTCGGTAGTCAGGGTGATGGAATCACCGCCGCCGCCGGTGCAGGCCGTTGCCAGCGCCGTCAGGGCGAAAGGGAGAATCAGGCGCTGCCTGCAACTCCATCGATGGCGTGAATCCTTGTCCATTGTCGTTTCAAAGCGAGAGCTCGCTGCCTTTTTTTGCCGCTGGGTATCAGCAAATCGCCTGCAGTCTATAGCGCTGTTTCCGCGCGGCTCTAGCGCTTTTCGCCCTGTAAAAACGTTTCTGTGGCAACTGTCACAAATACTTTGTTTGCCGGGAGAAACGTGAAAATTCCTCAACCATACTGCGCCGAAATCATGCACCGTGTTAGCGATTCAATGTGGTGAGGCGTTATGAAAAACCACTTTATTTCAGGCGTTTTGTGCGTATCGCTGCTGGCTCTGGCGGCGGCGAGCGCTCATGCCGGCCCACGCGAGCAGGCGCGCCGCATACACGATCGGCTGACCGGCGTGCCGCCCTCGGACGCCATGCTGGACGCGATGGCTGACGCCATTACCGGCGGTGGCGGACTGGTGGAAGCGGCCTACTACGCTATGGACGGCGCGCCCGGCGTCGACGCCACCGGCGACTTCTACACGGTAACCCTGAAGAACTGGTCCACGCCCTGGACCAATGAAGCCATGGACGTGTTCGCGCCGCTGAACGACTACAGCGCCACCGTGATCGGCATGGTGCGCGACGACATGGATTTTCGAGAAGTGCTGTCAGGCGATGTCATCTACACCGGCAACGTACCGGGCATTCCCTCCTACTCCAACAGCGATAACGCCCACTACGAATACCTGGAAGCCAGCGGTGCCAACCTGGGCGATGCCAGCGTGCTGGTGCGCGGTTCCCAGAGCTCCGTGACCGGTTTTCCGCCGGCGGCCTCCGCCGGTGTGATGAGCACGCGGGCGGCGGCGCGGGCCTATTTCGTGGATGGCACGAACCGCGCCATGTTCCGCTTTACCGTGCTCAACCACCTGTGCAAGGACCTGGAACAGCTCAAGGACTTTACGCGCCCGGTAGACCGCATTCGCCAGGACGTCTCGCGCAGCCCCGGCGGCGACAGCACCCTGTTCCTGACCCAGTGCGTGAGCTGTCACTCGGGTATGGACCCGATGTCCCAGGCCTTTGCCTATTACGACTGGGTCTACCCGGAAGAGGACAGCGCGCCCAACCTGACCGAGGAGGAGCGCATGGATCGCGGGCAGATGGTCTACACGCCGGGCCTGGTGCAGGACAAGTACTACCTCAACGACACCACCTTTGCGGCGGGCTATGTCACGCCCAATGATCACTGGACCAACTACTGGCGGCTGGGTGACAACAGTGGCCGGGTCGGCTGGCGCGCTTCCGCGGCCAATTCGGGCAGCGTGGATCTGGCGGTCAATCCGGAGTACTCCGAAGGTGACGGCGCTGCCAGCATGGGCGCCGAACTGGCAAACACCGATGCCTTTGCCACCTGCCAGGTGCGCAAGGTGTTTCAGAACGTCTGTCTTCGCGAACCCATGGATACCGCCGCCGAGCGCGCCGCCATGGACGGCTTCATCGGCAGCTTCAATAACTCCCACAGCGTCAAGCAGGTGTTCGCCGAAGTGGCGGGCTACTGCGCGACTGGGCTGTAGGCGGCGGAGGAGCGACTGGACATGAACGAAAGCCGCGCAATTCGCATCGCATTTCTCGCCCTGGGCATGCTGCTACAGGCCTGTAGTGGCGGTTCCGGCGGTGGCGCCAGCAACCGCGAGATCGACCTCAGTGCCGACCTTGGCAGCGCGCAGTTCGTCTACGAGGGCCCGCCACCCGCCAGTGAAGAGATACAGAACTTCAAGCGCGAGTTCTACGATCCACTGGCCGCCAACGACCGCTGTGGCCAGTGCCACACGCCGGGCGGTTCCGCCGGTACCGCGTTCGTCGACCAGACTGATGTGAACAACGCCTGGCAGGTGTCCAAGTCGGTGGTAAACCTCGAAGACCCGGCGGCATCAGCCGCAGTGCTGCGTGTCGCCAATGGTCACAACTGCTGGTTGGGCGCTGACCAGACCGCCACCTGCGCCACCACGCTCACCGGCTACGTTGAGCGTTGGGCCAGCGGCGTGTCCCAGACCCAGAGCGAAGTGCGGCTGGTGGCGCGTCGCCCGGTGGACCCTTCCGGTACCCGGGTGTTGCCGCCCACGGCGGATGAACTGGACGCGCTGGGCATCAGCGTGGAATCCGGCGGTGAATTGATCGGACTGTTACGTACCTATTGCAGTGAGTGCCACGCTGAGAATGCAGCCTTCCCGCAGTCTCCGTACTTCGCCAGCGGTGATCGCGATTCCGCCTTCGATGCGCTGCGCACCGTGATCGACCTGGCAGACCCCGGCGCCTCCCGGGTGGTCAGGCGGCTGGACCCGGAGCAGCACAACTGCTGGAGCAACTGTGGCAGCGACGCCAACGAAATGGAGGCGGCGGTGGCGCGTATCGCCGCTGTCGTCCCGGTGACGGAAGTCGACCCGGCGCTGGTTATCAGCAAGGCTCAGATTCTGGAGGCCGACGGTATCGTTGCCAACAGCGGCGGCCGTTACGAGACCAACCTGGTGGCGAAATGGGAGTTCCGCGAAGGCGCGGGCACCACTACCGCCGATACCAGCGGTGTGCAGCCCGAAATACCCCTGGGTCTGTCCGGCGACTACAGCTGGATGGCGAGCTGGGGTATTCGCCTGGTGAACGGCAAGGCCCAGGGCAGTGTGGCGGGTAGCAAGAAGCTCTACGACCTGCTGACCGGTACCGGTGAGTACAGCATTGAGGCCTGGGTGGCGCCGGACAATGTCGCCCAGGAAAACGCCTGGATTGTCGGCTACGCCGGCGGCCCCACCAGCAGCAACTTCCTGATCTCGCAGATGATGTACAACTACCAGGCCTTCAACCGCAGCACGGTCACGGAAGACAACAACGCCGGTGAGCCGGCGGTGAGCACCGAGGACGACGACGAGATTGCCCAGGCCACGCTGCAGCATGTGGTGGTGACCTACAACGCCATCGACGGTCGGCGCATCTTTGTCAACGGCATGGACACCGGCGCCTTCGACGAGGCCGGTGGTGGCCTGTTGACCAACTGGAGCGAAGTATTCGCTTTGGTGCTTGGCAACGACACCAGCAACACCCGGCCCTGGGCCGGCGCCATCCGCATGGTGGCGGTCCACAATGCGGTGCTGACGCCCGAACAGATCCAGCAGAACTTCGATGTGGGTGTGGGCCAGAAGTACTTCCTGATGTTCAGCGTCAGTGAATTGATCGACGGGGAGGGCGGCACGCCCGGGGATGAAGGCGGCTGCTACCGTATCGATGCCGACGGCAATCGCACCAACTACTGCTACGTGGTCTACCAGGTCAGTCAGTTCGACGATGCCAGTTACCTGTTCGAGGAACCTTTTTTTGCCAATATCAATCCGGCGGGCGGCAGCGTTGATTTCGACGTGCAGGGCATACGCATTGGTATCAACGGCAAGCTGGCCGCGGTGGGACAGGCCTTTACCAACGTCTCCGCACTAGCCAGCTCCAGCCTGGGCAGCTTCAGCGAGCCGCTGGCCGGTATTGGCACCGTGATTCCGCTGGAGAACGGCGCCGACCAGGACATTTTCTTCCTGGCGTTTGATACCGCCGAGGGCCGCGCCTCGCCCGTGGACGAGGGCGCCCGTCGTCCGTTCCGCTATACCCTGTCAGGTGGTGTGGCCGCGGACATCGGTGTGCGCACCTTTGACGAAATCAACGCCACCTTTGCGCGGCTGACCGGCGTGTCCACCGCCAGCCCGACGCCCAGCGCCGTCACCGGCAAGACGGTTGCCGAAACCTTTGCCGATGTGCGCCGCGGCCTGCCGGCCAACGCGGATTTTCAGGCCTTCAGCTCAGCGCACCAGATGTCAGCTACCCAGCTGGCCTCCGCCTACTGTGACGCCCTGGTGCAGAGCAACAGTCTCAGTGCCGCGATGTTCCCCGGCTTCAACTTCTCGGCGCCGGTGGATGACCCCGGCCACGACTGGCGCAACGACGTGGCCGCGCCACTGGTCGACCGGGCGATCAACACTGGCCTGGTGGAGGATGTCATCCGCGAGCCGATTCTCGATGAGCTGGTGCTGCTGGTGACCGATGACCGCGACCTTAAGCCCTATGTGTTGCTGGATGGCGAGTGGGTGCCTGACCCCAACCCCGCCGCGCACAACAAGCGCGACGGCCTCATGTACTGCCTGAACGACGCCCCCTGCCCGTTGTCGCGGACCGGGGACGTGGTAAAGGCCGTGTGTACCACCGTGCTGGGCAGCGCCGTGGTGCTCGGACAGTAAGGCGCACAGCAGAGAGCGATAGCAGGAGATGATCATGCGCAGGCGTAAACCCCTACACATAGGCGTCGATGAGCCGCTGATGCAGCCGCACCACCGGCGCCCGATGAACCGCCGGGAGTTTATCTCCCAGGGGTTCCGCGCCGGCTGCGCCGGCCTGCTGGGTACCTCGCTGTACAGCCTGCTGGGCCCGCGCGCCCACGCTATTTCGCCGGATCTGCTGGATCCCGCCTTCACCAACTATTCGACCTGTGATCTCGGCAAGGTAGCCGGCCGCAAGATTCCGTTTATATGTTTCGATCTGGCGGGCGGCGCCAACTTTGCCGGCGGCAACGTCATTGTCGGCGGCCCCGGCGGCCAGCGCGATGCGCTCAGCACCTCGGGCTATGCGACCCTGGGGCTGCCGCCGGACATCCTGCCTTTCAACGCCAATGCGGCCACCCTGTCCGGTGACTTCACCGACGACACCCTGGGGCTGCTGTTCCACAGTGAGAGCGCCATGCTGCGCGGTATTCTCGAGAAAGCCAGTGGCGTAGCCGGTTTCTGCAACGGCGCCGTGATTCCCGGCCGTTCTGAAAACGATACCGGCAACAACCCGCACAATCCCATGTACGGCATCTACCGGGCCGGCCTACGGGGCCAGATTTTGCAACTGATCGGTTCCGAGAACTCCATGTCCGGCGGCAACAGCATGGCGCCGGCCATGCTGATCGACCCGGAGCTGCAGCCCACCAAGGTGGACCGCCCGTCGGATGCCAGCGGCCTGGTGGATGTGGGTGATCTCAAGTTCCTGCTGGAAGACACCGAGGACATCGTGTCGGTGCTGGAATCCATGAAGCGCATGACCGACTTCAAGATGGACCTGGTGAATACCCGCATCAGCAATCCCACTGACGAAGACCAGCGACTCAAGGATCGCTTCAGCTGTGAGTACCTGCGCAGCGCCGATACCCTGGAGAATTTCTCCAATCCGGACGCGCTGAACCCGGAACAGGACCCGTTGATTGTCGGTGACGCCGGCATCTTCACCGCTGACGAATTCAACGACGACCGCGAGTTCCGCAAGACCGCTTCGGTGATGAAGCTGGTGATCGATGGCATCGCCGGCTGCGGCACGGTGGAGATGGGTGGTTACGACTACCACGGCAATACCCGCAACAGTACCGACGCTCGCGATCTGCGTGCCGGTCGCTGTATCGGCGCCTGCCTGGAGTACGCCCGCCGCAAGTCGACGCCGCTGATGCTCTATGTATTCAGCGACGGCTCCCTGTCCAGCAACGGCAGCTCGGAGATCGTCAACGGCGTCGAAAAGTTCACCTGGTCCAGCGACAACTCATCCACGGCCTGTTCGTTCTTCCTGGTCTACGACCCGGGGGGTATGCCGCAGCTCTGGGATGACGGGCTGAGCGATCCGCTGATGCACCAGCAGATTGGCTGGATGCGACCCGATGCCTCGGTGGAGACCTCGTCAACCCCGGCGGCCAATAACGTCAATCTCAACGTGGAGATGGTGATCCTCAACTACATGGCCCTGCACGGCGAACAGGGGCTGTTTGCGACGGACAACTTCTTCCCGTCCCAGGGGCTCGGCGATCCACTGGGCCTGGATCGCTATATCGCCTTCCAGCCGCTGCCCAGCATATCGGGAGGAGTGCTCACCTAACCATGACCCCACAATCTCACCTCCACCCCCTGCTCGGTAAGCTGTTGCTCACCGGCGGCCTGCTCCTGTACGTGCTCAGCGCGAGCGCGCAGGACCTGGCGTCGGCGGATACGCCAGCCGCGCTGCGTGATGATATCCAGGACATCAAGCAACAGACCCTGGAGTTGAACCGCGATCTCTTTATTCTCGAAGAAGAGCTGCTCTACCCCAGTGACACCCAGGTTTCGGTGTTCCTGTCCCTGGACGTGGGTGAGTTCTTCAAGCTCGACGCCGTCAAGCTGTCGATAGACGGCGAGGTGGTGACCCACTACCTGTACACCGACCGGCAGCTCAGCGCCCTGCGTCGCGGCGGCGTGCACCGCCTGTTCCTGGGCAACCTGAAGTCGGGTGAGCATGAGCTGGTGGCGGTGTTCACCGGTTTTGGTCCCAAGGGCCGTGACTATCGACGTGCCACCGAGCTGGTCTTCGACAAGCAGTCCGGTGCCAAGCACCTGGAGCTGAAGATTGTCGATTCGACGGCTACCCGCCAGCCCGAATTCGCGGTGAGGGAGTGGTAGCGCTGTGGCGCCCCTGCAGGCCATGCGAACGGCGGCGACAGTGTTGCTCACACTGGCGCTGGCCAGTGGCGTGGTGCGGGCCGCGGAAACCGTTGAGAGCCTGCGCTACGGGGTAAGCCTTTATCACCTCTACCAGGGCGACTACTTCCAGTCGCTGACTGAGCTCATGGTGGGCCAGACCCAGGGCGAGCTGGGCCCGCACACCGAGAATGCCGAGCTGCTGCGCGGCGGTATCAGCCTGTCCTACGGCATGGACCGCGAAGCCGAGCGGGTGTTTACCGCGCTGCTGGCGCAACCCCGCGACGGTGTGAATCGCCAGCGCGCCTGGTTTTACCTCGCCAAGGTGGCCTGGCAGCGCGGTGAGACCGCACGCGCCGCTGCCGCCCTCGACAAGGCCGGCCTGGCGTTGGTGGATATCGACAAGCGCGACGATCTGGCCCAGGAGGCCGCCTACCTGCGCGCGGCCATCGCCCTGTCTCAAGGGGATGCGGCAAGCGCGGAGGTCGCCCTGGCAGCCCTGCCGGAGAAGTCACCCTGGCGCTTCTACAGCAGCTACAACCTCGGCGCCGCCCGCGCCGCTGACGGCGATTGGGTGGCCGCCGCCGGGCACTTTCACCAACTCGAGCAGGCCGACGCTACGCCGGAGCTGAGGACCCTGCGTGATCGCGCCTTTACCGCTTCCGGCTATGCACTGATGGCGGCCGGTGAATTCGACGCCGCCCGCGAGGACTTCAAACAGGTGAGGCTGGTGAGTCCTGTGGCTGACCGCGCACTGCTGGGGCACGGTTGGGCGGCCTTCGAGAACGGCGATGCCATGGCGGCGCTGTCTCCCTGGCGTGAATTGGGTGCTCGGCCGCCGGTCAGCCAAAGCGTGCGGGAAAGCCTGCTGGCCGTGCCGTATGCCTATGAACAATTGTCGCGACCGGGTCTGGCGCTGGCCAGCTACCAGCAGGCTCGACAGGTCTACCAGGCGGAACTGGACAGCGTACAGGCGGCCATTCAGCAATTCGCCAGCGCCGGGCTTGCAGACCTGCTGCAGCTTGAGGTGGAGGACTCCGATGACTGGCTGTTTGGGGAAGACATCCTGCCGATTTCTGAGCAGGCGCCCTATCTGAGGCACCTGATTGCCAGCCACGCCTTCCAGGGTGCTATGCGCGAGCTGCGAGACCTGCAGCGCATCGATCGTAGTCTCTCTCGCGCGACGGAGAAACTCGCCGTGCTGGCTCAGGCAGATATCGAGCAGCAGGCCAACTGGGAGCGGGTCATTGAAGGCGGCGCCCGGCAGCAGTACGAACAGCGCCTGATGCTGCTCACGACGGAGGCAGAGGCCCTGGCGTCACGATTGGCCACCGCGGAGCGCGAAGACGACGGGCGCGCACTTGCCGATGAAACGGGCCGGCAACTGTGGCGGCGGCTGGAACGGGCCGAGGCCATGGCCGAGAAGATCGAGGCGCCCGCGGAGCAGCGGGCGTTGCTGCGCCTGTACCGCGGTCTTATGACCTGGGACGACAGCGAGCAATTTCCGGATCGCCGCTGGCGCGCCGAGCGCGAGCTGGCGCAGTTGCAGGCCGCGTTGACGGAAGCGGAGCAGGGTCTGGCCCGGCTGGATGTTGCCATTGCCAATCGCCGCAGCTCCAACTTCGCACCCCGGCTGGCGGCACTCGACGCGAGAGTCAGCGAGCAGCAACTGGTGGTCGGCCAGGCCTTGTTGCGGTCCGAGTCAGGTTTGCGTCAGGTC
>JANQIO010000156.1 GCA_028282105.1 Halieaceae bacterium | reverse complement strand
CAAATGTGGTCAGTGCGAGGTGCGCAGGGGTGCCAGGTTGGCGCTATGGCCGAAGCTCGGCGAACGCCATCGGCGCCAACCTGGCACCCCTGCGCACCTCGCACTGACCACATTTGCCTTTGCCGTGGCGGGCTCCCAGCGGATGGAGCCGGCGCCGTTGCGCACGCCCGTAGTTTTTATTGAACGATCGGTCGGTAATCTGTATAGTGCCCCTCTCCGGTAGTCTTCATGGCCTTATCGATGGACGATCACGCAACAATCCCAGCCAACAAAAAGGAACTTGCTTCCCGGAGGATGCGAGAACGCATCATTGGTGTATCGGTAACCATACTGGGGCGCGAGGGCTTCAGTGCGCTGACGGTGGGGAGGTTGAGCCAGGAGGCGGGAATCAGCAAAGGCGCGCTGTACCACCACTTCTCGGGGCTCAATGATGTCAGGCGCGTGGTCCTGGCTTCACTGTTGGCGCCCTTCATCAGCCCGGACCGGCCTGAGGATTACCCCGACCTGGAGGCCTACCTGACGGCCATCGGTGAGACGCTTTTTCAGAGACTCGCCGACTATTCCATGGAGACGAAGGCGCTCTACGCCTTTGTGGCCCAAGCGCTCGTTGACGATGCGGTGAAGCAAGAAGTCCAGGGGCTTATTCGCGGCAGCCTGGCTGAGTACACGGTCGCTGTCCGGCACTTCTACCCGACTGAATCCTGGGAACAGGTGGAGGCCTCGGTCCTGATTGTGGACGCCTATTTTTGCGGACTGGTGTTCCACTGGTTCCTACTCGATGACGAGTCTGCCTGCCGCAAGGGCTGGGAGTTCTTCAAGGGCTCGCTGGTCAACTCGCTGTCGGAGGAGCTGGCACAGTGAATTACAGGTGGATGTTGCTTGTGGGTTTCGCACTGGTGGGCTGTAGCGCAGATCCCTCCGAGGACCTGTACCAGGGCCAGGAAGCTATTCCGGTCGAGGTGGCGACCGTGACGCCGCGCACGCTTCAGACCGATGTGCGCCTGTACGGCGTCCTCGAGTCGGCCGAGGAGGTGGTGGTCAATGTGGAATTCGCGGCACCAGTGGTGAAGGTGTTGGCGGAGGAGGGCCACCACGTGGCCAAAGGTCAGCCGCTACTTGAGCTCGATACCAGCAAGCTTTTGCTGATTCTGGATGAAACAAAGCACCTCCTGGAACAGGCGCAGGTACAACTGGACAACGCGCGCCTCAACCTCTCGCGTCTAGAGGCGCTGGCGAACGCCAACACCATCGCCGTACAGCGGTATGACGATGCGCGCTTCGCACACGAGTCAGCCGCAGCCCGGGTACGGGAACTGAGTAGCCGCATAAAGCTGATAGAGCGCGACCTCGACCAGCAGGTGGTGAAGAGCCCCCTGGACGCGATCGTGGGGGTTCGCCACGTTGAAGCCGGCCAGTCCATCATGGCCTATCAGCCGCTGATGACCTTGCAGGCGGTACAGACCATGAAAGTGTCGGTGTTCGCCAGCGAGCGCCAGCTTCCGTATCTTCATGTGGGCAACCCCGGTGAGGTGATGACCGTCTTCGGCCAGGTCGATTCGGTTATCCACTCCGTTTCTGCAGGGTCGGATAGCCGCACCGGAAACTACGAAATCAAGCTGCTGCTGGATAACCCTGACTCACGCCTGAAGCCGGGCATGACGGCGCGGGTGAGCCTTCGCCGTACTCCCATACTCGATCAACTCCTTATCCCAGACTCGGCGCTGGTGGCCTGGAACGGACGTCATGTGGTGTACGTCGCCAGGGATCAACGCGCCGAGCGCCAGCTGGTGGGTGTTGCCGTCGCCGCAGACGATTTGCTGGTGGTGGAACACGGACTACAGGCGGGCGATCAGTTGATCGTCGAGGGCGCGCGTCACGTCACACAGGGATCGCTATTGCTGATTTCCGATAGCGGTGTGCCATGACTCGCCTGGTACGGTTCTTTATCGAGCGGCTCAAGCTGGTCACCCTGCTTCTGGTGTTGGTTGTACTGCTCGGTCTGGCCAGCCTCGGTGCCCTTCGCTACGAGGTCATGCCCACCATGGATATGGGTGTGGTCAACGTGACCACGATGAAGGCGGGCTCCGGTCCCGAGGAGATCGAACTCGGTGTCAGCCTGGTGCTGGAGGAAGAACTGCTGAAAGTGGACGGCGTTCGGAAGATTGTGTCCCAGAGCATGGAGGGCTTGTCGCTTATCACACTGAACCTCGATCCGGACTTTCCCAACCGGGCCAAAGTGCTCGCTGATATCCAAAAGGCAGTTGACCGCGCGCAGAGTCGGCTACCGGACGATTTGATCGAGAAACCCCTGGTGGAGGAGCTGGGTTCTGATCAGCTTCCGGTCGCCGAGCTGCACATCGTCGGTGCTGTCAGCGAGGAAGTACTCAGGGTGCTGGCCCGCCAGTGGCAGCAGAAGCTGCGCAGCGTGCCCGGCGTCTCCGGCATCGACAAGGTTGGCTATCGCCGCCCGGAGGTCAAGATCCAGCTTGACCAGCGCAAACTGCAGCAACTTGGCATAACGCTCGACGAAATCTCAGAGGCAATACGGCTGCGCAACGTACGCGACAGCGGTGGCTCGGTGCGTTCCATGAGCGGTGAGAAGGCAATCCTCACGGTGGGCCTGTTTCATGATCCGCTTGATGTGGGCAATGTCATCCTGCGCAGCCGCGAGCCTGGAAACGCGGTGCTATTGCGCGACGTGGCGCGCGTGATGCCGGGCTACGAGGATTGGCAGGTGCAAAACCGCACCAACGGACAGTTGAGCATTGCCCTTCACATCAAGAAGAACACGAATGCGGATGAATTGAAGACGCTGGACCGGCTGCGTGATTTGATTGCGGCGGAAACGCCCCAACTGCCCGAAGGTGTGGCCTTGTATCTGGTAAACGACGTGTCGCGCTTCACCCGGGACATGTTGAACACGCTGGTGACCAATGCATGGATGGGGTTTATCTCCGTGTTCTTCGTGCTGTGGGTTTTCCTCGGGCGGCGCATGGCGTTCTGGGTCAGTATCGGCCTGCCTTTCTCCATACTGGGCACCTTTTTTGCCCTGATGTTTACCGGTCTGTCTGTCAACGGCATGACGCTGATTTCCATGATACTGGTGCTGGGTATGCTGGTGGACGATGCCATTGTTACGGCAGAGAGCATACAGGCGAGGCGCGAATCGGGCCTGTCGTATGTTGAGGCGGCGATACAGGGCACCCGTGATGTGGCAGCGCCTGTCACGGTCAGCGTTCTCACGACAATCGTTGCCTTCCTGCCGCTGTTTACCCTGGGTGGACTCGAGGGTGATTTTGTTCGCGTGATACCCACGGTGGTGTCGCTGATGCTGCTGATATCGCTGTTCGAGAGTAAGTTTCTCCTGCCGGCACATCTCGCACACAGTCCTTACACAACCCGTCAGCGGAACTGGTTGCTGGCGGCACAGGCAGTGTATCGGCGCATCCTTGCACGCATGCTCCGGCACCGGCTGAAATCCTGCCTGGCTTTCGTCGCGGTGTTCGTCGGCGTGTCCCTGGTCGCCCTGTCTTTCATTCGCTTTCAGCTCTATCCGGAGACTGCACTCGATACCATCCTGGTCAAGGTCGAGCTGGACAATGGCACGCCGTTCGAGGAGACCGTCGAGCGCATGCGCCAGCTCGAGGCCGCGATGCGGCGTGAAGTGCCCGCCGGCGACCTGCTGCATACCACGATTCAGGTGGGCCACCATGACACCGATGTCTATG
>JANQIO010000140.1 GCA_028282105.1 Halieaceae bacterium | reverse complement strand
ACTTGAACCCGCACGGCCCAAAGGCCGGGAGATTTTAAGTCTCCTGTGTCTACCAATTTCACCACCCCGGCAGCGGGCGGCATCATATCACGCAGGATGACTGACTGTACGGTCGTGATCGTCGCTGTAAGGCTGCAGGCGAGATACCAGCCAGCGGCCAAAGCGATGGATCAGCGGTGAGAGCATAACGGCGGCGGTCAGCGACAGCGCCAGATTGAGGAAGGGGTCACCGACGGCAAAGGCTTCACGGTGTGCAATCAGGTGCTGGCGTACCTCGGGCACATAGTTGCAGTTCACCGCGGCGGCTTCCGCTTCCACGATATGCTGAAAGCAGTTGGTGTAGGCAGCAACATAGGCGTTGTAATGGACAGTGCCGCGATCAGCCTGTACAAAAGCCACCACATAGCCGAACACGGCGATCATGGCCATGGCCATTACGCTGCGACGGAAGAAGCTGCCGCGCTCAGTTTGCGCTTGCAGCTCCAGTGATGGGCGATTGTCAGTATTCATTGCATACCTCTATGTTGACGGGGCCTATTTTACTGCCCAGCGCAGAATATGTGACATGATTTCCCTCAAGCTTGTGAACCGGTTCACCAAAATACTGTTACACTCCGCAAAAAATCCTTAGGGAACAATAACATGGCATCACCAAGGGGTGAGTTCAGCTCCCGCTTCGGCTTTGTAATGGCCGCTGCGGGCAGCGCGGTGGGACTGGGCAATATCTGGGGGTTTCCCACCCAGGCGGCCAGCAACGGCGGTGCTGCCTTCCTGTTGGTCTACCTGCTGCTGGCTTTCCTGCTGGCCTACCCTGCCCTGATGGCGGAGCTGATCATCGGCCGCCATGCTCATGCCAACGGTGTGACGGCGCTGCGCTCCATTTCCCGGGGCCCGCAGACGGCAAACGTGGGCAGCCTGATTGGCCTGGCCGGTATCTTCACCGTCTCCATGATCCTGAGCTTCTACGGCATTGTCGCTGGCTGGATGATCGCTCATTTCTGTTCGTCGCTGGCCAGCATTGTCGGCCTGGACCCGCTTGCCACCTGGTTGGTGGACTTCAGTTTCATCCGCAATGTCGGCTTTATGGGGCTGTTTATGTTCCTGACCGCCGCCATCATCGCCGAGGGCGTGCATGATGGTATTGAGCGCTGGTCCAGCCGCCTGATGCCCATTCTGATCGTTACCCTGTTCCTGCTGGTGGGCTATGTGATGACCCTGGACGGCGCGATGGCAGGACTCAAGGTCTACCTGCTGCCAGACTTTGGTGCCGCAGTGAAGCCACAGTTGATCGTCAGCGCGCTGGGCGCCGCTTTCTTCAGTCTGTCGCTGGGTGCCGGCACCATGCTCATCTACGGCTCTTACATCCCCGACGAGGGCAAGCTGCCGGCCCTGGGAGGCTGGGTGACCGGCGTGGACATCATGATCGCCGTCACTGCAGGTTTCGTGGTGATACCGGCAATGTACGTGGCACTCAACAACGGTGTCGAGATTTTCGGCGCGGACGGGTCCCTGATCTCCGGAGATACGCTGATTTTCACCGTACTGCCGGCGCTGTTCGACACCATGGGTACCGCCGGCGTCGTGGTGAGCCTGCTGTTCTTCGCCCTGATGACCATTGCGGCGCTGACGTCCTCGATTTCCATGCTGGAAGTGCCCGTGTCCTACACCATCGAAAACCACAGCTACAGTAGACGCCGGGCCGTCTATTTAATCGGATTCTCGATAGCGCTTGTAAGTACGTTGATTTTATTCAACTTTGACGCACTTTTTGGCCTGGTTATAGCGGCCACAACGCGCTATGCACAGCCTCTGCTGGGGCTGATGTACTGCTTGTTCTGTGGCTGGGTGTGGCATCGCAACGGCATTCTCGAAGAACTGCGAAAGGGACAGCCAGACATCGAGCAGGGTCTGTTCTGGGCTGTCTGGCCCTGGTACATCCGCTATGTGGTGCCGGCGATCATCCTGCTCATCTTCGCCAATTCGCTTCTAAACTAGCTATGCCCTGAAGAACCCGAAGGGGGAACCTCAGGCGCTGCAGGATGCCAAACTGCAGGGGACCGAAGGACTCAAGGACTTGCCATGACGCCCTACAACCGCCGTCGTTTTCTCCAGCAATCCAGCCTGGTCACGCTGCTGGCAGCGCTACCCGCGCCCCTGCTGGCGCGCATAATCAGCGCTACCCCACCGGCCAGCGCCTTTGATGAGTCCGCCACCGCCGAACAGGTGACCGAGGGCCTGGACCTGAGTGGCTTTACCTACGCGATAACCGGCTGCAACTCCGGGCTCGGTTTTGAAACCATGCGGGTACTGGCGCTGCGTGGCGCCCATGTAATCGGTATTGCCCGCACGCTGGAGAAAGCCGAGCTCGCCTGCGCCGCCGTCGATGGTGATACCACGCCGGAATTCCTCGACCTCGGCGATTACGCCTCAGTGGCTGCCTGCGGCGAGCGCATTCGCGGCATGAATCGCCCGCTGGACGGACTGGTGTGCAATGCCGGCATCGTCGCGGTGCCTGAGCTGGAGATCATCAATGGCGTCGAGAGGCATTTCAGCGTCAACCACCTCGGGCATTTCATCCTCGTTAACCAGTTATTGGATCACGTGATTGCCGCCGAGCAGGGACGCTTCGTGTTTGTCAGCAGCCGTGCCCATCGGCGCGCGCCGGAGGGCGGCATCCTGCTGGATGACCTGGCCTGGCAACAACACCCGTACGACCCGCAGGTGGCCTACGGCCACTCCAAACTGGCCAATGCGCTGTGCTCCAGGGCCCTGGCGGACAGGCTGTCAGGCACCATGGCCACTTCCAATAGCCTGCACCCCGGGGTGATTGTCACCAATGCCATCCGCAATATGCCCGACTGGCAACAAACCGCCGCCCGCTGGCTGGGCTGGATGTTTACCAAGACCGTGGAAGAAGGCGCCGCCACGCAGACCTTTCTGACCACTCACCCTTCCCTGGCTGGCGTGCGCGGCTACTACTTTGACAACTGCAACGTCGGCGAAGGTACCCCGTACCTGACCGACGACGGTTTGGCCGCGCGACTTTGGGAGACGTCGTTGGAACTGACGGCCGACTACCTGCCCGCCGCCATGGTCTGAGCGCCGTGTAGCATTGCGCGCCACCGGAGTGGTTTAATGCAGGGCGCGATCACGGGGGTTACAGCGAACAAGACCCGCCAGCAGGCGGGCGCCGCTGAACCATCCATCCGAGGGACCGAATGGGATCAACACTAACTATCTGCAACCAGTTTGCACATCAGAGCCCAGCGCTGATGTGTGAGCAGTACGGTATCACCCGCCACGACCTGGCGCGCATCCAGGCGTTTGCCGCCGTGGTAGAGCCGCAGATGGATGACATGGTGGACAGTTGGTATAGCTGGCTGGGTACCCAGCCTGAATTCGAACAGTATTTTTCCGAGGCGGACACCCTCAGCCGGGTGCAGGGGCTGCAACACAGCTATTGGCAACTGTTCATGAGTGGCTCGGTGGACGAGGGCTACGTGGCGCGCCGCCGCCGGGTCGGTGAAGCCCATGCACGTATCGGCCTGCCGCTGAGCACCTACTTTGCCGGCATGAACCGCTTCCTAGAGTGTTTTATGGCCATCGCCAGGGACTCGGATATGCAGGAGGCAGAGGTGCTGGCCACCCAGCACTCCATCGCCAAACTGTTGCACCTGGATACCGCCATCGTCGTGGACACCTACAACGCCATGGTCGAGGAGACGCTGACCGCCCAGTCGAAATCCATGCTGGAGATGTCGACCCCGGTCACCAACATCTGGGACGGCATTCTGCTGCTGCCGCTGGTCGGGCTGATCGACTCCATGCGCGCCCGTGACGTGATGAACGCGACCCTGGACAAGATCGCCGAGACCCAGGCCCGGGTCTTCATTCTCGATATCAGCGGCGTCGGCGTGGTCGATACGGCGGTGGCCAACCACCTGATCAAGATATCCCGGGGCACCCGTCTGATGGGTTGCCAGTCGGTGATCTCGGGGGTCTCTCCCGCTATCGCCCAGACCATCGTAGAACTGGGCATTGAGGTCGGCGACGTCAAGACTACGGCCACCATGAAGGATGCGCTGGCCACCGCGTTCGAAGCCCTCGACCTCAGTATTGCCAGTAGCGACTCATGACGGCCGAGAGCGAAACATGACGACTGGCATGGACGTGGCGCGCATACCCATGCAGCTCTCCCGGGGCTGCATCGTGGTTTCCATCCAGGTTGATCTCAGCGACACCGTACTGACGCAATTCCGCTCGGACCTGCTCGACCTGCTGCAGCGCTCCGATGCGACTGCCGTGATACTGGACCTGTCCGGGATCGCCATCATGGACCTGGAGGAATTCGAGGCCCTGCGCGACACCATGTCGATGGCCGCACTGATGGGCGCTCGTACTATCTTCTCCGGGTTCCAGGCTGGAGTGGTATCTGCCCTGGTGGAACTGGACGCCCACACCGACGACATCGATGCGGCCCTCAACCTCGACATGGCCTTTGAGCGGCTGGCCACAGTGCACAAGGATGCAGATCCTGAAGAGGATGAAGTGGAGGACGCAGACGCCGACGTGGCAGCAGAGGATGTCGAGGCGGAGCCAACCGGTGGAGATTGATGAAGGCGCAACGCGCATTCGCGTGGCATCTGAAGCCGACGCCACGCGCACGGTTGTCGAAGCTCATCGCTATTGTCGGAGCACCGGTCTCAGCGAAGTGGACGCACAGGCGGTATCCACGGCGGTGTCAGAGCTCAGTCGCAACATCCTCAAATATGCGGGCAGCGGAGAAATTCTCCTGCAGGTGCTTGAACAGGGGAACTCCCGTGGCGTGATAGTGACAGCGCGCGACCGCGGCCCTGGCATCGACGATGTGGAAACCGCCATGCAGGATCACTTCAGCTCCAGCGGCACGCTGGGCCTGGGCCTGCCGGGCGTGCGGCGCATGATGGACGACTTCACCATCAGCTCACAGCCCGGCGAACTCACCGAGGTTCGCTGCCTTAAGTGGGACCAGCCCCCGCTGCGCGGTTCGCGCGTCCTCCCGGGCTACCGCCCCTGCGGCAAGGCCGCCACCCCGGAAGACTGTGTAGACTGCCTGGAACTGGATGCCGCCATGTACTCACGCCCCTGCCAGGGTGAGCGGTTGAATGGTGATACCGCCATGATTGAGCGGCGCGATCACCTGCTGATGATTGGCGTCATTGACGGTCTCGGCCACGGACCGGAAGCACACCGTGTTTCCACCGCGGCGCGGGATTTCCTCAGGCAACGCTGGAGCATGGACGTGGTAGACACCATGCACAAACTGCACGCAGAAATGCGCGGCAGTCTGGGAGCCGTGGCCGGTATCGCAGTGATCGACAGCCGCAATGGCCAGGTGCACTTCAGCGGCATCGGCAATATTACCTATCGGGTGTTTGGCCAACGCAACCTGCGCCTGATGTCCATGGCTGGCAACCTGGGCCACCAGATTCGCTCGCCGCGCCAGGAGCAGCACACCCTCGGCGATGACGAAGTCATCGTGGTGTACTCAGACGGCATCAGCGACCGTTTCGAGCTGCAGGATTACCCGCAGATTCTCTACCAGAGTGCGGATACAATAGCCCGTACCATGGTGGAGAGATTTGGCAAGCACCACGATGACGCGACCTGTATTGCCCTGAGGATGCGCAAGTGAACCAGCTTCAGTCCCGCAGCCCGCTGCCACGCGAGACCTTTGTACTGGGCTCGATTCCGCTGGTAGAGGGAGACTCCGTGCTGGAGGCGCGACGCAAGGTGCACAGCCTGGCAGCGCTGGTGGCCGGTGACAGCCTGCTGTCGACCCGCCTCGCGACGGTGGTCTCCGAGGTGGGCAAGGCGCTGCAGCGGCTTAACAGTCAGGCGCGGATAGAGGTGGGGCTGTGCGCCCGTGGCAATCTGCCACGCCTGCAATTGGACTTCGTGGGTCAACTGGACACCCGTAGCCTCGGTTACCTGCAGAGCTTCTTCGATCACCTGGAAAAAGACGCTGGCAGCGGCGGTCTGTTTCACCGCGTTTCCGTGGAGCTGACATCCAACCGCGTCGACAAGGCGACCCTCGGCCGACTGCGGGCCATTGTCGAGCAGAAGACCCGGGACCAGCTGCTGGAAGAAATCCAGACCAAGAATTCGGAGCTGGAAGACTCGCTGGAGACTCTCAAGCGCACCCGCAGCGCCAAGGACCGCATGGAGAGCGAGCTCAACATCGGCCGCGATATCCAGATGAGCATGCTGCCGCTGTCATTCCCCGCCTTTCCGGACCAGGGGGAATTCGATGTGCACGCCGCACTCTACCCCGCCCAGGAAGTCGGTGGTGATTTCTACGATATGTTCATGATCGACCTCGATCACTTCTGTTTCTGCGTGGGAGATGTGTCCGGCAAAGGCGTACCGGCCGCCCTGTTTATGGCAGTCACCAAGACCCTCATCAAGTCCCGCGCCGCCAACGATCTGTCGCCTGCCAGCATACTCAGCCACGTCAACAGCGAAACCGCCGAGGGCAATGACTCGGCCATGTTCGTGACCCTGTTTCTCGCTATTCTCAACTTGCAGACCGGTGAAATGGTGTACAGCAACGCCGGCCACAATCCGCCCTACCTGATGCGGGCGGGCGGTGAAATGGAGCGACTGGAAAAGCGCCATGGCCCGGTGATCGGCGCCATGGAGGGCATCGCCTACGGTGAAGACACTACCACCCTGTCCCCGGCTGACCTGATTTACCTCTATACCGACGGCGTTACCGAAGCCATGGATATCGACGGCAGCCTCTACGGCGAACAGCGCCTGCGGGATCGGCTGGTAGACGCAGACTACCCGGCGGCGAAAGACGCCGTGGAAGACACTGTCGACGACGTCTGGCGCTTTCAGGGCGACGCCAGCCAGGCGGATGACATCACCATCATGTCCGTGCGCTATCACGGCGCGGTCGTGCGCGAGGGCGAGACCGAGCTGATCCTCAGCATGCGCAATGACATCACGGCAATTGCCGCGGTCAATGCCCAGTTCAATGCGTTTGCCGAGCAACACGGCGTGCCCCCCAGCGTGCAGCGCCGCATGAACGTATGCCTGGATGAACTGCTCAACAACGTGGTCTCGTATGGTTTCTGCGATGAAGAACAGCCGGGCGAACACGAAATTGAACTCCACTTCCGCTTGCTGGACTCGGAGCTTGTCGTTACCATCATCGACGACGGCAAACCCTTCAATCCCTTCGGCAACGACCCTCCCGATACCTGCCTTTCCGTAGAAGACCGGCCCATCGGAGGACTTGGCGTGCACCTGGTCAAGAATTTCATGGACAAGGTGCACTATGAGCGCCACGGCGAGAATAACGTCGTCACACTGCACAAACACCTGGACGGGGAAAACGAGGCTTGAAATGGATATCTCGACTGAACAGATAGACAGCACCACGGTCGTGAGAATGTCCGGCAACCTGGACACCAATACCTCAGGACCCGCCCACGAGAAACTCGATGCATTGATCGAGGAAGGCAACACCCACCTGCTGGTGAACCTGCGTCAGGTGGCCTTTGTCAGCAGCGCCGGGCTGCGGATTCTGCTGGCCACGGCCAAGCGCCTGAACGGCACCGAGGGCACTCTGAAAATCAGCGACCTCAATGAAACAGTCAACGAGGTGTTCGAAATTTCCGGTTTCAACTCCATTCTCAACGTGTTCTCCACGGAAGAAGACGCGCTAAACGACGGCTGATGCTGGTAATCATTGCAACCCTGCTGGCCGGGCTGGGCCTGTTTTTTGTTGGTCTGCAACTGCTGACGGAAAACCTCAAGCTGCTCAGCGGCCGCCGTCTGCGCGAGAACATCGCCGTGTGGACCCGCAATCCCTTTTTCGGCCTGGCCTGGGGCGGCCTGTTCATCACCATTACCCAGAGCGCCGCAGCGGCGACCTTTATCCTTATCGGCATGCTGCGTGCCGGCATGCTGGGCGTGCGGCAAATCCTGCCGATTCTCATCGGTATGAACTGCTTTGCCGGCATCATCATCCTGGTGCTGATTTTTGACATTAAGCTGGTGGTGTTTTTCCTGCTGGGCATCACCGGCCTGGTGTACTCCCGCGACCAGGCTGGGGGGGTACGCGCCACCGCCGGCGCCGCCTTCGGTATCGGCCTGCTGTTTCTCGGCCTGAACACCACCCAGACCGGCATCGCGCCGCTGGCGGAAATGCCCTGGTTCGAGGAGACCATTGCCGCAACCCATGGCTCATACATGTTGGGCCTGCTGGTGGGTCTGGTGCTGAGCTTCCTGACCCAGTCTGGCCTGGCGGTGATGATCCTCAACCTGGCCTTTCTCAACGCCGGCCTGTTCAGCATCGAGCAGTCGGTGATGATTGCCTACGGTTCGAAACTCGGCTCATCTCTGCTGACCTACATGCTGTCAGCCAACCTGGTTGGCGAGTCGCGCCAGGTCGCTATGTTCCAGGTGTATTTCAATGTGGCCGGCGCACTGATCCTGGTACCCGCTCTCTACATAGAAGTCTATACAGGGGTGCCGCTGATGCTCGCCCTGGGTGAGGCCCTTGCCGAGGACGCGGCCTTCCAGCTTGCGGCCATCAACCTGCTGTTCAATGTCGTACCCGGCGTCGTGGTGTTCCCCCTGGTGCCTGTCATCAGCCGCGCACTGTCCCGCTATTTTCCTCAGACCGCCGAAGAGCAGCTCTCCAAACCCAAGTATCTGCTGGAGCAAAGCGGTGACGACCCGCACAACGCCATGCGCCTGATCGAGCTGGAGCAGGTAAGACTCATCGAGATACTGGGCCACAGTTTTGAGGCAATGCGCACCGACAACAGTGCTGCCCGTATGTCGCTGTTGAACGATAGTTTCCAGAGCCTTGGGGACAGCATCCGCGCGGCGATTTCAGATCTGTCCAACCAGCACCAGCTATCGCCGGTGCTCTACGAGCGGCTGAACGGCCTGCTGAACATCCAGCACAGCCTGGAGACCGCCAATGTTGAGGTGCAGAGTCTCTCGCGCCAGCTCACCCTCTTGCAGGGCACCGGGCTGGGTGAACGTTTTTCCATGGTGGCCGTCGACGGCATCGACGCCATTCTGCTGACCTTCATGGATGTCGCCAAAGAGCGCAGTGATCTGGATGCCGAGCTGTTGGCCGGCATGACCTCTGAGGACGGCATGACCCGGGTTCGCAAGGCCTATCTGGCAGAGGATGAGTCGATGGACGCCAATGCGCGCATGCAGCTACTGGCTGCAGCCAACCACTGTGAACGCCTGATCTGGCTGTTTGGCGACATGGGCAGCGCCTACCGCAACCTGGGTACCGCGTGATGGTGTTTGCCACAGACACGGCCGTCGAGCCACAGACCGACGAGAGCTACAGCGCCACTATCCAGGACGGCTGGGATGTGGTCGGCAATGCCAATGGCGGCTACCTGCTGGCTATTGCGGCGAGGGCCATGGCTGCCGCCAGCGGCCAGCCTCACCCGGTGGCACTCAATGCGCACTACCTGTCGCCGGGTCGGCCCGGACCGGTCACCATCGTGCCGGACGTCGTCAAGACCGGCCGGCGCTTCACCACCGTGCGCGCCAACATGCGCAATGACAGCAAGGAACTGGTGACCCTGCTGGGCAGTTTTGGCGATGTCGGCGCGCTGGAAGGCCCGATGCGTATCGACGCCGAACCGCCGGAGTTACCAGCGCCGGAAGACTGCGTCCGCATCGACCATCACCCCTCCGGCTTTCCACCGGCCATGATGGGCAAGATCGAACTGCGCCTGCATCCGGAGGATGCCGGCTTTGCGGTGGGTAAGCCCAGCGGGCAGCCACTGTTTCGCGGTTGGTTCAGGCTGCTGGACAATGAACCGATCGACGCCTTCGCGCTGTTGCTGGCGGTAGACGCCTTCCCTCCCACCGTGTTCAACGCCAACCTGCCTGTGAGCTGGGCCCCGACCCTGGAGCTCACCACGCATATTCGTGGGCTGCCCGAACCGGGCTGGCTGCGTTGCCGCTTTTCGACGCGCTTTATCTCCGGCGGACTGATGGAAGAAGACGGCGACATATGGGATGCCTCCGGGCGCCTGGTCGCCCAGTCCCGCCAGCTGGCGCTGACGCCGCGGGGCTAGGCCTGGCGCTTCTGCTTCAGGCGAAGCGCTTAATCAGCAGGCCGTTGGTGGTGCCCTGTACCAGCAGGCTGAACAATACCACCCCAAACACCATGGACTGCACGGTGTACCAGTAGTCGAGCTCTATCGGTAGCGCCAGCACCAGGGCGACGGCAATGGCGCCGCGCAGGCCACCCCAGAACAGCAGCAACTGCCAGCCCGCCTTGATTCGATGACTGAGCGGCCAGGTCAGCAGGCTGCATAACATCACCGCGGCGGCGCGCGCCAACAGGGCCGCAGCTATGGCAATCAACATCGCCAGCCACATATCGCGGAACATACCCAGAGTGATCACCAGCCCCATCAGCACAAACAGCAGGCTGGTGAATACCTGCCCCAACCAGCTCCAGACAAACTCGGTGCCGGCTGTCAGCGTGCCCTGTTCGCTGCGCAGCCGATGCCGCAGTACCAGGGCGGCAAACATCACCGCCATGATGCCCGAGACGTGCAGCAGGTGCTCCGCCAGGAAGAAACTGCCAAAGGCGGTAAACAGCATCACAAACGCTGTGGATTGCGTGCTCTGCAGCGTCGAGACCAGCAGCGCCGCCAGCAAGCCGGCCAATACCCCGGCGGCTATGCCGCCAAAAAACACCAGGCAAAAATGCAGCAGGAGGTCCCCTGCGCCGGTACTGCCAGCTTCCAGGGCCAGCGACAGGAACACCGAGAACAACACTACGGCGGTGGCGTCATTGAACAGGCTCTCGCCTTCAAACAGGGTTTTGATGTCCTCGGGAGCCTGCATCGCGTTGAGCTGGTTGACCACAGAGACCGGGTCGGTGGCGGCAAGAATGGCGCCGGTAATCAGCGCCGCGGTCCAGGGAAAGCCAGCCGGGTGGCCGACGCCCAGGTAGACCAATGCGGCGGTGACGCCACAGCTCACCAGCACACCCAGGGTCGCCAACAGTAACACCGGGACAATCCAGCGCCGCAGCACTACCGGCTCGATGTGCCAGGAAGCTTCAAAAATCAGCACCGGGAGGATGACGTAAAACACGATCTCCTCCAGGTTGTGGGCCCGAATACCGGTGTCAAAGTCCAGCCAGCCCACTGTCTGCCCCGCCGCAAACCCGCACAGCACGCAGGCCAGGGTCAACTCCAGGCGGGTGAATCGGCTGAGCAACAGCGCGAGAATGGCCACCCCGCCCAGCGCCAGCACCTGCCCCGTGACCGTGGCCACCATGGATCAGCTCCCGTGCTGCTGGGGCAGGATCTTGCGCCCCACCCAGTAGTCGACGCTCAGGTAGCGGCCGGCGCCAGAAAAAAACAGGGCCAGCAGCATGATGAAATAGGTCGCCGCGAATTCGATACCGTTGTTGAGAACGACGATGCTGCCACTGGAGGTCAGCCAGTCGTAGTTGCCGTGTTCGCGCAGGATGCTCCGCGCCCGGCTGATCTTTTCCGCTGACGCCTCGACCCGTTCATTGGCAAATGGCGCGCCCGGATCGGCGATCGCCTGCCAACCGTTGTCCAAATGCACTGTGGTAGCGGCGACGATCATGGTGAACATCAGCGGTACCGCAATCCAGCGCACCGCGACCCCGAGTAGCAGGCTGATCGCGCCCAGCACTTCCGTCCAGGTGGCAAGAAAGGCCAGCAACCATGGAAACGGCAGGCCCAGGCCCCAGTCGGGATTGCCGAACCACTGTACGGTGCTGTCAAAGCTGCCGAGCTTGTTCTGCCCGGCCATCCAGAACACTGGCACCAGGTAGAGGCGCAGCGCCAGGGGGCCGAGGAAGTCGAACGCTCGGGTCGACTCCAGCAGACCGTGGAGTTTGTTTAGTAGGCTGTTCATCGGGTTTTCCTGTTGTGGTTTTAGGGTAACTGGGCCGCGGCACCACCAGCGTACTCGGGGCGCACCGCAGGCAATGGATCTAGTTCGTTCATCGCTACTGAGCGATCACTGCTCTCAATGACTCGCATGTGTTCGCGCAGCAGGCCGCGCGGCTCACTGGCACCGCAGGAGTGAGCGATGATGCCGACGCTGTAGGCGATGGATTTCGCATAGGCCGCCACGCGCTTGCACTTTTCTGCCGGCACAAGGCCGCGCTGCAACTCCTTGTTGTGAGTTGTGATGCCGGTTGGGCAGGTGTTTTTGTTGCACTGCAGGGCCTGGATGCAGCCCAGGGCAAACATGAAACCGCGGGCCGATGTGCAGAAGTCGGCACCGACCGCCAGTGCCCAGGCCACTTTTCCAGGCGTGATCAGCTTGCCGGAAGCCACCAGTTTGATGCGCTCTCGCAGGCCGTATTCGTGCAGCAAATCGACGATCATGGGCAGGCTCTCCTTGAGCGGCATGCCCATGTAATCAATCAGCGGCTGCGGCGCCGCGCCCGTGCCGCCATCGGCGCTGTCAATCGCGATGAAGTCAGGTGCTGAGGCAATGCCACGGCGATGTATCTCGGCAAACAAATCGTGGAAAAAGCTGAGCTGGCCCACCACCGTTTTAAAGCCCACCGGTTTACCGGTGACGCTGCGGACCCGCTCGATCATGCACAGCAGGTCATCCACGGAGCGGATGTCCTTGTGGCCGTTGGGGCTGATGGAGTCTTCGCCGATGCCGATATGGCGAATGCGGGAAATCTCTTCGGTGACTTTTTCACCGGGCAATATCCCGCCTTTGCCGGGCTTGGCGCCCTGGCTCATCTTGATTTCGAACATCCTGACCTGGTCGTGGGCGGCGATCTCCCTCAGCTTGTCGTCGTCGAGCTGGCCCTGCTCATCGCGCACCCCGTACTTGGCGGTGCCAATCTGGAACACGATGTCAGCGCCGCCTTCGAGATGATATGACGACAGTCCGCCCTCCCCCGTGTTCATCCAGATGCCTGATTCCCGTGCGCCCCGTGACAGAGCGAGCACCGCCGGCCGCGATATGGCGCCATAGCTCATGGCTGAGATGTTGAGTATTGAAGCCGTTGTGTAGGGCTTGAGGGCAACCCCTTCGCCAATAGTGATTGGCCTGGGCTCTACGGCATCTTCATCCAGCGTGGGGAAGGCGCTGTTGAGAAAAATCACGTCGCCCTCATGGTCAAGGGGGCGGGTAGATCCAAACGCCACCGTAGTGTCCACCTCCTTGGCGGCTCGATAGACCCAGGAGCGCTCGGCGCGATTGAACGGCAGCTCTTCGCGATCCATGGCAAAAAAGTACTGGCGGAAAAATTCACCGATGTGTTCGAACAGGTAGCGGAAGCGACCTACCACCGGGTAGTTGCGCCGAATGGTGTGCTTGGTTTGCGTCTTGTCCACCACGTACATGATGAGAATCGCGAGAACGGCCAAGCCGATAAGGAAGGAGAACAGCAGTACGCCATACTCAGCGATGGTGACCGCGATGCGGTGAATTTCCGATACGTCCATCTGTTATCTCCGAGTGAACACCTGGGAAAAGTCCGTAAATGAAGCCATCCTGCCCAGATCCCCTGCCGTAGACGAAGCGCTGGTGTCACCAGGCCCCGAGAAAAAGTTGGGAGCTTAGAGCAGTGCTATAGAGAGTAGTTCCCGATGGCCCGCATTGCATATTCACAACAGGGCGGCTGCCGTCGGGAAGGCTTGGCGCGCGGTAAGGACGTCTGTGGGGAGTCAGTCCCGGTCCGACAGCCGGCGGCGCACAGAGCGCACCAGGAACCATACCAGGGCGAACACCAGTGGCGCCGCCACCCCGGTGAGCAGGGCAGCGTCCACCGGCAGGCCGGCGGATTTCATTCCCTTGAAGCCATAGCCCAGTAGCCCTACCGCGTAGTAACTGATGGCAAAGATCGAAAACCCTTCAACCGCCTGCTGCAGCCTCAAGGCCATATGCGCACGCTCGTTCATGGACTGCAGCAGCGCCTGGTTTTGCTTCTTTTGCACCATGTCGACCATGGTATTGAGCAGGTTGGCAGCCCGCGCCACGCGCTGTGCCAGCTCGTTGGCGCGCCGCTCGGTGGCGTCACAGGTACGCATCGCCGGCTGCAGGGAACGCAGCAGGAAATTGGTGTAGCTCTGGAAGCCGCCGATCTTCTCTTCACCGACTTCTTCGAGACGGCGCTCGACAATGCTGGCATAGGCGCGGGCCGCAGCGAAACGGTAGGCATGGGTGGAGACAATCTGTTCAACACTGGCTGCAATGCCGGTGATCGCACGCAGGGCCTCCTCCTGGGCCGCTTCAGAGCGCTCCTGCTCCAGTCGGATCATCACCGCGTTGAGCTCCGGCTCCATTCGGCCGAGCGCGGCCATCGCCTCCCTGGCCCGGGGCAGGGCAATCATCGCCAGCATGCGGTAGGACTCTATCTCCAGCAAACGCTGCAGCAAGCGCGACAGACGCCCTTCAGTGATACCCAGATCGACCACCACGATGCGCAGAAAGCCGTCGGCATCCAGTTGGAACGCTGACCACACTGCGGCGTGGGCCGATGACATCAGGCCACCATGCAGCGTCTTTGATGCCAGCAGCGCTGACGCCAGTTGATAGCCCTGTGGATCGTCAGCGCCTGGGGCTGCCAGCACCTCAATGTGTACACCCACCAAAAAGTCCGCCGTCAGCGCATCGCGCTTTTCCCGGTCCAGCAGGTCCAGGGCGGTTTCACTGAACGGTGGCTGACCGTTGCCGGGCACCATCACTGTATGGCTGACGGCCTCGGTGTGGCCTTCCCATTTGAGCTGGCAGCTACCGACACTGATGCTGTGCTGTCGGCTGGTGTCGGAGGGTGCGCCGACCCCGTGCTTTTTGCAGAATTCCGCAAACTCCTGGCGCGCCTCATCGACAGTGGCCTCGTTGCGCAGGGACACCAGATGGCTGCAGCGCATGGGCGGTGACTGCCGCAGGCCGGGGCGCGCATGCCACTCATTGCTGAGCCGTATACGCTCCTCGCGTGATAACACCTGCGATGCAGGTGGTTCCGTGCTGCCTGTCATGGTGATGTCCTGCTCTCCCAGAAGCTGTCCAGCGCGGCGATGGTCTGCTCCGGCTCGTCCCAATGCGGCAAGCCACAGCTGGGCGCTATGCGCTCGGCACGCAACAGCGGGTTCGACTTCATCAATTCCGGAAGGCGCTCGAAGTTGATGTTTGGATCCTTGTCGTACAGCACCAGGCTCGGGATAGCCAGCGGGCGATACAGTGTGTCTGCTGCTCCGGGAGTAAAGAGCGCCATGGACAGGAAGCGAAACGGCGCGTAGCGGGCGCCTGGCTGGCGGGCGGTCGCACAGGCCTGGTCAATGAGTTCCACCGGCACCGCTTTCTCAAAGGACAAACCCAGGAAGAAACGGATACTCGCGCGCGAGGTGAGCGCACGATACAGCCCTGCACTGAACACCGGGACGGCAAACAGTTTGCGCAGTCTTTCACTGGCCGCTCCGGAAGGCGGCTCCCGGCTTCCCATCCCGGTCGGTGACACCAGCACCAGGCTGTTGAATAGCCGGGGTGCCTCCAGTGCCGCTCGCGCTACAAACTCGGCGGTGGTAGACAGGGCAACAACGTCCACGGGCTGATCGAACTGATGCTCGCAAAACTCGCGCAGGCAACGGGCATAGAGCTCCGGGCTGTAGTCGATGTTGGGACGATCTGAAAACCCGAACCCCGGGAGCTCCAGGGCAAACACGGGCCTGTGCTGCCGGTAGCTGTCAAACAGCGGCGCGACCTCCCTCGCCGTAGGAGAGGCATTGATACTGTGGAGCAGCAGCAGCGGTCGCCCGCCGACACGGTCATCTGCGTAACAGGCCACAGACCCGAGGCCATCGACGTCCATCGACAGGCGCGGCGCATCCAGTGATTCTTCCAGTGTTTTAGCCATAACTCGCTTGGCTCACGTGTTGGTCCATGCTAGCAGACCTGTCGGCGCCCGCAGACCTCAATCAAGACTGTAAACTTGTGTTTACGCATCACAGCGAGTAAAAGATGGGCCTCAGGGCGCAAGCAGGAGCCCGCCGAGCGGCATCTCAGCGGCGCCCCTTTCACACGTTGTAAGGAAGCAAGCATGGCCATCGCCTACCCCTTTTCCGCCATCGTCGGCCAGGACGAGATGAAGACTGCCCTGCTGATAGCCGCCGTCGACCAGGACGTCGGAGGTGTCCTGGTGTTCGGGGACCGCGGCACGGGGAAATCGACCGCTATTCGCGCGCTCGCCGCCCTGATGCCGAACATCCCGGTAGTCACCGGCTGCCCCTATCACTGCGACCCCGGCTCTCCCACCCCGGGCCTATGCGCCCAGTGTGAGAACGGCGGCAAGGATTTCAAGACCCGCGAACAGCCTATGCCGGTGGTCGATCTGCCGCTGGGTGCAACGGAAGACCGGGTCATAGGCACCCTGGATCTTGAAAAGGCGCTGCGGCTCGGGGAAAAGGCCTTCGAGCCAGGCCTGCTGGCACAGGCGCACCGCGGTTTCCTGTACATCGATGAGGTCAACTTGCTGGAAGACCACATCGTCGACGCCCTGTTGGATGTGGCCGCCTCCGGCGAAAACGTGGTCGAGCGTGAGGGCCTGAGTATTCGTCACCCGGCCCGCTTTGTGCTGGTCGGCAGCGGCAACCCGGAAGAAGGCGAACTGCGACCGCAGCTGCTGGACCGCTTCGGCCTGTCCGTCGATGTGCGCACACCCACGGAACTCGACATGCGCGTGCAAATCGTCAAGCTACGAGATGAGTTTGAGCGCGACCGCGAGGCCTTCGTGAAGAAATGGAAACGCAAGGACAGCGCGGTTCGGCGCAAGGTCGAAAAGGCCCGCGCTCAGCTCAACGATATCGACCTCGCCCCGGACGTGCTGGAACGGGCAGCAGCCCTGTGTATGACACTCGGCACCGATGGCCTGCGCGGTGAGCTGACACTGGTGCGGGCAGCGCGTGCCCTGGCCAGCCTGGAAGGCAAAGCCGAAGTCGGCCTCAAACAGCTCCGGCAGGTAGCGCCATCGGTATTGCGCCACCGCCTGCGTCGCGATCCTCTGGACGAGTCCGGTTCCACCACGCGTATCGAGCGCGCTCTCGAGGAAGTGCTGGATCCGGCGTGAACGGTGAAGCTGCCTGGCAGGACGCGTTACTTGCCGCCGCGCTGCTGGCCATAGATCCGGCAGGGCTGGGTGGCATAGCCCTCAGGGCGCGGCCGGGACCGGTACGCGACAGCTGGCTGGAAAGCACCCGCGAGCTGTTTCCCGATCTGCCCTGGCGCAAAATCCCCCAGACCGTCAGCGAGGCGCGCCTGTTAGGTGGCCTGGACCTGGCCGCGACCCTGAAAGCCGGCAAGCCGGTAGCCCAGGCGGGCTTGCTGAACGAGTGCAATCACGGCATCGCTGTACTCGCCATGGCGGAGCGCTGTCAGCCCACCACCGCGGCGCACCTGTGTCAGGCGCTGGATCGACACGAGATACAGGTGGAGCGCGAGGGCCTCAGCGCCACCCTGCCCGCTGCCTTTGCACTGCTGGCACTGGACGAGAGCGTCGAGTCCGATGAGCAGCTCGACGCTGGCCTGGCGGAACGGCTCGCCTTCCATCTCGATCTGCACGAAGTCGGCATCCGCGACCTGCTCGAATCCGGCTACCCGCTGGAGGATATCGCGGCGGCCCGCTCCCGTTGTAACGCTATTGAATGCGACGACGAGTCGACCCGGCAGATCTGCACACTGTGCCTTGTCCTCGGGATCGATTCGCCGCGCGCCTCGCTGCTGGCCCAGCGCGCGGCCCGCGCCGCAGCGGCCCTGGCAGGCAGTCATCGGGTTTCTGAAACCGAACTGGAGATCGCGGCCCGCCTGGTGTTGGCACCAAGGGCCACCCGCTTGCCCGCCACCGAAGAAGAAGAGCAGGAGACCGAAGCAGAGCCGCCACCGCAAGAACCCCAGGAGTCCGAGGGCGAGCAGCAGGACCCCGGCCAGGGCGAGGGCATGCAGGACCGTCTGATCGAAGCCACCAAAGCCGCCCTGCCCGAAGGTCTGCTCAACCAGCTGTTGCAGGGCGGTGTGCGTCGCAGCTCCGGTCGTGGCGGCAAATCCGGACAAATGCGGCGTTCGCGCAGCCGCGGGCGCCCTACTGGCACGATCCAGGGCGTTCCCCGCAGTGGCGCGCGGCTCAGCCCGGTGGCCACCCTGCAGGCGGCAGCGCCCTGGCAGCCGCTGCGCCGCGGCGCCGGCGACCCACCCAGGCAGCTAAAGGTGCAGCGCGATGATTTTCGGGTGGTGCGCTACCGGGAGCGCTCGGAAAGCACCACCGTGTTCGTGGTGGACGCCTCAGGATCCGCCGCTCTCAATCGCCTGGCCGAAGCCAAGGGCGCGGTCGAACTATTACTGGCCGACTGCTACATACGCCGGGACCAGGTGGCAATGATCGCCTTTCGCGGCGAGACAGCCGACCTGTTGCTGCCGCCCACACGTTCGCTGGTGCGCGCCAAGCGCAACCTCGCCGCCCTACCCGGTGGCGGCGGCACGCCGTTGGCCGCAGCCATCGAGAGCGCCGCCGCCCTCGCTACCAGCCTGGTGCGGCGCGGGGGTACGCCCAACGTGGTGTTTCTTACCGATGGTCGAGGCAATATCGCCCGTGATGGGCGCCAGGGGCGCGAAGCGGCCCGGGAAGACCTGCCAGCGGTCGCCGCCCTGTTTCGGGAGTCGGGCGTGCGCGGGATGGTGATCGATACCTCACCGCGCCCGGGTAGCGCCGCGGCTGAACTGGCCCAGCAACTGGATATCGACTACCTGCCCCTGCCCCACGCCGACGCCAGCCAGCTGAGCGAAGCGGTGCGCGCGGCCAGCCTGTGAGCAAGGCCGGACAGCTCGCCGCCTGGGACTGGCCGCACCGGGAGAACAGCAAGTTCCGCCGCGCTGCCGGGCTGGACTGGCACTACCAGCGCTGCGGCGATGGTCCGGGTTTGTTGTTGCTTCACGGCACCGGGGCCTCACTGCATTCCTGGGCCGGCCTTGTTGCCCTGCTGGCGCCGCACTTTGACCTGCTGCTGGTCGATCTGCCGGGACACGGTTTCAGCGAGCTGCCGGGCAGTGAGCAAATGTCACTGGACGGCATGGCGGCGGCCCTGGCCTCGCTACTGGAGCGCCTCGACTACTCGCCGGATTACATCGCAGGTCATTCCGCTGGCGCAGCGGTGGCGACGCGCATGGTGCTGGACCGCCGCATCGACCCCCATCGCCTGGTCAGCATCAACGGGGCGCTGCTGGCACTGCCCGGGCTCACCGGCCAGTTTTTCTCCATCAGCGCCCGCCTGCTGGCTGGCATTCCCACCCTGCCGGCCTGGGTTGCCGGCGTCGGCGGACGGCGGCGCTTCACCCACCGGCTGATAGAGGGCACAGGGTCGGCCCTGGGCGGCGCCGAGATCGAATACTACCGGCGGCTGGTGGCGAACCCGCGTCACGTGGCTGCCGCCCTGAGCATGATGGCGAACTGGGACCTGGTCCCGCTTGAGACCGCCCTGCCTGCTCTGCAGACCCCGGTGCATCTGGTGGTGTGCGAGGGGGATCTCACCGTGCCTCCCGAGCAGTCTCGCGAGCTGGCCAGGCGCCTGCCAAATGCTGAACTGCACAGCCTGCCGGCACTTGGCCACCTGGGACACGAGGAAGACCCGGAACAATTTGCCGGGCTCTTGATGCAGATCGCCGCCAACAGCCGCTAGTCACTGTTCACTGCCGGCAAGCGGTGCTATTCTGTCCATAATTCTAGACAGTTTGAGTGTCTATATATATGAACAGCCCGGACACCCTTGCCAGCAAGGCAATGCTGCACACCATGAAACCCCATGCGGTGGTGATTGGCAGCGGATTTGGCGGCCTGGCGACGGCGATTCGCCTCGGCGCCAAAGGCTATCGGGTTACCGTGCTGGAAAAGCTGGAGCAGGCTGGCGGTCGTGCCAGGGTGCACCGGCAGGACGGCTTTACCTTTGATGCCGGCCCCACCATCATCACCGCGAAGTTTCTGCTCGAAGAACTGTGGGCGCTGTGCGGGCGCCGCCTCGAGGATGATGTCGATCTGAGGCTGATGGAGCCCTTCTACCGCATTCGTTTCGACGATGGCGAGCAATTCGACTACTGCGGCGACGCCGACCACAACCGGGCAGAGATTGCGCGTTTCAGCCCGGAGGATGTGGAGGGCTATGACCGCTTCATGGAGGCCTCCGCCAGGAACTACCGGGTCGGCTTTGAGCAATTGGTAGACAGGCCATTCAGTTCCCTGCTGGACATGATCAAGGTGATGCCGGATATGCTCCGGCTGCGAGCCGACCGCTCGGTGCACGCGCTGGTATCCCGCTATATCAAGGACCCGCGCATCCGTCAGGTGCTCAGCTTTCACCCCTTGCTGATCGGCGGCAACCCCTACTCGGCCAGTGCCGTGTACACCTTGATTTCGCACCTCGAGCGCGAAGGTGGGGTTTACTCCGCCATGGGTGGCACCGGCCGTATTGTCGCGGGTATGGTCAAACTGCTGCAGCACCAGGGCAACACGCTGAGACTCAATGCGCCGGTCAAGGAAATCTGCGTCCGCGACCGCAGGGCCCACGGCGTGGTATTGGAGGATGGCAGCTACATCGACGCCGACATCGTGGTTAGCAACGCTGATGTGGCGTGGACTTACCGGCACCTGACAACGGGCACCAGCCGCCGCCACTGGAGCGACCGCCGCCTGGATCGCGCGCGCTACTCCAACGGACTGTTCGTTTGGTACTTCGGCACCCGTCGGCGCTACGAGGATGTGCCGCACCACGCCATTCTGCTGGGGCCGCGCTATGCCGGTCTGCTGAATGACATCTTTCGTCACAAACGCCTGGCAGAGGATTTCAGCCTCTACCTGCACCGCCCCACCGCCACCGATCCCTCGCTGGCGCCCGAGGGCTGCGACTGTTTCTATGTGCTGGCCCCGGTACCCAATCTGCAGGCCGACGTCGACTGGCAACAACAGGCCGAACCCTTCCGGCGCGCCGTGCAGGAATACCTGGAGAACTCGGTACTGCCCGGCCTGGGAAGCGAGCTGGCGACGTCCCGGGTGACTACGCCGCTGGACTTCCAGGGCGACCTCAACGCCTTCCGCGGCGCGGGCTTCGGCATGGAGCCGGTGCTGTGGCAGAGCGCCTGGTTCCGCCCCCACAATCGCAGTGAGGACATCCGCGGCCTGTTCTTTGTGGGCGCCGGCACCCACCCCGGAGCCGGCGTACCGGGCGTGATCGCCTCCGCCAAAGTCGTAGAGACCCTGGTGCCCCATGCCAGCGCCCTTGCCTGATACAGCACTCTCAGCTGCACCCCGGCAAACGCAGGCACAACGCCTGCCCACCCATCGCACTGACCAGCAGGCCTGCCGGGAACTGTTGCGTCATGGCTCGCGGTCGTTCTATGCCGCCTCAATGCTGCTGCCGCAACCCTACCGCGACGCAGCGGTCAGCCTGTATGCGTTTTGCCGGCTGGCGGACGACGCCATCGATCTCAGCGATACACCCCGGCTGGCGCTGGCCGAGCTGGAAGCACGGCTGGATGGCATTTATCGCGGAGAGCCAGCGGATGCCGCTGCCGATCGCAGGATGGTGCAGGTAGTGCGCCAATTCGGGATGCCGCGCCCCCTGCTGGACGCACTGCTGGAAGGCTTTGCCTGGGATTGCGAAGCACGTCGCTACCCCGACATTTCCACTCTGCGCGACTACTGCGCACGGGTGGCCGGCAACGTCGGCGTGATGATGGCGCTGTTAATGGGTCAACGGGATGAAGCGGTGCTGGCGAGAGCGGCGGACCTGGGGGTTGCCATGCAGCTCACCAATATCGCCCGCGATGTCGCCGAGGACGCCGACAACGGCCGGCTCTACCTGCCGCTGGACTGGCTGCAGGAAGCCGGCATCGATCCGCAGCGTTGGCTGGCGAGCCCCTGCGCCAGCCAAGCCCTGTCCACCGTGGTGAAGCGGCTGCTGGATGAAGCTGACCGCCTCTACGCCCGGGCCGAGGCAGGCATCGCCAGGCTGCCCTCTGGCTGCCAGCCCTGCGTAATGACGGCACGGCTGCTGTACGGGGAAATTGGTGAACAGGTGAAACGGCAACACTACGATCCCATGGTTGGGCGGGCGGTGGTCAGCCCGGCGCGCAAATGCCGAGCCATGGGCGGACTGGGCCGTCTCGGCCGTCTCGACCTGACACCGCTACCGGAAGCCCCGCTGACGGAAACCGCGTTCCTGATTGACGCGGTGCGCATGGCGCCGCTGCCGGCTGTTGGCGGCGAAGAGCCGGTGAGCCGTGTCGAGTGGATGCTGGACCTGTTTGCGGAGCTTGAACGCCGCGACCGCATGGTACGAGACCGCCGGGTCGCGGTGCGGGACTGCCCGCTAATGGTTACCGAGAACGCGGGAAACGCGGCATCCTGAACGGCAGCAGGAACTGGACCCAGCGCGAGGCAAATCGGTCCAGGTCGAGACTCTCGTGTACTGTATCCCACTGCCCGGAGCCATCGCTGCTTAACACCGAACGAGAGTAGAACGGCGTGTCTTCCAGGGTGCGCGCGACCGCCAGGCCCTGTTCGCCGCGCGCCGGCCGGGGCATGCGCCACACCAGGGTCGGCGGCAGGCTGACGACTTGCCCGACATCAATATCCAGACTGCTGCCATCGACGGCGAAACGCCGGCCAATCTGCTGAACCTCACCCTGTCGCGGCCACGCTTCGTAGCGCACGGACACCGCGCCGTCGGGCTCCGACTGGCGCGCCCAGTGCCAGTGCGTGAAGCCCGCTTCCAGCGGCTCTTCACCCCAATTGCTGTCGAAATATCCGTGCCCCTGCCAGCGCAGCGACGGATGCTCGAAGTCAATTTCCACCCGGGCGCTAGGCGCCGCCGGCCACCAGTGGTGGCGGCCGGCAGGATCCAGCGGGAACTGCAGCGGCTGCCGTGCCGACGGCGTCAGCTTTACCCTGCCCACCAGCCGCCGGGGCCAGGGCACGGTCACTTCGCAGATATCCGCTACCAGGCTTTCCCCCTCATAGCGCAATCTGCTGGGCCCCACCGCCAGCTGGTCTGCACTGCGTTGCAGGTCACCAGCGCCACGCTCAGTCGCCGCCCAGTGTTTGCTGCCGGGGCCGTAAAGAATGGCATTGATGGCGCAGTGGTCCTCGGGCTGCGCGGCGCCTCGGCGTCTGGCCCGGGCGTAATAGGGTGAAAATACGCTGCCGACAAAGCCGATGATCGTGAGGCCGTGACGGCCGTCGTCGCTCAGCGCGTCGATGTACCACCAGCGGTAGCCACCGGCCACCACCGGCGCGTCGAAACCTGGTCGCTCAGCAGCTGCTCCGCCGCCAGGCGGCCCGACAGGCTCACCATCGGCACTCCCGCTCCCGGGTGCACTCCGCCCCCCGCCAGGTACAGTCCCGCCAGACGCGTCGCCGGCCCCGGTCGCTGGAACGCCGCCTGCCAACCGTGAGTCGCACGCCCGTATATCGCTCCCCCGCTGCCGGGGAAGCGCTGATTGAAATCGGTCGGCGACCGGGCGACTACCTGCCCGGGGGTAAAGCTCAGTTGCAGTCCGCAGTCCTTCAGAATCTTCAAAGCCTGTTGCTGACATTGCTCGACCTCCTGGTCGCTGTAGTGATGGCGATCGCCAATGGCGGGCGCGTTGATCAGGCAGAAGATGCGCTCCTCTTCCGCGGGACTGTCCACGCCTTCCGCCCGGTCCTGGGCGCAGAGGTAGACCGTAGGCTCCGAGGGCACTTGCTGGCGTTCAAACAACTGCTCAAATTCGCGCCGATAGTCCCGCGAAAAACACACCGTGTGGAACGCCAGCGGCAGGCCCTCGGTACGCGCCACGCCGGCCCAGGTCATTGCTGACAGGGACCGCTGACCCGGACGCTGGGAACTGACCGCCGCCTGGCCGGCTGCACCCAGCAAGCCCGCTCGCAGGGCTTCCGGGTCGGCAGTACATACAGCGGCATCACAGTCTACCCGGGTACCACGACTGCCTCTCACAGCCGTCACAGCGCCATGCCGTCGCTCGATATCCTCCACCCACTCATCGGTGACAAAGCGCGCCCCGCGGCGCCGGGCGGCGGCTGCCAGGCCGTCAGCCAGGCTTTGCATGCCGCCTTGCAACTGCCAGACGCCCTCCTGTTCCAGGTGGGCAATCAGCATCAATGTGGCCGGCGCCTGCCAGGGTGAAGAGCCGCAATAGGTCGCATAGCGACCGAACAACTGCTGCAGGCGTGGATCGCGAAAGTGCTCGCCCAGGGCCTGCCACAGGTGGGAAAACGGCTTGAGACCCAGCAACGCCGACAGGCCATGGTGCCGGGCCCGCCAGGCAAGACTGATTGGGTTTGGTTTCGACGCCCTCAGCATGGCCGGCTCAAGCAGGTCGTACATACGCCCTGCCTCACGGCAGAAAGCCAGGTAACCGCGCGCCTCCGCCGGCCCGGCCAGCTCGCCAATCGCCTCCGCGGAGCGCTGTCGGTCGGCAAACAGGTCCAGCCTCGCCTCGTTATCCCAGGCGTGTCGGGCCAGCAATTCCAGGGGGCGGGCCGTTACCACCTCGTCGAGGCGCAGGCCGATGCCGTCCAGCAGCGACTCAAAGGCTGCCGGCATAGTAAACACCGTGGGACCAGAGTCGACCGGCCCCAGCGGCGTCTGCACCTGGCGCATCTTGCCACCCGGGCTATCTCCGCCTTCGAAGACGACCACCTCGCGGCCGGCAGCGAGAAGCCGGATGCAAGCCGACAGGCCCGCGATTCCCGCACCAATCACAACTACCGGCTTTTCTGCCATTGCCAGGCCATCTCCTGTCAGTCCAACTTGCATAATAGCAATGTCTAGTTTAACTTACAGTTTAGCTGTTGAGTTTGTTTGACACACCTTAGCAACAATAACAGGCAACCAGCCCGACGGGGAAACCCGGCAGAGAGGTGACCAGCATGGCGCTACGACCGACTGACAAGCCCGACATAGAAGCCGCACTGGCTGCGGTACTGGACCGCACGGCCAGCCGGGACTGCCCCCAGAAACTGGCGCGCGCTCTGCACCACGCGGTGTTTCCGGGCGGCGCACGAATCCGTCCCAAACTGTGCCTGGCCATAGCCCTGGCCAATGAATGCGACAGCGTAGAGCTGGCGCTGCGAGCAGCCTGCGCCATCGAGTTACTGCACTGCGCTTCCCTGGTCCACGACGACCTGCCCTGCTTTGACGATGCCCCAATGCGCCGTGGCAAGCCCTCCGTACACCGAGCTTTTGGTGAACCCATAGCGGTGCTGGCCGGGGACGCCCTGATTGTGGCGGCCCTGGAAACCGTGGCCACCGGCGAGCTCAGCGGCGCTGCAGCGCTGCGTATGCCGGGCGTGTTCGCGGTATTGGCGCGCGGTGTGGGCGCTCCCCACGGAATCTGCGCCGGGCAGGCCTGGGAAAGCGAGCCCACCGTAGACCTGGCGCGCTATCACCGCGCCAAAACCGGCGCCCTGTTTATTGCCGCCACCCATGCCGGCGCCGCCAGCGCCGGCGTTGATGGCGCACCCTGGGAAACCCTGGGCACCAGCATCGGCGAGGCTTACCAGGTCGCCGACGACATCCAGGACGCCATTGCCACTCCCGAGGCCCTGGGCAAACCCTGTCACCAGGACGAACACCTGGAGCGGCCCAACGCGGTCGCCCAATTGGGTGTGCAGGGCGCTGCCCGCAGGCTGCGAGAGCTGATCGAGGCGGGCATCGACAGCATCCCTGACTGCCCGGGACGAGACCTGCTGGTAGACCTGGTGCGCGCACAATCCCAGGGTTTCATACCCAAGGGACTGAGCCGTGCGGCCTGAGCCCGGCCTGACAACCCGCGTCCGCTAGCCCACGGTGTCGGCACCCAGCGAACACCTGCCCATGCCGAGGCCTGCTGTCAGCCTGCGCGACCGCTTCATAGACTGGCGCAACCGCCTGGTCGCAAACCCCCGCTTCCAGCGCTGGTCGGCTCGCTTTCCCCTGACCCGCGGGATCGCCCGACGCAAGGCTGGCGCCGTATTCGATATCGCCGCGGGCTTCGTCTATTCCCAGGTGCTTGGGGCCTGTGTAGAACTGCAGATCTTTGAGCGCCTGCGCGAGCGCCGCGCCGATGCCGCTGAACTGGCCCGGGAATGCGGCCTGGCCGAAGACCCCATGCGGCGCCTGCTGCTGGCGGCCGACTCATTGCAGTTACTGGAGCGGCGCGGCTCGCATTTTACCCTCGGCGAACTGGGAGCGGCGGTACTCGCCAACCCCGGCGTCGTTGCCATGGTGGAGCACAACCGGTGGCTGTACCGCGACCTCACGGAACCGGTCGCCCTGCTGCGCGGAGAGCACAGCCCGGAGCTGGCCGAGTTCTGGCCCTATGCGACCGGTAACGACGGCGACGCCGAACGCTACAGCGAGCTGATGGCGGCCTCCCAGTCCATGGTGGCAGACGACATCCTCGATGCAGCGGATTTGTCAGGCCGACAGCACCTTTGGGACATCGCCGGCGGTAACGGCACTTTTGTCAGTCACGCTCTCAATCGCTGGCCACAGCTCAAGGCCACAGTGCTGGACCTGCCGGCCGTGGCGGCACTGGCCAATCAGAATTTTGCGCGCAGGGGCTTGAGCGAACGTGCCCGTTCAGTATCCGGCGACATGTTCAAGGCCCCTCTCGGAGATGAACAGGGTAAGGCCTTCGGCAAACCCGACGTCGTCAGCCTGGTGCGGGTGGTTCACGATCACAACGACGACGCCGTCAGAACACTGTTGAGCGCGATCAGGGCCAGTCTCGCCCCGGGCGGCAGACTACTGCTGGCCGAGCCGATGGCGGAGAGCGTCGGCGCCGAAACCTTTGGCCACGCCTACTTCGGCCTCTATCTGTTTGCCATGGGCAGCGGGCGGCCGCGCACGGCGGAGGAGTTACTGGCAATGCTGGCAGACGCCGGCTTCCGCAACGGCAGGGAAGTCAGAACCTACCGCCCCCACATGGTGCGCGTACTGCTGGCCGAGGCCTGATAGGTAACCTCGATAGGAACGTATGTATATTTTTGTTGACAGTTTTACATGTAAACTCTAAATTACACTTATCTGGAACGCGAACGTCACCCCGCTATTCCGCGGGACACGTCTGCAAATCCGGGGGATGCTGTGGCAATAACAGAAAAAGCCTCGGCTGTGGTATTCGAACAGCCCGGCAATGTGACCCTTAGACAGGTTGGCCTGGCGCCTGTGACCGCTGAAGACTGCATCGTTGATGTGGAATGGAGCGGGATCAGCACCGGCACCGAACGCCTGCTCTGGCAGGGTCGCATGCCACCCTTCCCGGGACTCAGCTATCCCCTGGTTCCCGGTTACGAAGCGGTGGGCCGCATCAACACGACCGCTGCCGATAGCACTCTGCAGAATGGCCAACGGGTGTTCATACCGGGTTCCCGGGGCTATGCCGATGTCGCAGGACTGTTCGGCGGTGCCAGTTCACGCATCGTGGTACCCGCAGATCGAGTCATTGCCGTCGGCGATGACCTCGGCGAAGAAGCCACCCTGCTGGCACTGGCCGCCACCGCCTATCACGCCATACAGCGCGCCCGCGCACTGCCGGACCTGGTGGTGGGACACGGTGTCCTGGGCAGGCTGATCGCCCGCCTGCTGGTCGCCCTGGGACGCGACGATGTGGTGGTCTGGGAAACCCAGGCAGCGCGCCGTAGCGGCGCCGAGGGCTACCAGGTGATCGCACCCGATGAAGACAGCCGCCGCGACTACCCCAGCATTGTCGATGTCAGCGGCGCCGAAGGGCTGCTGGACACCCTGGTGGGACACCTGGCCCCGGGCGGCGAGATTGTGCTCGCCGGCTTCTACGACCAGCCACTGTCATTTGCATTTCCGCCGGCCTTCATGCGCGAGGCGTCGATTGCGATTGCTGCCGAATGGCAGCCCGCAGACCTGGTCGCAACGCTGGAGCTGGTAACGCGAGGTGAACTGTCCCTCGCCGGGTTGATTACCCACCGCGAAAAACCTGACGCAGCGGAGGCCGCCTATGCCACGGCATTCGAGTCCGCCGACTGCCTGAAGATGATCCTCGACTGGAGAACTGCCTGATGGGAAGTGGCAAGATTAACGAATACATCCCGGACCGCGGCGACGAAACCATCGCCACATCGGCTGCAGCCGCCTCGGGAACACAGATTATCGCTATCTACGGTAAAGGCGGTATTGGCAAGAGTTTCACCCTGGCCAACCTGTCTTACATGATGGCCCAGCAGGGCAAGAAGGTCCTGCTGATCGGCTGCGACCCCAAGAGCGACACCACATCACTGCTGTTTGGCGGCAAGGCCTGCCCCACCATCATCCAGACCGCGTCTGCCAAGAAAGAGGCTGGCGACCAGGTGGCGGTTGGTGACGTTTGTTTCAAGCGCGACGGCGTTTATGCCATGGAACTGGGCGGCCCGGAAGTGGGCCGGGGCTGCGGCGGCCGCGGCATCATTCACGGCTTCGAAACCCTTGAAAAACTCGGCTTCCACGACTGGGACTTCGATTACGTATTGCTCGACTTCCTCGGTGACGTGGTTTGCGGCGGCTTTGGCCTGCCCATCGCTCGCGACATGTGCCAGAAAGTCATCGTGGTGGCCTCCAACGACCTGCAGTCACTGTATGTGGCCAACAACGTCTGCTCCGCGGTGGAGTACTTCCGCCGCCTCGGCGGCAATGTCGGGGTTGCCGGCATGGTCACCAACAAGGATGACGGCACCGGCGAAGCCCAGGCCTTCTGCAAGGCGGTCGGCATTCCCGAACTCGCCTCGATTCCCGCCAATGACGACATACGTCGCAAGAGCGCCAACTACGAAATCATCGGCCATCCGGACGGCCAGTGGGGCGAGTTGTTTGGCCATCTGGCCACCAACGTGGCGGAAGCACCGCCGACCCAACCCAGCCCGCTGAGCCAGGATGGGCTGCTGGATCTCTTCAACGGCGAAGAAGTGGGCCGTAACGTGGTCCTTGAGCCGGCCACGATCAGTGACCTGTGCGGCGCCAACGCCGAAGCCAAACCGTCCCTCGAGGTGGTTTATGACACCGTATGACGATCCCAGGCACAGCCGCATCCCCGCCACCGAGGTGAGCGAGAGCGAGGGCGGCGGCTGCCACAATGGCAAAGAGAAACTCGCCGCGGAAGCGATGTCCTCGGGCAAGCAGGCGGTACTGGAACAGTACGCCAAGGACTACCCGATGGGCCCCCACGACCAGCCCCAGAGTATGTGCCCGGCTTTCGGTTCACTGCGTGTCGGCCTGAGAATGCGGCGCACCGCCACGGTGCTGAGCGGCTCGGCCTGCTGCGTCTACGGCCTGACCTTCACCTCGCACTTTTACGGTGCCAGGCGCACGGTGGGCTACGTGCCCTTTGACTCGGAAACCCTGGTGACCGGCAAGCTGTTTGAAGACATCAAGGAGGCCGTTGAAGGCCTCTGCGACCCGGCCCAGAACGACGCGGTAGTGATCATCAACCTCTGCGTGCCTACCGCCTCAGGGGTGCCGCTGGACCTGCTGCCGAATTCCATCAACGGTGTGCGCATTATCGGTATTGATGTACCGGGTTTTGGCGTTCCCACCCACGCCGAGGCCAAGGACATTCTCGCCGGCGCCATGTTGCGCTATGCCCGCACCGAGGTCGAGCAGGGCCCGGTGGCGGAGCCCGCCCAGGGCCGCAGCGAGTTGCCCACCGTCAGCCTGGTGGGTGAAATGTTTCCGGTGGATGCGGTAAGCATCGGTCGACTGCTCGAACCCCTCGGAATAGCAGCCGGCCCGATTGTGCCAACTCGCGAGTGGCGGGAGCTTTATGCGGCGTTGGACTGCGCCGTAGCTGCCATGATCCACCCTTTTTACACCGACTGCCATCGCCAGTTCGCCGCCGCGGGTCGACCCGCCGTGGGATCTGCGCCGGTGGGCTATAGCGGTACCGAGCAATGGCTGGAAGCCATTGGCAAAGCGGCCGGCATCGAGGACGCACGCATTGCGGCGGCCCGCGATGCGGCCCTGCCGGCCATTCAGGGCGCCCTGGCGGCAAGCCCGATTGATGCTCGCATCACCATGTCCGGTTACGAAGGTTCAGAGCTGCTGGTGGCCCGCCTGCTGGTGGAATGTGGCGCCGACGTACGCTATGTCGGTAGCGCCTGCCCACGCACCCAGTGGTCAGACCAGGATCGCGAATGGCTGCAAGAGCGCGGTGTCGAAGTGCGCTTCCGCGCCTCTCTGGAACAGGACCTCGCGGCCATGGAGGAATACCAGCCAGACCTGGCCATCGGTACCACCCCGGTGGTACAGGCCGCCAAAGAGAAGGCCATTCCTTCGCTCTACTTCACCAACCTGATTTCGGCCCGTCCGCTGGTCGGACCCGCAGGACCGGGCTCACTGGCCCAGGTCATCAATGCGGCACTGGCCAACAAGGCGCGCTTTGCTGACATGGAAGCCTTCTTCGCCGGCGTCGGCCACGGCGATGAGGCTGGAATCTTCACGGGGGTAAACCACTGATGCTGGTGCTCGATCACGACCGCGCAGGAGGCTACTGGGGCTCCGTTTATGTGTTCAGTGCAGTCAAGGGTCTGCAGGTCATCATTGACGGCCCGGTGGGCTGCGAGAATCTGCCCGTGACCTCAGTGCTGCACTACACTGACGCCCTGCCGCCACACGAACTGCCCATCGTAGTCACCGGCCTGGCCGAGGAAGAACTCGGCCAGCACGGTACCGAAGGCGCCCTGCGCCGGGCACACCAGACCCTGGACCCGGACCAGCCCTCGGTAGTGGTCACCGGCTCCATTGCCGAGATGATTGGCGGCGGCGTGACGCCGGAAGGCACCGGCATCGAGCGCTTCCTGCCGCGCACCATCGACGAAGACCAGTGGCAGAGCGCCGACCGCGCCATGAACTGGCTGTGGACCCGCTTCGGGCCGAAAAAGGCCAAGCCGGCCAAGCCGCGCAAGGATGGCGAAAAGCCCAGGGTCAACATCATCGGGCCCTGCTACGGCTACTTCAACACCTGGTCAGACCTCGCAGAGATACGCCGCCTGATCGAAGGCATTGGCGCCGAGATCAACATGGTGTTCCCGCTGGGTTGCCACATCAAGGACATTCCCAAGCTGGCGGATGCCGACGTCAACGTCTGCATGTACCGGGAGTTTGGCCGGCTGCTCTGTGAGGACCTCGACCGTCCTTACCTGCAGGCACCCATCGGCCTGCATAGCACCACCTCGTTTCTGGAAACCCTGGGCGAGCTGACCGGGCTCGATCCGCAGCCGTTTATCGCCGAGGAAAAGCGCACCACCATCAAACCCATCTGGGATCTGTGGCGCTCGGTGACCCAGGACTTCTTTGGTACTGCCAGCTTCGGCATCGTTGCCAATGAAACCTATACCCGCGGGGTACGCAATTTCCTCGAAGAGGAGTTGGGACTGCCCTGCAAGTTTGCCTTTGGCCGTAGCGCCGGCGTCAAACCAGACAACGCCGAAGTGCGCCGCCGTATCCACGAAGATGCGCCGCTGATCCTGTTTGGCAGCTACAACGAGCGCATGTACCTGGCCGAGGCCGGGGGCCGCGGCATTTACCTGCCTGCCTCCTACCCGGGCACCCTGATTCGGCGCCATACCGGCACGCCCTACATGGGCTATGCGGGTGCCTGCTACCTGGTGCAGGAAGTGTGCAACGGCCTGTTTGACGCCCTGTTCAACATCCTGCCGTTGGGCACGGAGCTGGACCAGGCGGTGGCGACGCCGGCCCGCGCCAGCATCGACTGGGAAGCGGACGCGCAGCGGGTGCTGGACGAATTCATCGAAACCGAACCGGTACTGGTAAGGATTTCTGCCGCCAAGCGGCTACGCGACGCCGCCGAGCGTACTGCGCGTGGCAGCGGCGCCGAACAGGTGACCGCCCTGCACGTGCGCGAGGCGCGCCTGGCGGAACCCGCATGAATGCCGGAATGAATGCGGGAACAGATAACAGAACAGACCCGGCCAGGGCTGTCACCCAGCCCGGCCCAGGTCCAGAAAAAACACAGTGGGGAGGTGAGCCATCATGAAACAACGCAGAGACCGGGGTTTGGTACACACCGTGGCGCGCAAGCAAAGCTTCGAGTTCCGCCTGCTGCTCGTCATCACGATGCTGCTGTTCCTGCCCATTGCCGCAGCCAGCCGTCTACTGCCAAGAAGCTGGCGGCCGCTGGCGGCATTCTCGGATGAGAGCGAGGGAATCTATGTCGAGGCCCACCGGGCCGCGTGCAGCGTGGTTCCCTGCGTGTTCAAGGGATAGGGGTTAATCGCAATGACGATGCTAACGTTTGAAAAGAAATATCGGGTGCGCGGTGGCACGCTACTGGGAGGCGACCTGTTCGACTTCTGGATAGGGCCCTTCTATGTCGGCTTCTTCGGCGTCACCACCATATTCTTTGCCACCCTTGGCACGCTACTGATTCTCTACGGCGCGTCCCAGGGTCCGACCTGGAACATCTGGCAGATCAATATCGCGCCCCCGGACCTCAAATATGGCCTGGGACTGGCACCGCTCATGGAGGGCGGGCTCTGGCAGTTCATCACGATATGCGCCATCGGCGCCTTCGTATCCTGGATGCTCCGCGAGATTGAGATCTCTCGCAAACTGGGTATGGGACTGCATGTGCCCTTCGCCTTCGGTGTAGCGATCTTCGCCTACGTCACCCTGGTGGTATTTCGCCCCTTCCTGCTGGGCGCCTGGGGTCACGGCTTCCCCTACGGGATTCTCAGTCACCTCGACTGGGTATCCAACGTCGGCTACCAGTATCTGCACTTCCACTACAACCCGGCGCACATGATTGCGGTGAGTTTCTTTTTCACCACGACACTGGCCCTGTCCATGCACGGCTCACTGATCCTGGCGGTCACCAATCCGGCCAAGGGTGAGCCAGTGAAAACCGGCGAGCACGAGAACACCTTCTTCCGCGATGACGTTGGCTACTCGATCGGTGCTCTGGGCATCCACCGCCTGGGCCTGTTCCTGGCCCTGTCAGCCGGATTCTGGAGCGCGGTCTGCATCATCATTTCGGGGCCGTTCTGGACCAAAGGCTGGCCCGAATGGTGGAACTGGTGGCTGGAACTGCCGGTGTGGACTTAACAGGGGGCATCTGAAATGGAATACCAGAACATATTTACCCGAGTGCAGGTTCGCGGCCCCCACTACCCCGGCGTGCCAATTGGCGACGACGAGATGTGGCGCACGGGCACCCCGACCGACAGCTACTGGGCCGGCAAACTCGGCGACGCCCAGATCGGGCCGATCTATCTCGGCGCTACCGGCGTGCTGTCACTGATCTGCGGCTTTATCGCCATCGAAATCATCGGCCTGAACATGTGGGCCTCGGTCAACTGGGACCCGGTGCAGTTCGTGCGCCAGCTGTTCTGGCTGGCCCTGGAACCGCCGCCCGCCAAGTACGGCCTGGGGATCCCACCGTTGCAGGACGGCGGCTGGTGGTTGATTGCCGGCTTTTTCCTCACCGCTTCGATCCTGCTGTGGCTGGTGCGGACCTACAACCGCAACAAGGCACTGGGCATGGGCCAACACCTGACCTGGGCTTTTGCGGCGGCCATCTGGCTGTACCTGGTGCTGGGCTTCATCCGCCCCATCTGCATGGGTAGCTGGAGTGAGGCGGTGC
>JANQIO010000039.1 GCA_028282105.1 Halieaceae bacterium | reverse complement strand
CCGGCGGGTTGTTCTCGTCGGTGCCGATACCCCAGTCGAGGAAAGGAATCACCAGGTAGGAGAAAAACACCGGGAGGCCCAGGGCCCATTCACTGCCGGTAGCAAAGTAGGCGAGTATGCCCAGCATCGGGAAGATGGGCATGAACACTGAACTCAACCACAGGTAGCGCTTCTTGTCGGTGTAGCTGATCAGTCCCTTTTCGGGGTGCTGCAGTGTGTAGGTCGTCATGGCTGGACTCCTGCGGCCGTGGCCGCGTCTTATTCTGGTGAGCCTAGACTAGGCAATCGCCCCTGGCAGCGAAATCGCACAAAATGACAAAGTAGTAGTCATAAAGTGACAGACAACTGCGGCTGCGCCATACTTGTCCCATGGACTTTCCACTATTGACCTCCGCAGCTTACGCCCTGATCTACCTGCGCAGCAGCAGACAGCCGGCCGCCAGCATGCTGCGAGGCACCGGGCTGTGTGAGGCGGACCTATTACGACTGGAGTATGTGGACTACCCGCCCATGGCCAGGTTGCTGCGCAATATCGATGCTGCCCAAACTGACCCGGCCTGGGCTGCACGGGTGGGCATACAGCTCAGTATTGGCAGCCACGGGCCACTGGGGTTCGCCGCACTCAGTGCCCCTACCCTGGGCGAGGCGCTGAAGGTAATGGCCGACTACCACCCGGTTCGCATCACGACGCTGACCGCGCAGCTGGAAACCCGCGATCGCCAGGCCGTGTTCAGCATGGAAGACCATACCGGTGACGAGCTCTACCGCAGGTATACATCGGAATCCACCCTGCGGGTGCTGGAAGCCCTGGTCGAGGCCATCGTCGGCCACCCGGTGGGCGACTATGTCACCATCCGTTTTCCCTGGCCGGAGCCCGACTACGGCGAGGCCCTGCAGCAGGTTTACGGCGCTCGCTGCGAATTCAATGCCGATACCGTGGCCCTGGCGATTCCCGCCAGTTGGACTCATCTGCCCTCGCCGCTCTACGACGAGGGCAGCTACCGCAGCAACATCGCCAAATGCCGTCAGATCATCAACCGCCTGGCGTCCGGCACCAATACCGCCGAGCAGGTGCGCAGCCTGCTCGCCAGCCACTTCGACCAGGTGCGCGCGGGAACGCTGGAGGGCTGCGCTGCGCCGGGCCTGGAGACCCTGGCCGAGGAGCTACATGTTACGCCCCGCACCCTGATTCGACGCCTCAAGCAGCAGGACACCAGCTACCGCGCCCTACTGGAGGCGGAGCAACTGGACTGCGCCGATGCGCTGCTCAAGCAAGCCGCCCTCAGTGTGGCGGATGTGGCAGACAAACTGGGCTACAGCGACCCGGCGAATTTCGGTCGTGCGTTCAGGAATTTGACGGGGGTGAGCCCGGCCGCCTGGCGACGGGGGCAGAGAGCGTAGCGAGGTCTACTGGGATTTGGCCTTGTACGCGCGGATTTCTTCATTGAAGGCGGCGGCGACGGCATCCATATCGTCCACCGCCTGATTGTGCAGCTTGAGACGGGCGTGCTGCTCTTCGGGTGTTTCTTCTTCAGCGGCGGCGGCGCCCTCCTCATTCAGACAGTCGAGGTAGGCTTCGGTCTCTGCCACATAGGCTTTCACCGCTTTCTGGCCTTCGACCATGGTTTCCAGGTCAGAACTGCCACCGTCGGGTAGCTGTGGAGCGGCCGGCCTGGCGCACTCGGCAAGCACCTGGTTTGTCGCCAACAGAAAGAACAGGCCAACAATGAGCTTCATATTATCGTCCCCATAATTGTTATTGGTGGGTATTTGATCGAAAAACCTTAGCACCTGCGCCCGGTGTTGCCAATCACTGCGGCGGTGGCGCGACTGCCGGCACTGTTCCTCGCACTGCTGCTCACAGTGCGCTCGCAATACTCTCGTGCTGTTCTCTGACTAGAGGTTGACCCAGCTATTCAGGGACCGCAGCTGGAATTCGGTGCCGTTGAAATTGAGCACGATGGAACCCTCCAGAATCTCCACCAGCCGCAGTCCGGGCTTGATCTGCTGACCCTCACGGCGCTCCTCCCCGTTGAGCACCACACTGCGCTCACCGGGATTACTGGACCAGTTGTGCTGGTTGTAGAAAATGCTGGGAATCTGGTCCTTCAGGGTCTGACGCAAGTCGGTAATAAACGGGGCCTCGTGCTGCACCAGCGGTTCGCTTGTGCGCTGACGGCTGGCCAGCTCGGCCTGTGCCGCCCGCGCCATGGCATCCACATCGTAGGCCTGGCTCGGGCTCGGCGCCGGCGGTGGCGCGGTGTCTACCGGTGCCGGTTCGGGTTCTTCCCGAGCCGCCTCGGCCGCCATCGCCATCTGCTGCAGCTCTGCCAGCGACTGGGAGGGAAGCTGCGCTGCCGCGCGCGCCGGCTCGGGAGCTGGCGGCGCCGCCGGCAGCACGGCATTGGGATCAACACCGGCTGCCTGCATTTGTGAATACAGTGCCGCCACATCATCTGAAAAGCCCGGCGCGGGCCGCGGCAGGTTTGATGCACGCTCCGGCTGCGGTGTGGCTATGCGCCGCGTGGGGGCAGCGGCTACTGGCCGCGGGGTTTCGCTGCGCTGGATGTCGGCTTGCCGCGGGACCGCCACCGGCGCC
>JANQIO010000032.1 GCA_028282105.1 Halieaceae bacterium | reverse complement strand
CTGACCCCGTATTCCAGGTATTGGGCAGCGTCCAGTTCGCCGGCGACCAGCCGCTCCACCAGGTCGTCTTCCACACAGCCGCCGGACAGGGACCCCACGGTTTCCCCGGTGCCGTTGCAGGCAAACAGCGAGCCCACCGGCCGCGGCGAGGAGCCGATGGTCGCGACAATAGTGCACAGCCAGGCCCGGTCCCCGCGCTGGAGCCAGGAGACCAGGTGTTCCATGACCTGTTGATCGACGCTGTGCATGCCTGTCTCGTGTTGCTAGCGATAAGGGCCGCAGTATACTCGGGGGCGACAGCCGATCAGGAGTAAAATAATGAAGTCACTAGCCCGCGCTATCGCGCTGCTGTCGGCGCTTGCCGCTGCCCAGGCCACTGCTGCAGATGCCAGCTCCCGCATGGTGGACAGCGCCATCGGCTCCGCCGCCAACAACTACAGCGCCATCGCCCGCGATATCTGGGAATATGCCGAGGTCGGTTACCAGGAAGTGAAATCCAGCGCACGCCTGCGCGGCGCCCTGGAGGCGGCGGGCTTCGCCGTAGAAACCGGCCTGGCTGACATTCCCACCTCCTTCGTCGCCAGCTACGGCAAGGGCGAGCCGGTCATCGGTATTCTCGCCGAGTTCGATGCCCTGCCCGGCGTGTCACAGATGGATGTACCGGAGCGCATGCCGGTGCCAGGCGGCAACGCGGGCCACGCCTGCGGCCACCACCTGTTCGGCACCGGCTCGGTGGCGGCGGCCATCACCGTCAAGGAATGGCTGGAAGACACCGGCAGCCAGGGCACCATCCGCCTGTACGGCACCCCGGCGGAGGAAGGCGGCTCCGGCAAAGTCTATATGGTGCGCGCCGGGCTGTTCGACGATGTCGACACGGTGATTCACTGGCACGCCAGCGACCGCAACAGCGCCCTGCCCGGCACCACCCTGGCCAATCGCTCGGCCAAGTTTCGCTTCTATGGCAAGGCGTCCCACGCCGCCGCCGCGCCGGAACGCGGCCGTTCGGCGCTGGATGGGGTGGAAGCCATGAACATGATGGTCAACATGATGCGCGAGCACGTGCCCAGCAGCACCCGCATCCATCACGTCATCACCCGCGGTGGCAACGCCCCCAACGTGGTGCCGGAGTTCGCCGAGGTGTTCTACTACGTGCGCGCCCCCAGCCCTGACGACATCCTGCCGATCTGGGAGTGGGTGGAAAATGCCGCCGATGGCGCCGCCATCGGCACCCAGACCCAGGTGCAGTGGGAGATCATCCACGGCAACTACAACATCCTGCCCAATGTCACCCTGGCACGGGTCATGCACGAGAGCCTGGAGACCTTCGGCGGCATCGAGTACGACCGCGAGGAGCAGCGCTTCGCGGAAACCCTGGTGGCGACTTACAACGGCAGGCCGCCGCGCGCATTGGGCAGCCAGCAGCAGATTGCGCCGTGGACCGAGGACATCCAGCGCAGCTCGGGCTCTTCGGACGTGGGTGACGTGAGCTGGATGGCGCCCACCGTGGGGCTGAATACGGCGACCTGGGTACCCGGCACCGCGGCGCACAGCTGGCAGGCGGTCGCTGCCGGCGGCACCAGCATCGGCAGCAAGGGCATGCTGCTGGCAGCGCGCAGCATGGCGCTGACCGCCATACGCCTCTACGAAGACCCGCTGCTGGTGGCACAGGCCCAGGAGGAGTGGCTGGAGCTGCGGGGCGGCAAACGCATCAACTACCAGCCGTTGCTGGGTGACCGCGATCCGCCGCTGGACTATCGCAAGTAGGAAACCGCCCGCCTAGCTTCTGGAGCCCCAGCGCTTGTAGAGTTGGTGCTCCAGCTCGAACTGGTCGAATACCCGGCCCACGGTGTGATTGACGATATCGTCGATGGTCTCGGGATCGTGATAAAAAGCCGGCACCGGCGGCAGGATAATCGCGCCCGTCTCCGCGGCCTGCACCTGCAGGCGCAGGTGTCCGAGGTGTAACGGCGTCTCCCGCACCACCAACACCAGCCGACGACTTTCCTTGAGCACGACATCCGCAGCGCGCACCACGAGGTTGTCGGCGTAGCTGTTGGCGATGCCGGAAAGGGTCTTGATGCTGCAGGGCATCACCATCATGCCGGCAGTCTTGAAGGAGCCCGAGGCGATGCTGGCAGCGAGGTTGTTGTCGCTGTGGCAGACATCCGCCAGCGCCTTGACCTCGTCAACGGAATAGCGGGTTTCGACGGCCAGGTTGGTCACCGCGCCGTCGGACAGAATCAGGTGGCTCTCCACATCGTCCATGGCGCGCAGCGCTTCCAGGGCGCGCACGCCGTACACCACGCCGGAGGCGCCGGTAATCCCAACGATGATTTTCTGGCTCATCGACTGTTCCTCATCCTGCTGTCAGCGTGGCAGTGTATCGAGCTGTGGCCAAGGCACAAACCGGGCGCGCCTTCATCAGGCCTGCAACCGTCGTTTATCGGCCGACCAGCGCAATCATCACCCCGGCGGCCACCGCAGAGCCAACTACCCCGGCCACATTGGGCCCCATGGCATGCATCAGCAGGAAGTTCTGCGGGTTTGCTTCCAGCCCCAGGCGGTTGGAAACCCGCGCCGCCATGGGCACCGCGGATACACCGGCAGAGCCGATCAGCGGGTTGATGGGCGTGGTGCCGATTCGGTTCATCAGTTTGGCGATCAGCACCCCACTGGCCGTGCCAATGCAGAACGCCACCACCCCCAGTCCGAGAATACCCAGGGTATTGAGGTCCAGAAATTTGTCCGCCACCAGCTTGGAGCCGACCGAGAGGCCGAGAAAAATAGTGGTAATGTTAATCAGCGCGTTCTTGGCGGTATCACTGAGGCGGTCCACCACGCCACACTCGTTCATCAGGTTGCCCAGGCAGAACATACCCAGCAGCGGGGCCGCGTCCGGCAATAGCAGGGCCACCAGCACCAGCAACAGCAGGGGGAAGAGGATCTTCTCGGTGCGACCCACGGGTCGCAGTTGCACCATCTCGATGCGACGCTCCTCCTCGCTGGTTAGCGCTCTCATGATCGGCGGCTGAATCAGCGGCACCAGCGCCATATACGAATAAGCGGCCACCGCGATCGGGCCGAGCAGGTCCGGCGCCAGGATACTGGACACATAGATGGCCGTGGGGCCGTCAGCGCCGCCGATAATGCCGATGGCGGCGGCATCGGCGAGGCTGTAATCCATCAGGCCGATATGGCTGAGGCCCACCGCCCCGAGCACGGTAGCGAAAATGCCGAACTGGGCCGCCGCCCCCAGGAACAGGGTGCGGGGATTGGCGAGCAGCGGCCCGAAATCCGTCATGGCCCCCACCCCCATAAATATCACCAGCGGCGCCACGCCGCTGGCAATGGCCACCGTGTAGAAGGTATAGAGCATACCGTCGGTATAGCCCGCTGCCGCCACCAGTTGCTGCACACTCACCCGGGTGGCGGGTGTCGCCTCCTGCAGGGCTGCCAGCAAGGTCTTGGCCGAGGCACCGGCCTCGGCGCCAAGCAGTGTCATCAACTGTGTGAGCAGGGCCGGGTCACCGGCGATGACTGCGCGCTCAAAGGCCGGCAGTGCCAGGCCGGCGGCGGGTATGTTGGCGAGAATGCCACCGAAGCCGATGGGCACCAGCAGCAGTGGTTCGAAGTTGCGGACGATGGCCAGGTACAGCAGTGCGAAACCCACCAGGATCATCCCCAGCTGCCCAGCCTGCAGATGGGCCAGGCCCGACGACGACCACAGGTTGTAGAAGTTTTCCACAGCGGCGGTCCGCTTAACCCAGGGTCAGCAGGGTATCGCCCACGGCGACCTTGTCGCCCTCCGCGACCTGCACCTCACCCACGGTGCCCGCGCCGGGGGCTCGTACCTCTGTTTCCATCTTCATCGCTTCGAGGATAACGATCACATCGCCCTCATTCACATGGTCACCGGGTTTGACCGTCACCTTGAAAATATTGCCGGCCAGCGGCGCCGGCACCGGCTGGCCCGCAACGGGTGCCGGGGCAGCTGCGGTCGCTGGCGCTGGTGCCGCCGCGGCAACGCGCTCGACCTCACCGCCGTCAGCCACTTCCACCACGTAGGCTTTGCCATCGACCGTCACGGTGTAGACCGATGCGCCGCTCGCGGTACTGGCGGCAACCACCGGGGCGGGCGCCGGGGCCGGCGGCGGCTCGGTGCCCGGAGCCGGTTCGAAGGCATCCGGGTTGCCCCGGTTTTCCAGGAACTTAAGGCCGATCTGGGGGAACAGCGCATAGGTCAGCACATCGTCAATCTTGTTGTCGCCCGCCGCCAGGGCGATGCCCTTTTCGCCGGCCAGGGCATCGAGTTCGGCCGTCAGCTTGTCGAGCTCAGGCTCCAGCAGGTCAGCGGGCCTGCAGGTGATCGGTTCCGCACCCTCCAGCACCCTGGCCTGCAGTTCGGCATCGACGGGGGCCGGGGTGGCGCCGTACTCACCCTTCAGCACGCCGGCAGTTTCCCGGGAGATGGACTTGAAGCGCTCGCCGGTAAGCACGTTGATCACCGCCTGGGTGCCGACAATCTGTGAGGTGGGCGTTACCAGCGGTATGTAACCCAGGTCCTCCCGCACCCGCGGAATTTCCTCCAGCACCTCGTCCAGCTTGTCGGTGGCGCCCTGCTCCCGGAGCTGGTTTTCCATATTGGTCAGCATGCCGCCGGGCACCTGGGCCACCAGGATGCGGCTGTCGACGCCGCGCAGGGCGCCTTCGAACTTCGCGTACTTCTTACGCACCACCCGGAAGTAGGCGGCAATCTCCTCCAGCAAGCCGATATCGAGACCGGTGTCACGCTCGGTGCCCTCGAGAATGGCCACCACGGTTTCCGTGGGCGAGTGGCCATAGGTCATGGACATGGAGGAGATCGACGTATCGACGTTGTCGATGCCGGCCTCCACACACTTGACGATGGTTGAGGTGGAAAGCCCAGTGGTGGCGTGGCACTGCATATGAATGGGAATATCGCAGGACTGCTTGAGCCGGGTGACCAGCTCATAGCCGTCGTAGGGGCGTAGCAGGCCCGCCATGTCCTTGATGGCGATGGAGTCCGCGCCCATATCCTCGATACGCTTGCCCTGCTCCACCCAGGTGTCGATAGTGTGCACCGGGCTCAGGGTGTAGGCGATGGTGCCCTGGGCGTGCTTGCCCACCTGCTTGACCGCAGCAAGCGCGCGCTCGATGTTGCGCATGTCGTTCATGGCGTCGAATACCCGGAACACATCGACGCCATTGATGGCGGCGCGCTCGACAAACTTGTCCACCACGTCGTCGGCATAGTGCCGGTAGCCGAGAATGTTCTGGCCGCGAAACAGCATCTGCTGTTGCGTGTTGGGCATGGCCTTCTTGAGTTCGCGAATACGCTCCCAGGGGTCTTCACCCAGGTAGCGGATGCAGGCGTCGAAAGTGGCGCCGCCCCAGGATTCCAGCGACCAGAAACCCACCTGGTCGAGTTTTTCCGCGATGGGCAGCATGTCTTCCAGGCGTACCCGTGTGGCCAACAGTGACTGCGACGCGTCGCGTAGGACGACGTCGGTAATGCCCAGTTTCTGGCTCATGAATTCTGTTCCCGTTTAAGCTGCGAGCGTTGTTCTTGTGCAAGGCGATGCTGGTGAAGGGCGGCGCTTATCACTGCCAGCAGGGTAGCGTCGGCCACCGGGTCGGCTGCGGCACGGGCAGCAGGCGGCGTCGGCGGCGCCGGGAAGTACTTGGCCACCAGGGCGGACATGCCCGAGGTCACGAAGACCAGCAAGGTCAGGAACACCACCACTGTGCCCATGCCAAACAGCGTGAGCTCCAAACCCTGTGAGATCAGATCCTTTTCCATTCGCCGTCAGTTCGCCTTAGATCGCCGCCAGTAAAGCCGCGCCGGGGCAGGCCTGTGAATACCGGTTACTGAGTATAAACCCTGGCGGGCGCGGCATCAGGACCAGGCGGTGGGAATCACCGCATCGATCAGCACCGGGCCGCGCTGGGCCATGGCGGCGCCAAAACGCTCATTGAATTCGTCCGCCGATGTCACCTGCCAGGCCGTCACGCCCATGCCGGTCGCCATGGCGGCGAAATCCATATCCGGCTTACCCACATCCAGCATGCTCGCGGCCTTGGGCCCTGGCACGCCGCCGCGGGCGCCGGTGCGGGTGAACTCCAGCTCGAGAATGGAGTACTTGCGGTTATTGAAAATCACCACAGTGATATCGAGATTCTCCCGCGCCATGGTCCACAGCGCGGAGATGGTGTACATGGCCGAGCCATCACCCTCCAGGCAGATCACCTTCCTGTCCGGGCAGGCCAGGGCCGCGCCAACGGCGTTGGGCAGGCCGAAGCCAATGCTGCCGCCGGTCTGGTTGAGCCAATCGTGTGGTCGGGCAGTTTCGGAATAGACCGTGCAGGGAATGCCGCTGGTGATGCCCTCGTCGACGACGATGGCGTCCTCTGGCATATAGTGGGCAAAGGCAGCCCCCACCGCGTTGACGTCCAGCTCGCTGCCGGCGACCAGCTCTGGCAGTTGCAGGCTATGGCGTTCCGGCTCAGCGTCGCTGCCTCCCACCGCGGCGAGCAGGTCTTGCAGGCAGGCGGTGAAATCGTCGCCCGCTACTGCAAGCTGCAGTTCCTCGCAGCCGTCAGGCGCGATCACGCTGGGTAGATTCGGGTAGGCGAAAAAAGACACCGGAGACTTGCAGCCCACCAGGATCAGCTGCTCCACGTCCTTGATATGGTCCAGGGCCAGTTCCGCCAGGTAGGGCAGCCGCTCGATCTTGGCGCGACCGGCGCCGCGGGCAATCCGCGGCGGAAAAGTGTCGGTACCTACCCGCGCGCCGGTGGCCTGCTTGAGCTTGCCGAGCAGTTCGGAATCCGCCGCCGTGACCTCGCCGCCACCCATCATGATCATGGTGTTACGGCCATTACCCAGCCACTCAACAGCTTTGGCAATGTCCTCAGCGGGTATGCGCCGCGCTGCCGGCAGCGGCTGTGCCTGAGTTGCTCCCTGGGGATTATCGCCCCAGGACACATCCGCCGGCAGCACCAGCGTGGCGATGCGGTGATGTCTCGCCTCTTCCACCGCTCGGGCACCGTCAGCGGCGATACTGTCCGGGCTGTCCGCAGTATGCACCCAGTGCGACACCGGCCAGGCAATGCCCTCGATGTCCGAGGTCAACGGCGCGTCATACTGCAGGTGATAGGTGGCGTGATCGCCAATGATGTTGACCATCGGCTGGTTGCCCTTCTTGGCGTTGTGCACATTGGCGAGCGCATTGCCGAGGCCTGGCCCCAGGTGCAGCAGGGTCGACGCGGGCTTGCGCGCCATGCGCGCGTAACCGTCGGCGGCACCGCTGACCACACCTTCAAACAGGCACAGCACGCAGCGCATGCCTTCAACCTCGTCGAGCGCGGCGACAAAGTGCATCTCCGAGGTACCGGGATTGGTAAAACAGATGTCCACATCGCTGTCGACCAGGGTCTTGATCAGGCTTTCCGCACCGTTCATGGCAGTGTCAGTTCCTCTCTATGCTTGTTGCGATGGTTGAGCACGCCAGTGGCGTTGGTCAGTTCAGGGCGCACGTGCCGCGCTGGAGGCATCCCGCGCCGACTTGAACTCGGTGCCCTCGTTCCAGTTGGGCCAGTCGCGGCCCGCGGCCAGTTCGGTGGCAATATCGTGAAACAGCAGGACGTTCTCTGCGGCACCGCTCAAGTCCCAGTCCGGCGAGTATTCGTCGCTGGGCTTGTGATAATCATTAAACACGTAATTGTCGAGCTGGCGTTGGCCCCACTCCGGACCGTGTTCGATGCTGTCGACGCCGCGGGTGAGATATAGCGCCGGCACCCCGAAGCGGGCGAAGTTGAAATGATCGGAGCGGTAGTAGTAACCCTTCTCCGGGTTCGGCTCCTGCACCAGCACACGGCCCTGGCGATCAGCGGCCACCGCCAGCAGGTTTTCCAGTTCGCTGTTGCCGAAACCCACCACCGCCACGTCGCGGGTGCGGCCGTCGACGCCGCCATAGATGTTATCCATATTGAGGTTGGCCACCGTGGTTTCCAGCGCGTGCGGCGGGTTCTCCACGTACCACTGTGCACCCAGCAGGCCCGCCTCTTCGGCGGTCACCGCCAGGAACAGCAGCGAGCGCTGCCCGGCGCCAGCCTCGCTATGCAGCCTGGCCAGGGCCAGCAGCGCCGCCACACCGGAGGCATTGTCGCTGGCGCCGTTGTAGATCTGGTCGCCCTCGCCCTGCTTGGTGCCCAGGTGATCCCAATGGGCGCTGTAGACAATATGCTCCCCGGCAAACTCCGTACCGGGCAGGCGCGCCATGACGTTGCGGCTCCGGGTGCTGCTCAGGGTGTTGGACAGCCTGGTAGACAGTCGCAGGTCTGCCAGCGGCAGTGCCTCGAAGTCGGGCGTCGCGGCGGCCGCCTGCAGGGCGTCAAAGTCAGCACCGGCGGCCTTGAACAGCTCCCGCGCGACAGACTCGGTGATCCAGGCCTGCGCAGCCACCTGGTCCAGATTCTGGTTGTCTGCTGTGAGTCCGATCTGCGGGCCGGACCAGCTATTGCGCACCACATCCCAGCCGTAGGCAGCCGGTGCGGTCTGGTGCACGATCAATGCTGCCGCCGCGCCCCGGCGCGCCGCCTCTTCATACTTGTAGGTCCAGCGGCCGTAATAGGTCATGGTGTTGCCGTTAAACAGCGCGGGGTCCTGGGTGGCAAAGCCGGGATCATTGATCAGCACCACCACCGTCTTGCCGGTGACGTCGAGATCGCCGTAGTCATCCCAGCCGCGCTCCGGGGCAGTGATGCCATAGCCCACGAACACCAGCTCCGAATCTGCTACCGCCACTTGCTCAAGCTGACGCTGGGTAAACACCACCATCTCTTCGGCATAAGCCAGATCCCGTTCTACGCCAGCGCCGCGAATCGACAGCACGGTTGCCGGGTCAGTGGTGACCGAGGTGATAGGCACGTCCTGCACCCAGCGCTCACCGTTGCCGGATTCAAGACCCAGTGCCTCGAACTGTTCTATGAGGTAGGCCACTGTCAGCTCCTCTCCCGGCGTGCCCGGCGCGCGCCCGCCGAAGGCATCGGAGCCGAGCACCTCGGTGTGGGCATGCAGGTCGGCCTCGACCTGGCCGCGCTGGGCATCCAGGACACGGGTCTGCACGGGACTTGCCGTGGCCTCCTGGGGCGGTGGCTGGCTCGGCGAGCAGGCGACCAGAACAGTAAACGCCGCCAGCCAGATGGGCAGGCCGGTACGCAGGCAGTGGAATCGCATGAAAATCACCGGTTATTCTGATGGCCGGATTCTAGCACTCCCGGAAATTTACGCGCCACGACCCGCCGCCATCCGTATAATGCGGCGACAAGAATAATTCCCGGACCCGTTTCATGAGCGAAATTGCGATTACCACCGCTGGCGATCCAGCGGACGAATTCCTGGGCCATCCGCGTGGCCTCTACGTGTGCTTCGCCACGGAAATGTGGGAGCGCTTCTCCTTCTACGGCATGAAGTACCTGCTGTTGCTGTACCTCACCAAATACCACCTGTTCACCGATGCCATGGGGCTCGACGTACTGGGCGGCTATGCCGCACTGGTCTACGCCATGCCCGTGATCGGCGGCCTGCTGGCCGACCGCTACCTGGGCATGCGCAAAGCGGTCGTATTCGGCGGCCTCTGCCTGGTGCTGGGGCACCTGGGCATGGCCTTCGAGGGGCAGGCGGCGAGCATGGAACAGGGTCAGGTGGTGCGCGACGACTTCGCGCTGCAGGTGTTCTATTTCTCACTGGCGCTGATTGTGGTCGGCGTGGGCTTCCTCAAACCCAACATCTCTACCATCGTCGGCCAGCTCTACGGTGAAGACGATCCGCGCCGGGACTCCGGCTTCACCATATTTTACATGGGTATCAACATCGGCTCCTTCACCGCCACCCTGCTGTGTGGCTATCTGGGTGAGACTTATGGCTGGGCCTACGGATTCGGCGCCGCCGGTATCGGCATGCTGTTCGGCCTGATTACCTTCCTGCGCGGCCAGAAATACCTGCACGGCCATGCCGAGCCCCACGAGCCGGAACTGCTGAAGCAGCCGGGACTGGGCCCGCTCAACAAGGAACTCACGATATACCTGGGTGCGCTGGTGGCGGTGTTCGCCGTCTGGCAGATGCTGCAGTTCCACGCGGTGGTAGAAATCACGCTAAACACACTGGCGCTGGCGGTCCTGGCGGGCCTCACCTGGTTCCTCACCCAGCGCTGCAACAAGGTGGAGCGCGAGCGCATGTTCGTGTTGATCGTGCTGACCATGTCCACGGTGGTGTTCTGGGCCCTGTTTGAGCAGAGCGCCGCTTCCATGACCCTGTACGCGGACCGGGTATTGGATCGCAACCTGCTGGGTGTGGAGCTGACCGCCGCTCAGTTCGGCTCTATGAATGCCTTCTTCATCTTCACCTTCGCCCCGGTGTTTGCCTGGCTGTGGACTACCCTGGCCCGGCACAACCTGGAGCCCACCACGCCGGTGAAATTCGCCCTCGGTATTGCCCAGGCGGGCCTGGGCTTTGGCGCGCTGGTGCTGGGCGCAACCATGCCGGACGAAAGCGGCCGGGTGGCGGCCATCTGGCTGGTACTGGCGTATATGCTGCACACCACCGGCGAGCTGTGCCTGTCACCGGTTGGGCTGTCCGCCGTTACCAAGCTGGCGGTGCCCAGCGTTGTGGGTGTCATGATGGGCGCCTGGTTCCTGGCCACCGCCTACTCTGAGTTCGTGGCCGCGCAGATTGCCAAGCTGGCGGCGGTGCCCACGGAAGGCGGCGCCATCGCCGATGTGTCGGCGGCACTGGCGAGTTATACGGCGCTGTTTAACGACCTGATGTGGGTGGGCCTAGCAGTGGGTGGTATTGTTCTGCTGCTCTCTCCCTTCCTCAAGAAACTGATGCACGGCGTTCACTAAGCGCCCGGATTCCCGGAATACACCATGGCTGAAACAACACGCGACTTCGATGTGGTGCTCTACGGCGCCACCGGGTTCACCGGCAAGCTGGCGGCGGAGTACCTGCTCAATAAATACGGGGTAGACGGCGAGCTGCGCTGGGCCATGGCCGGTCGCAGCCTCGGTAAACTGGAACAGCTGCGCGATGAGCTCCAGAACAATGACATCCCCCTGCTGACCGCGGATTCGGATGAAGAGTCTTCCCTGCAGGCCATGGTCGAACGGACCAGGGTTATCTGTACCACGGTAGGCCCCTACGCCCTCTACGGCTCCCGGCTGGTTGCCGTCTGCGCCGCCGCCGGCACCCACTACTGCGATCTCACCGGCGAGACCCAGTGGATGCGCAAGATGATCGACGCGCACCAGGCCGCCGCCGAGGCCTCCGGCGCGCGCATCGTGCACACCTGTGGCTTTGACAGCATTCCCTCGGACCTGGGTGTGCTATTCCTGCAAAAGGCCATTCAAGCCAAGCACGGCGTGCCCGCCCAACACGTGAAGTACCGCGTGGTGGAAGCCAAGGGCGAGTTCAGCGGCGGCACGGTGGCGAGCCTCATCAACGTGATGGAAGAGGCGGTGCGGGACAAGTCGCTGCGGCAGTTACTGGCAGACCCCTACGCGCTGAACCCGGCGGGCAGCCCCACTGGTGATGACGTCAACGACCAGACCGTGGCGCTCTACGACGACGACTTCGAGCGCTGGACCCTGCCCTTTGTGATGGCTGCCATCAACACCCGCGTGGTGCGCCGCAGCAATGCGCTGCTGCGACAGCAATACGGAGACGACTTCCGCTACGATGAGGCGATGCTGGCTCCCAAAGGTATGGGCGCCACCAAAGCCAAACTTGCCGCCGGCGCCATGACCGCCGGCACCGCCGCGCTGGCTTTCGGTCCGCTGCGAGCCATCGCCAGGCGTTTCCTGCCCAAGCCCGGCGAGGGTCCCAGCCAGGAGGTGCGGGAGAACGGTTTCTACGAAATCCTGCTGCACGGCAAACACCCGGACGACGCTTCGAAAGACATGGTGGCGAAGGTCAGTGGCGATATGGACCCGGGCTACGGCTCCACCTCCAAGATGCTGGCGGAATCCGCGGTTTGCCTGGCGCTGGATGAGCTGAGCTGCGGTGGCGGTTTCTGGACCCCGGCCAGCGCCATGGGCGACACCCTCATCGCGCGGCTACAGGAACATGCCGGCCTCAGCTTCGAGATCGTCGAAGGCTAAGGGGCCATACCCTCGCCGGATTCCGACCAGTCGCCAGTGTTAGTGGCACCGCACTGGTGGCACACCCACAGCAACTGCCGGCGCATGAACAGCGTGCAGGCCAGCGCCAGCATCAGCGTGGCCGGCACCGCCAGGATGGGTCGCGGTGGGCTCAGCATCATCAGGTAAACGCCCGCACCCAGCAGTAGAGCCGCCACCATCAGCAGCGGAGTACCCGCAGCCCGGCGATGGGCCGGCCGCATGGCACCCTGGCAGCGGGGGCAGCGCAGTGTCTGATGGTCAGTCATATACCGCTCCTGACATTCAATCCTGAGTAAATACTAGGCGTGCAAGCTCACGCCGTCTGTAGCGCTAAGGGGTTAGGCCGATGGTTTAGTTGCGTAATCGGAAATGGCTCTAAAGCCCGGAAGATTCCACGGTGATCACTGATGCCTGGTGAGAAGACTGCAACCAGGTTGGGCAAGACAGCGCGTTGAGTTTTCAGTCGCCAGAAGACTCATAACAGGCGTCCTAAACTTGAATTTCCCTGTTTGGAAGTGGCAACCCTAAGGAGAGAAAGTCACCACCTCCCTTACGGTCCATGATCCCCAACAGCGAACTACGGCCCACCATAAACGCTTGATAGTCTTTTGCCTCCCCCCTTTCTCAATAGGCAGGACCCTTCTCTTGACGCGGACCATGGACTTCGGTGAAAGACGTCTCGGCGCAGCTCATTTGCAACTACTGGGTGAGAGACCAGATTTGATGACGAATTTCTAACACTTCATTGAACGCTTGATGTCTACTACTTGTGCCGGACGTAGCCAGTGAATGCGTCCATCCTAAGTTTGTCTTGGGAAGATGATCAGCTGGGAGCTCCGCGCATATGCTGGAGCGGTGAACAGGTTTGTCCTGAAGGAGGAGTGTGTTTATGGAAGGGAAAATCATATCCGGTAAAAACCTGCTAGGCAGGCCATCAGCTATCGTGCTCCTAATAGCGTGTTCAGGGGTAGAAGCTCAAAGCGCTGGAATAGTGAACGAGGACAGCCAAGCTGCACACGACTTTAGTCTGCAGCAGCTTGTTGTACCGACCCAAAAATATACGATAGCAGTGCAATCATATCTCTTAAAGCAATCACCTCCTGCAGTAATAGTGGCGGCTCCTGACAAAGAGGGTGAAGGTGACTGGATACACAGCAAACCAGCTTTGCCAAAACCGAAGACTCCTCAGGCAGACAAATTGCGAGCGGACATGTGCCGAGATGCTGCCAATTTGCAAGGACGGGAGCTCTACAGCCTGGCTGAAGACCTGGAATCTGTTTATCAGTTAGAGGCCATCGAAGAAGAAAAATACTGGCAAGACTACTATCAAAAAATGACGCCAGAAGACAAAAAGGCAGTTGAGGCACATGTGGAGGAGCTAGATGACACGAGTGTTGAAGAGATAATTAACCTCACCGAATTAGCAAATCGCGCACCACAGTACTTCGAGAGCATTGTCGTTAGAGCCTGCTCAAGGGCTCCGTCCAAGGAGAGGGCAGAATGACCAAGAAACTTATTGCTATAAGCTTCACAATACTCTGCAGCGTCACTTGCAACACGGCACATGCACTACGGGTGGAATGTACGCGAGTCTACCACTCCGCAACCTACCGATATTGGCCGGCGGTCTACGTGTTTTGGACATCCAGGGAAGAGGATGCTTACAACAGGATGGACATACGTAATTCTGCTAAGGACACTGCCAGCGGTACTGCGAATGAAGATATTGCACAGTACACCATTATTCCAGCAAATGAATTGGGTGGCTGGGTACGAGACCTACTGCACAACGGCGCGGGAGTGCCACCTTTGCCGGCGGTTTTCATGGTTCGAGGCAAGGCAAAGTTGTATCACAATCCACCCTTTGGGCAGGTTATCAACGGGCCGGAAAAGACATGTGTGAAGCCCATCAACACAAGCCCATTTCACCACTGAGCCCGTCCTTGACCTTGCCATTACTGTTACGAAACCGCTGGTAGTTCGTTTAGAGCGCCGAATCGTACCGCACGGTTTCTCTCGCCCTGCGGCACTTTTTCTTTCAACCAGCTAGCAGCTGATTCTCTCGCAAAGAGCCAACTAATCCAGCGTTCGATCAACGGACACTTAGTGCAATCTGGTTTTAGCACTATCGCTGATTGACGCAAATCCAGCCCAACGCTCTCGCGCCAAAGTAGTTCTGTTAACGCAAATCACAGTCGCCCAGCTACGCTAGAAACATGTCATCCGCCACTTCCCTGCAAACTCCAATACAGACCACCCCTCAGGTGGATGGCATGGCCAGGGCCGCGTTGTATAGTTGCTGGATATCACCATGGCAAAGAGTGGCGGGGGCCAATCAATGCGAAATTCCGGGCTAACTAACTGAATTAATTGTGAGCTTCCCGAGACATAGGTAACACTTCATACCGGACACATAGGTTACACAATTGAGGCATTTGGGAGGGTTCCCGGATGCCTTGGAAGGAGTGTA
>JANQIO010000218.1 GCA_028282105.1 Halieaceae bacterium | reverse complement strand
ACCGAATCGCGTGTCGCCATACGCCTTACCCGACTTCACCTGCAGTGGTATTTATATTGCTGCTAAACTCTTTGTGACGTTATCGAAATACCGCAAACCTGAGGCAGGCCACGGGCAAGACGGCAGGCTATGGAACTGATTCAAGGCCACTTCGAGTATGTTGATGAGGTCTGTGAGGCGCTGCAGACCTGGGATGTCGAGCTCAATCCCCTGACGGATCGGGCAGCGGGAGAACGCGCGGGTGTGATCGTGCAGGCCGGTGACATGGACCGCCAGTACATGTATGCGGAGTTTTCGGCAGGATTGAAGATGGCGGGCGGCCCCCCGGATGGTTTGATCACCTTCAACCTGCAGGAAGCCAGTGATCGGCACTACTGGTGGCGCGGGCACGATTTGACCGCCGCCATGGCCTGGGTGTTTCCGCTGGGTGGCGAGCTGCGCAGCATCTCCCCGCAGGGCTTCCGCGTTCATACGGTGTCGGTGCAGGAAGACTACGTAGCCTTGCTGGCTGCAGAGATGGGCTTCGATCTGCCGCCCACCCTGCGGCGTCCTGAGACTTTTCCCGTCCCGGAAGCGGTCCTGCAAGCCATTCGTGTGCGGCTGAATTCGGTGCGCATGGGTCGATCATCCCTCGCGCGACATACGGACGATATCCTCCGTGCCCTGCTGCCACTGTGGCTGGGTGAGGGTGCGCGCGTAGCGGTACCTCGTGAGTCAGCGCACGCCAGGGAGCGCGCTATCCGCCGTGGTCTTGAGTTTATTGAATCGGCAGAGGTCGGTGGCCTTACGGCCAAGGCGCTGATGGATGTCTGTCATGTCAGTGAGCGAACCCTGCAATATGCCTTCCGCGAGCGTTTTGGGCTGACTCCGGCGGCACTGATCAAGTCCCTGCGCCTGGCAGAGGCTCGTTCCTCACTGTTGCGCGCTGACCCGGAGGTGGCTCAGATTCGCGAGATTGCCGCGGATTCCGGCTTCTGGCACCTCGGCCAGTTTGCACAAGACTATCGCCGCAGGTTTGGCGAGAAACCCTCCGAGACTCTCAATCGCCGTCGCAGCACCGTGGCGGTCGGCTAGTCAGCAGTTCGGTCCAGCACTCGCTCTAACAGCCGAGTCAGCATGGGCAGGTTGACCGCATCATTGATGTCGCGCGTGTGTATGAAGTTGGGGTGGGCGTTGATTTCGATGAGCTTGAGTTCACTGTTGCTGGTCAGCAGCAGGTCTAGGCCCAGCACGGAATAGGCATCGCTGGCACAGGCGGCGCGCAGGTCTTCGAGTACCGGCGACAGCTCGCTTACAAACTCGCCATACAGGTCCGTGAAAGTCTCTCCCCAGGGCATCTGCGCCGTACTGAGCATGGTGATTTTCGAGTCGGGCTCCGTGTAGCCGCTGTGATCGACCTGCACGCCATAGTCGGTGCTGTTCGGGTCGTAGGGCACGCCGTGGGCGATGAGGATGCCCTGTGGGTAGGCTTCAATGCGGCCGCGGCAAATCAGCACATAGGCCCGAATGGTGAACTTGCGCCCCTCATAGGTCTTCACGTCGGTGATCGCCTGCTGCACGATATCCAGCTCGCCAAGCTCGATCTGTCTCAATGCCTTGCCGCTAACGCAGCGCACACCCTGGCCGGCAGTGCCCACCTTGTTCTTCACGAAAAACAGCTTGGCATCCGGCATCTCCCGCAGGGCAGCTGCGGTGGAATCAAAGCTGAGTGGCGCCAGATGTGAGAGCCCCTCATCCATCAACATAGTCGGTAGCTGGCCCTTGTCGGCGAGGCGGTTGGCGATGCGCCGATCCACGAGCCGCGCCACCGGACCGCTGTGCTTCTGCAGTGCGTCCGGCTCCGCCCCAAACCAGGTATCCCAGTAGCTGAACAACGGCCGTCCTTCCCGGGCCGGTAGCCGTAAAAAGGCCTGTTCGAACAACGCTACCGCTCGGTTGGCATACCAGGGTTTGGGGTCGCCGCTATCCCCGGGCCCCGAAAAGTCAAACACCGCTCGCATGCTGGCCTGGTGGAACCAGATATTCATGGCCCACTTCTCACCGGCGTTTACGGGCTCTCCGCCATGCAGCGAGGCGGGATGGGGACGGGAGTAATCGCCCTCCTGCACATTGTGAAAGATCACCATGCGGCCGGCTTTCGGTGACACCTCTACGTCCAGCTTGGGGAAGCGGGTGCCCCCGCCGTCCTCGACGTCGTTCAGGTAGACCAGGCAGGTGACCAGGCGCTGGCCGCCATACTTGCAGCAGCGCCGGCCCTTCTCGGTGTCGAGTTCATACGCGTCGAAGTGGGCCCCGTACTTCTGCCCGGGCCCGTAGTGAATTACCTGAATGGCTTCAGCCTGAGCCAGGGGAATGTCAACCAGGGCGCTGATGCGTTCACCAAAAGTCCGCGCTGCTTCGAACTTGTCGTACGCCAGCCAGGTGTTGCTGCCGGTGCGGCCATCGACAAACCCTGACTCCTCGTCCAGCGACACCTTGGCGCGCTGCATGGATTCCCGCGCCAGCTCGATGAACTGTTGGCAATCCTCGCTGCTCAGCATGTCGTCGATCACCGCGACCATCGGCGACTCGTTGAGCACCGTGGTACCGCGGTAGCAGGCTTTCATGGTCCCAACCCGGATGTTGTCTACCCAGGCAGCATACCTTACCGGCAGGGCCTTGAGCATGCCGACGGCTCGCTGCTGGCAGCGCTAATGCTGGTAGTTGCTAGTGACTTCGTTCGGGAAGCGCCCGCCAGCTATGGCACAATAGCTCTCGAGCGAACAGGGGTGGTCTATTGCGGATACTGTCTAGGTGTCAATGCTGGTCTGTGCCTGGCGGCAGCCTGGCCGCGGGTCTGCTGTGCCTGGTCGCCCTAGTGCTTGCCGGCTGCGGTGTCAGCGGAGGCAGTGGATCCGGGCGTATCGAGGCCGGCGTGCTCGACCTGCAGGACTGGAGTTTTGAGCGTCAGGGTGCGGTGGGCCTCAACGGGGAGTGGGGCTTTCGCTGGAACGCGCTGACGCCGGCGGCTGAGCTGCAGGCGCAGTGGCCGGAGGAGTACGAGACGGCCAGCGTGCCTGACCAGTGGCGGGTTGATGAGGGTGGCGGTGGCGGCTTCAGACGTCACGGCTACGCCAGCTATTTCCTGCGCGTGCTGCTGCCGGAAGATGTGCCGCCGCTATCCCTCAAGGTGCGCGATGTCGGCACCGCCTACCGTGTGTTTGTAGACGGCCAGCTGTTGCACGAAGCGGGGCGGGTAGGGCGTGACGCGGCCAGCACCCGGTCGGGTTTCCAGCGGCAACTGGTGCCCCTGCCTGCGACAGAGCGCGGCGAGCATCGCATCGTGATTCACGTGGCAAACTTTCATTACCGCTCGGGCGG
>JANQIO010000170.1 GCA_028282105.1 Halieaceae bacterium | reverse complement strand
CCTTGAGTTCGACCGGGTATTCATTCCCAACCTGGCACATTCTGCCCGCGGTGAGCGCCGGGATTTGCTGCTGTGGGATGACTATCATTCGGCCCGGGGTGAGGACTGCTTCATGCTCGCCATGGATGACCAGGCGGAGGCGAGCGAAGCAACGCTGTACAACTTTCTCTACCGCCAACGCAAGCTGAAACGCAGAGCCGAAGCCACGCGCCTGTTGTATGTGGGCGCCACTCGCGCTAGGCAACGCCTGTTCCTCAGCGCCCGACTCGACCGTGCCGAAGGCGACATCCTGAAAGCGCCTTCAGAGGCTTCCCTGCTGGGCACCATCTGGCCGGCGGTGGAGAGCCAGCTACAGTTCCTTGACAGCGACGAAGCGCCGTCGCCGCCGGAGCTTATTGATCGGGACAAGCTCAGCCGGCTGGCAGAGGTGCCAGCCGCTGCTGAACAGGCGCCTGCGGCGCTCACCGATCCAAATATTCCCGAGCGCAGGTCGGACCCACTCGCCAGCGCTATTGGCAGTGTGGTGCACCTGAGCCTTGAAAGACTGTCCCGGGCACCGCTTCCCGATCGCTTCGACCCGCTGACGTTGCGAAGCTGGTGGCAGGCTGAATTGCAGCGCCTCGGCATTCACGACCAGCAACGGGCACTGGAGCGAGTGGGGCAGTCGGTATCGAAAGTGCTGGCAGATGAGCGCGGCCGCTGGCTGTTGTCTGCAGAGCGTGAACAGGCCGCCAGCGAGTATGCCGTCAGCCGTCTGCTGCCCGATGGCAGCGTGGCTGACTTCGTGATTGACCGCACCTATATTGAAGATAAGGTGCGCTGGGTTGTTGACTATAAGAGCTCTGTGCCAGACTCAGACCAGCCACTGGAAGACTTTCTGAGCCAGGAGCTGCAGCGCTACCGGCCGCAGCTTGAGGGCTACCGAGAGTTGATGCAGGCGCTGGACGATCACCCGGTTCGCTGTGCCCTGTACTTTACCGCACTGCCATATTGGCTGGAGCTGGAGTAGCTGAGGACCGACAGGCAGCGATCAGAATCTGGCGGTAGAACCGCGCAGGACGGCACAGGCCGAGAGCATCGCGCCCACAGTGGAAGCCATAAAAACAACGCTTAAGAACCCTGGAGTAAGCCATGTACGACACGCTCATCGAATACCTCGAGCACTGGGCCAATGAGAACCCCGATGACACCTGGTTGCGTGATGTCCACGGTGACAACGTCACCGAGTGGAGCTGGCAACAGGTCCGCGACCATGCCTATGCACTGGCCGCCTGGCAGGAAGAAAACCTGTCCGGTCCCGGCGCCCGCATCGGACTGCTGTCGCGCAACTGTGCGCACTGGTTTATGGCCGATCTCGGCAATATCGCAGCCGGCAATGTCACCGTGCCGATGTTCACTACGCTGCCCGGTGATACCGCCAGGTACGTGATGGAGTTTACCGAGATGGAGCTGCTGTTCGTCGGACAGACCGAGAACTGGGAACAGGTATCTGCGGTGCTGCCGGAAGGCATCAAGATAGTCACGCTCCCCGGCGCCGAGGTCGAGCAGGCCCATGCCCATTGGAACGATATCGTACCGCCGCGCCTGGGCGAGAAGCCCCGCTACGAGTGCCAGCGCGACGACCTGGTATCCATCGTATTCACTTCCGGCACCACCGGCGTGCCCAAGGGCGTGATGCAGACACACGATTCCAACGTGATCCCGATCAACCGCTTCGACGTGGCCTTCGCCCTGCCACCGCGAGCCCGGTTTTTCTCCTATCTGCCGCTGTCGCATATCGCCGAGCGCCAGATTGTCGAGTACGCCTCTCTCATGAAGGGCGGCGACGTGTACTTCAATGAGAACCTGTTGACTATTCTGCGGGATCTGCCCGCCTGTCAGCCGCATATGATGTTCGGGCCGCCAAGGGTCTGGGAGCAGCTACAGCAGGTTATCATCGGACACTTCGGGGGCCAGGAAGAGATCGACAAGGCGCTGGCGGAAGACGCCGATGCCATGGGCAAACAGGTGCGCGATATGCTCGGCCTTGATGGTGCGATCTACCTGCTAACGGCTGCCGCGCCCACGCCGCCATCGCTGATCCATTGGTATGAGCAGTTCGGCCTGACCCTGATGGAAGGCTTCGGCCAAACTGAAGCCATGGGTTTGCTGGCCAACTCCCATGAATCGCGCAAGATTGGCTCAATCGGCAAACCGGTGGGCGAGGTGGATATCCGGCTCACCGAGGAAGATGAGCTCTGCTGCCGCGCCGAGGGGCTGTCCCCGGGCTACTACAAGCAGGCGGAGAAAACTGCCGAGACCTTTGTCGATGGCTGGGTGCACACTGGCGATAAGGCGAGGATCGACGAGGACGGGTTTGTGTTCCTGACTGGAAGGGTCAAGGACTATTTCAAGACCATCCAGGGCAAGTTTGTCGCGCCGACACCGATAGAGAACGAATTTGCCAAGAATCCGCACACAGAGCAGATTTGCCTGCTCGGGCGCGGCTACTCCAAGACGGTGATGGTATGCGTATTGAGTGGGCTGGCCCAGCAGGCCGAGCGCAACTCCGTGGAAGCCGCGCTGCGCGACGTCGCAGCGCGGGTCAATGAAGAGGTAGACAAGCACGCGCGCCTGGGCGCGGTGATCATATCCACCGAGCCCTGGACCATAGAGAACAGCATGCTGACGCCAACCCTGAAGATTCGCCGCGAACAGGTGGAGGAGCGCTTCGGCGAGCGGGCCCGTGACCTGGCGCGTACGGCAGCGGAGCAGGGCGAGCTGCTGGCGGAATGGCTATAAGCAGTCGGCATAAGCGAAGCTACTGATAACGGCTATAGCGCGTGGCCATGGAGAGCTTCGATAGAGAGCGGCGATAGGCAGCGTCGATAGACAGCGTCGATAGACAGCGGCGAAAGAGCGAGGCTCTATCGCGGTGCTTACCGCCAGGCCAGTGCGTCAGGCCATTGGCGCAATGACCTCATCGGCGAAGCGGCGAACGCCATCAAGCTTGTGCTCCAGCTGGTCAGTATCGCCGTGGTAAAAGGCCCAGGGCATGGTCAGGATATGCGTAACGCCGGCGTCTTGCAGGCGCCGGTAGCCATCGATATCCCAGGCGTCCGAGGGCGTGGCCATCACATCAAATTCCCCCTGCCGGCCATAGTCTGAGCGCCAGGCCAGGATTCGCCCGAGACAGTTGATGATCTCAGCGGAGGTCTGCAGGTCGGTGACCCAGCCGTCCGCCAGGCGTGCCGCCCGCTTCATTGCAGGTTCGGAGATACCACCTATCCAGATCGGAATCCGGCCCGGCGGCGGTGGATTCATCTCCAGGGGTGGGAACTGGTAATACTCACCCTGAAACTCCACCCACTCGCCGCTCCACAGCAGCCTGAGAATTTCCAGCATCTCGTCCATGCGGCGACCGCGGCTGCGAAACTCCTGCTGCATCAGGCCGAACTCATCTTCCGACCAGCCGACACCGAAAGCTGGTGTCACCCGGTTGTTGGAGATAAGCGCGGCGGTACTGATCGCCTTGGCGACCAGGAAGGGATTGCGCATTGGCAGCACAAAAATATTGTTGGTGAAGCGCAGGCGCGTGGTTATCGCCGCCAGCGCCCCAATCACCACCCAGGGGTCGGGCCAGTCGGTGAAGGCCGGCCAGCGACGACTGCCGTCTTCGGTGTAGGGGTAGGGCGTGCTGATCTCCTGTGGGTGCACCACATGGTCGGAAAACGACATGGCATGCCAGCCGGTGTCATCGGCGACCGGCGCCAGTGCGGTGAGGTCCGCGACGCTGGAGAATGAGGTGGACAGCACGAACTTCATGGCAGCGCCCTGATACACTTTGTTGCACGTTAACCAGCCCCCGCTGGGGACTCAAACTGATGGGCACAGATCAGCTCGATAATCGGCACTGGCACAACATAGTGGTCCTCACCGGTGCCGGGATTTCCGCCGAATCCGGCTTGGGCACCTTTCGTGGCGCAGGCGGATTATGGGAGCAGCAGCGTGTGGAAGACGTCGCCACGCCGGAGGCCTTCGCCCGCGATCCCGACCTGGTGTACCGTTTCTACAACGCCCGGCGCGAGCAGCTTTGTGGTGGTGACATACAGCCAAATACAGCGCATTACGCGCTGGCAGAGCTGGAAACACTGTTTACCGGCAACTTTGCCCTGGTCACCCAGAACGTCGACGACCTGCACGAGCGCGCGGGTTCCAGGCATCTCTTTCACATGCACGGTGAACTCATGAAGATGCGCTGTGCCGCCAGTGGCAATGTGTTCGAAGCGCCGGTCTATTTCGATGGGAATGATCATTGCCGCTGCTGTCGGCGTGCGGGCCAATTGCGGCCCCATGTGGTGTGGTTCGGGGAAATGCCTATCTACATGGATGAAATCTATGCGCTGCTGGCGGATTGCGACCTGTTTGTCGCCATTGGAACGTCTGGTAACGTGTACCCGGCAGCGGGCTTTGTGCAGATTGCCCGCCAGGCGGGCGCGACCACGCTGGAAATCAACCCGGAGATGACCGACGGCAGTAGCCTGTTCGGGTTCCAGTGGCGCGGACCTGCCAGTGAACAGGTGCCCAGGCTCCGGGACCTGCTGGCAGCATCCGGCTAGCGGTATCGATCGCTAAGCTTGCCGGCGGCGAGCCAAGGCTAGAAGGGCTCGCACAAAATCCGCCTATGTTATTGTTTTTAAATAACTAGTTAAAAAACGCCGGGGTGTCCGCGTCCCCTAGAAGTTGTCTTTCCAGCCTCGCACGGCAGCAAATATCGCGACCGGGTCGTTGCTCTCAGCGCGCTTCTCGTCCTGCATTCGACTGATCACGCTGGCTTGCTCGCAGCGCAGAAACGGGTTGGTCTCCAGCTCCAGCGACAGTGATGAAGGCACCGTTGGCCGATCGGCGTCGCGCAGGCCCTGGTCGTGAGCGATACGAGCCTGCAGGGTTGTGTTATCCGGCTCGACGGCAGAGGCAAAGGCCAGGTTGGCCATGGTGTACTCATGGGCGCAGAAT
>JANQIO010000134.1 GCA_028282105.1 Halieaceae bacterium | reverse complement strand
CGGCCGGGTGCTGGTGGTGGACGATGTGATCACCGCCGGCACGGCGGTGCGCGAGGCGCTGGCGATGATTGAGGCGCACGGCGGCAGCTGTGTCGGGGTCGCTATTGGCCTGGATCGCATGGAGCGGGGCCAGGGCGAACTATCCGCCATCCAGGAAATCGAATCAGAATATGGCCTCAACGTCGTCAGCATTGTGAACCTGGTCAAGCTTATCGAGTATCTGGAAACTCGCGGAGACCGCGAGATACCTGCGCTGGAGGCGATGCTGGAATATAGATCACAGTACGGGGTGGCCTAACTTGTATGGCTCTGGTGCAGGGCCTATATTGTGCTCAGAAAAGTGAAACAACGGCTTATATGACACTAGGTGCAGCGACCCGACTCAAGGCGCTGACGGCGGGGCTCGTGCTCGCCTTCGGCGCGTCCGTCGTGTTGTCCGCCGATTATCTATACCGCTACGTCAATGATGAAGGCGTGACGGTGATCAACTACAGCATCCCGCCCGAGTACGTGCACAAGGGCTACGAGATTCTGAATTCCGATGGCACTGTGCACCGGGTGGTGCCACGCTCCCTCACCGAAGAAGAACTGGCCGACCAGTCCGGCGAAGCCTACCAGGCCAAGGTCGCCGCAGAGGAGGCAGAGCGGCTGCGCAAGTGGGACGAATCACTGCTGCTGCGCTACTCCAGTATCGAGGACATAGAGGCCGCCCGGGACCGCGACCTGGACGCCCTGCGGATACGCATCAGCATCCTGCGCTCCAATGTACGCAGCCTGAAGTCCCAGGTGGAGAGCAACCAGCAGCGCGCCGCCGATATCGAGCGGCGTGGCGAACAGGTGCCGGTGGAGGTGGTGGCGGTGATCGACGGGCTGCGCGGCGAGATCACTGAAACCGAGCGCTCTATTGAGGAGCGCACCCGGGAGATGGACGTGGTGCGGCAGGGCTACCAGCGCGATATCGACCGCTTCGCCCTGCTGCTCGACAAGGTGGAACTGCGCCGCCAGTATTCACGCCAGCCCGACTAGCATTCCCTGAACGACTCGCTGTAGCGGACCTACAAAACGGTGGCCGCGTGCCGGGCATGTGCAGCAGGCCCGGATGACGTCCTGGCTGGTCGGTGGTCTGCTGCCGCTAGGCTGGCGCGGCCTGCGCCGCGGCGGGAAGTGCCGGTCGGAAGAAATCGGCCATCATCAGTTCCCACTGTTCCGGCCAGGATTCCGTGGGAGAACGCTGGAAGCCGCTGCGCACGTATTGCGAGACCCGGCCCTCAGCAGCGGCCAGCATCAGATTGGCGGCGGCATTGATGGTCAACACCGGCCGGATGCCCTCGCGCATTTCTGCTTCGCGTAACACTTGCTTCAACTGGGTTTCAAAGCGATCAAACAGCTGCGCTACTCGCGCGTGCAGGCGCTCAGTCTCACCGGCAAGGGCATCGCCCGTGAGGATGCGGGTAATGCCAGGGTTGCGCTCGGTAAACGCCAGCAACAGGGTGAGCATTTTTTCGCAGCGAGCGGCGGCGGCGCTCTCCTCAGCGAGAATGATATTGACGCGGCTGAACAGGGTTTCCTCGATAAACTCGATGAGCCCTTCAAACATTTTCGACTTGCTGGGGAAGTGCCGATACAGCGCAGCTTCCGATACGCCCACCTGACGCGCCAGCCTGGCGGTGGTGATACGTTCCCCGGGATTTGCCTCCAGCATCTGCGCTAGCGCTTCAAGAATCTGTTGACGTCTTTGGGTTTTACGCGGAGACATCTGTCAGGGCCAGGCCGGGTGCGATGGGAGATACTGAACAATGCTAGACCCTACCTCTGGGTGCTGCAAGAAAATAGCAGGCGGGTCGGCGGCTTTTTGCCCAGAGTTTGAATCAGGCACGGTTTGATATCTTGGTGCCTACGCCCTCGTCGGTAAATACTTCCAGCAGCACGGCATGGGGTACGCGACCGTCGATGATGTGAGAGCTGGTCACGCCGCTGCGCACGGCGTCGAGTGCGCAACGCAGCTTGGGTAGCATGCCGCCCTGCACGGTGCCGTCTTTCATAAGCCCCTCCACCTCGGGTGGTGTGAGCCCCGTCAGCAGCTGGCCATCTTTGTCCAGCAGGCCGTCGACATTGGTCAGCAACATCAGCTTCTCGGCCTGCAGCACCTCGGCCAGCTTGCCGGCAACGAGATCGGCATTAATGTTGTAGGAGCTGCCGTCTGCGCCGACACCGATGGGTGCGATAACCGGGATAAAGTTGCTGTCC
>JANQIO010000113.1 GCA_028282105.1 Halieaceae bacterium | reverse complement strand
TTGTCTCGCCACTTCTATACTGGTGGAAAAATTTTGCCAAGGATTGCTTATGCGCTTCCTCCTCCTGTGCCTGCTGGCCGTCGCAACCCCGCTGGCGGCTGGCCCCATCGAAACGGATACCGACGCCCGCGTGGTGGTTTTTGGCGATGTACACGGCGCCATCGACGAAGTCACCACCCTGCTGCAGGAGGTGGGAGTCATAGATGACAGCAGTAACTGGAGCGGCGGCGATACTCACCTGGTGAGCCTGGGTGATCTGGTGGACCGTGGCGCCGGCTCTCGGGAAGTCGTGGAACTGGTGATGAAGCTGGAACAGCAGGCCGCTGCCGCCGGTGGCGCGGTGCATGTGATTCTGGGTAATCACGAAGTCATGGTGATGACCGGCGACCTGCGCTACGTGAGCCGCCCGGAGTTTGCCGCCTTCGCTGGCGATGAGACGGCGGCCGAGCGCGAGGCGCTCTACCAGGGGTGGCTGGCCGAGCAGCCAGCCATGGATGAAGCGGCGGCGCGCAAGACCTTCGACAGCAAGTTTCCGCCTGGCTTTGTCGGCCTGCAGAAAGCCTATGCATTGGACGGTCCTCTGGGTAGCTGGCTGAAGCAGCTGCCCTTGGCGATTCGCGTCAATGACCGCCTCTATATCCACGCTGGCGCCAGTTCGGCGATCGTGGAATCACCGCTCGAGGAAATCAATGAATCCGGCCTCGACGAGCTGCAAGCCTATATGGCTCTGGTGGAGAAACTGCAGGAGGGCGGCCAGCTAGCTCGTCACGTGGATTTCTGGAACCGGCGTGCCTACCTGAATGCCAAAGCCGAGGCGATTCTGGCCGAGGACTCGAAAGCGCGACCCGCGTGGTTTGAGGATTTCCTGGCGCTGATGGAACTGGAAGACGCCTTCCTGTTCACACCCGAAAGCCCGATCTGGTACCGCGGCACTGCTTACTGCCACCCCTACGCAGAGTCCTTCAACACCGAGCGGATGCTCAAGCGCACGGGCACACGGCAGTTGGTTATCGGCCACACACCGTACCCGCGGGGAGCCATATCGCGGATGGAAGGCCAGGTGCTGCGGCTGGATACCGGCATGCTCAAATCTGTATACAAGGGCATACCGTCTGCCCTCATTGTCGAAGGTGATGAGGAGTGGCTGCACTATGTGGGCGGGGAAAGCCGTGCCCAGCCGCTGGTGTTTAACCGCAGCATTTCCCAGGAACTGTGGAAGCAGAGCGATGCCGAGCTGGAGGACCTGCTGCGCAACGGGCGGATCGTCAATATCGAGGACATCGGCACCGGCATCACCAAGCCAAAGCGCCTGACCCTGCGCAAGGGCGAGGTGGAAGACTACGCCGTGTTCAAGTACGAGGACACGGATCCGGGGCTGGAGAGCAAGTCGCGCTTCGTGTCGCGCCGACATAACGACTCCGACCGTTACCAGTACGATATGGCCGCCTACCGCCTGGATCGCCTGATTGATTTGCAGATGGTGCCGGTGTCCGTGATCCGCACGGTGGACGGCGATGAGGGCGCGGTAGGTGCGTGGCTGCCCAACGCTATCAACGAACGCGACCGCGGCGAGCAGGAAGTGCCCTTCCAGGGCCACTGCTCAAAGGATGAGCAGTACCGGCTGCGCTTCATTTTCGATGTGCTGGTCTACAACGAGGACCGCAACCTCACCAACATCATGTGGACCAAGAAGGACTTCATGCTGCGTTTTATCGACCACTCGCTGGCGTTCCGCAGCACCGAGCGTCGCCCCAAGCAGTACCGCAAGATTGAACTCAGGGTGTCAGATCTCACGGCGCGCAAGCTGGAGGCGCTGGACGAGGAGACCCTCAAGGCGGAGCTGTCCGAGTGGCTGCACCCGCGCCAGATCGAAGCGATCATTGCCCGGCGCGACCTGATTCTCAAGGAAGCCCTGCGAACCGATCCCTGAGTGTCGGCTAGCCGCTGACGACGCGCAGCTTGGGCCGCACCGCGGCCGGAGCGCGCTCGCTGGCGGGTAGCTTGCCCGCCGCGGGCCGGGGTACGGCAGTCGGTGTCTTGGCGGTGGGCCTGGACTGTGGCCGCTTGGCCGGCGCTTTTTTAGCGGTTACCTTTTTAGCGGTTGCCTTTTTGGCGGTTGCTTTTTTGACAGCCACTTTGCCGGCTGCGGCCTGCTTGCCGACCGGGGCCTTGTTCTTCGCCGGCGCCTTTTTCCTGGCCGCTGCCTTTTTCTTCGCCGGTGCCCGTTTCGCTGGCTTGCGGCTGGCGGCCTTTTTCCGGGCCGGCGCTGTGCGGCCGCTGGCGGTGGCGGCGGCGTACAGGTCGGCCCAGGATTCCTGCACGCACTGAATATAAAACTCCGGATCCGGCATGATTTCGCGATCGCCCAGCACGGACAGGTTCACCCGGTGAGACTGGGTAAACACGGTATGGAACAGGCCCACACCGGGAGTCAGCAGACCCAGGCCCTGGTACTGCACCATGCGCGCCCCGGCGCAGAACAGGTCAAAGTTGGGGCCCGGCACGTTGGTGATCACCGTGGACACGTTCAGCGGTGACAGTCGCGACAGGTGACGCTTGGCCCAGAGACTCGCCGCCGCCCGGGTAATCGCGGGGTTGAGTATGCCGGCGGCCTTGATGGTGTCCAGCAGCGGGCTGGCCTGGCCGAATTCCTTACCCTCGGAGGTGCTGATGTGGATGGCCTTGAGGCGTTCCAGGGGGTCGCTGATATTGGTGTGCAGGCTCGCGAAAATGGAACCTACCTGGTTGTTGTCATCGGTCATGGCGCGGCGGGTACGCAGGTTGACCGGCAGCGTGGCCGCCAGCGCGCCTTCCGGCGTCTCGTCCTTGGCGGCCAGATAGCGCGCCAGGGCGCCGCCCACCACGGCCAGCGCCACGTCATTGAGCTTCACGCCGGTGAGGTCCTTCACCTGCTTGAACTCGTCCATGCTGAAGTTGGTGGCCTCAAATATCCGGTATGGCCCCACCGGACCATTGAAGCGGGTGCGGGGCGATTGCACGTCCGGCATGGGAATCTGCTTGCGCATGATCTTCAGGGCAAAGGACCCCAGGTCACGCCCCAGGGTGAGGGCGCCGCGTGCCATGTCGATGCTGTTTTTGACGTTGTTGACCGCCGCGCGGCCCAGCAGCTCGGCGCTGGTGGGGTCGCGGTCCACCAGTAAAGGCAGGTCCTTGCTGTCCTCCTCAGGCTTGGGCTTGGCGTCCAGGTCATGCAGGGCCGCCATAAATGCCGCGCCGCCGGCGCCGTCCACCAGGGAATGGTGCATCTTGGTGTACACCGCGAAGCTACCCGCCGGCAGCTCGGGGATGTTGTCCAGGCCTTCAATCACGTAGCACTCCCAGAGTGGTCGCGACATATCCAGCGGCCGCGCATGCAGACGTGCTACCTGGATGCAGAGCTGGCGCCAGTCACCGGGCTGGGGCAGGGCGATGTGGCGCAGGTGGAACTCCACGTCAAAGTTGGCGTCTTTTACCCAGTAGGGGCGGTCCAGGCCGCCGGGTACTTCCACCAGGCGAGTGCGGAACAGGGGCAGGCGATTGAGCCGCTGTTCAAAGTTGGCGATCACCTGTTTGAAACGGACAAAGCCGCCCGGCGCGGTCGATGGGTCGTAGATCCCTAGTCCGCCCACGTGCTGGGGCGTGTTGCCCTGTTCCAGGTTGATAAATGCGCTGTCGAGAATGCCAAGTTGTTTCATGTGGAAGGCCTCCGGTGCGAGTCGCCGTTATAGGCTCCTTTACAAGGGTTTTGCAAGGGTTCCAGTTCAATCAGTGGGCAGCGGTATACTGCCGGCCATGACAACGGTATCCCGATGGTTCCCCGCGGCGCTGCTGCTGGCCTGCCTGCAGTTCGCGGCAGCAGCAGCCCAGGCGCGCAACCCCGACTCGCTGCCAACACCCTTTGGCGTGCGCTTTCACGCCGCCCAGCTACCAGTGGCGGAAGCGTTGCCACCGCGTCAGAGCACACCCGAGGAAGATGCCTGGGAGCAGCGCGTGCGCGAGGTGGAGTACCGCAACGGCCCCTACGGTCAGGGGATCGCCGAAACCCTGCTGGACGCCGGCAACTACTTCGCCAGCCGCGGTGATTTCCAGAATGCCCTGTCCTACTGGCGGCGCTCGGTACACCTGGTGCGCGTGAACGAGGGACTGTACAGCCCGCTGCAACTACCCGCCCTCAACAGCCAACTGGATATCTACCTGCGCCTCGGCGATTTCGAGGCAGCGGACGGCGTCAAATCCTATCTATTCTTCCTGGCCCGTCGCCAGTACCCGGAGGGAGACCCGGCGCTGGTGGCGGCCACCGTCGACTGGCTCGAGTGGCGTCGCCAGCAGTGGCTGCGCGCCCCCAACGGGGATGAGCCGCGTCCACTGCTCACTCTGTGGCGGCAGCTCGACCAGCGCACCCGGGAAGACGATACCCGCACCCTGAGCCTCGCCGAGCTGGCGCCGCTCACCTACGCACAGATCGACCTGCTGTACGTGGTGAGTACGGAGGACTTCGGGATCGACCGGGAGACGGAGATGATGCTGGGCCGTGGCGGCGCCAGTGCCGATGCGGCCCTGGACCTGGACAAGGCGCAGATCCAGGCCCTGCAGGAATCGGCCTACGCCCGCGGTCGCAAGCGCCTGGAACTGCTGCTGGAGCGCGCCGCAGAAGCCGACGACACGCTGGAGCTGGCCCGTGCCAACCGTGTGCTGGGCGATTGGCACCTGTGGTATGGCAGCAGCAAGCGGGCGGCCCCCCATTACCGCGATAGCTGGCAGCAGCTTGCTGCCCTGCAGCGCCTGGATTTACAGCAGGCCTGGTACGGCGCCCCCGTGGAGCTGCCCGCGGGCAACATCATGTGGGCGCCCCGGTCACCCCTGGAAGCGGACAACAGTGTGACGGTGCTGGCGCGGTTTGACGTGGATGCCCGCGGGCGTCCACGCAATGTTGAAAGCATGCCCCTCGACCCGGAGCGGGAGGCGCGCGCGGTCAGGCTCACGCGCTTGTTGCGCGGCAGCCGCATGCGGCCGCGGCTGGATGCCGGGGAGATGGTGGACACCACGGCCCTGGAGCGGGAGTACCGGGTACCCTGAAGCGCTACTGGGGCAGCGGGTGCGAAGCGAAGCTGTGCTGCACCGCCGGCGTCTTGTCGGGGTCTACAAATACGGTGGCAAGTACCGGCTGCCGGCCAATAACCCAGCTGTAGTGCTCATGGCTGTTGAGGGTGACGGTGACCTGGTTGATACCGGGTTTGAACAGTTCCCGGTCCAGGTGCAGCCACTCCCCATAGATGCGCAGGCGCTTCCTGCCGTTGATCAGCAGGTGGGCGTGACCTTCGGCAATGCCGGGCGGGGCGTCACCCGCCAGCAGCGGTGATTCAAGCTGGTAGTTGACCACCCGCACCTGCAGGTTGAAGCCGTTGCTGGCATCCTCGTGAAGCGCAATCTCCATGGCCGGGTGTTGGTAACCTTCGGGTAATACCAGGGGCTCGTGGTTGTGCACCATCACGTCCTCGATGGGTTGCTGGGCGCTGGCCGTGCCAGTCGCCAGCAACAGAGCCACCAGGCAAAGGCCGCGCATGCTGTCAGCCGCCGCGCGGCGGCATGCCACCGCCGCCACCGGAACCGCCGCCCATGCCGCCACCGCTGGCGGCGCAGCTGGCGCTGGCATTGTCCTGTAGTTCGCCGGCATAGCGCGGGCCGACGGAGTAGGGGAAGCTCGGGGTAGCCACCCCGTCCACAAACTCAATGGTCACGTGATAGTGGTAGCCACGCTCGCTGTCGCTGTGGCCGTTGTACTGATCCAGCCAGGCGCCGCCCTGCTGCGCCAGGTTGGAGTCCCAGTACCAGTCCTCGAAGAAAAAGCCGGTCGGCGTGTCAAAAGTATTGTTCGACAGGGAGGTAAAACTGCCGCTGGTGGTAGGACCGTTGCTGCTGGCCGCTACGGTACCCGCGCCCGGGTCATACTGGTCCACCAGCAGACAGCTGCGCACGCCGGCGCTGCCACAGCCGGTGTCAGACTGCGGGCTATCGTAGTCGCGCGCCGCCCAGCTGGAGCGGGCCAGTTCACCGTTGGCCTCCCAGGGGCCGTAGATGGGGTAACCGTCGGCGGCAAATCCATAGATCGGTGAATGCCCGTTGCCGGTGTCGCCGACCAGCTCGGCCAGGCACTCGGAGTAGAAGTGGTGATGGTAGTCGCCGTTGGCAGCGTGGCCGCCACAGATGTCCACGTCGTACACTTCGGCCACGGGCGCCAGGGTTTGCCAGACGCCTTCATTCAGGTAGGTCTGCGCATCGGTCCAGTTGTATACCGAGGTGCCATTGACGTAGTAACCCACGGCGCCGGCGCCGGTCTCACAATCATCGCTTGCCGGTGCGGGCTGCACCGGGAAGTCGATGACCTTGCCCTGGTCTGTCGGGCAACCGGGGCCTGGCGGCCAGTAGCCGTAGCCTTCGCCCACGGTGCATTCGCGACTGCTGCTGTTGTAGCCGATGTCCTGCCCGAACACGATAGTGCTACCAGCGCGCACGGTGGTGCGGCCGCTGGCGAAGTCGCTGTTGGCACGGGGGCGGCTGTTGAGCCAGTCGACCTGGGCCTGGGTGATTTCCACCAGGTAGTCGGGGATTCCACTGGCGCTGACGCGCACCGAGCTGCCGTTGTCCTGCACTGATTGCACGTTGACCAGCACACCGTTGTTGCTGTCGCTCTCGATGATGTAGCGCGAACGCTCACTGCCGTCGTTGAGGACCCAGGCTTCAAGTAGCGCGTTGCTGTTGTCAGCGCCGGCGTCTCCGCCGCTGTCTCCACCGCTATCCCCGCCAGTATCGCCACCGGAATCGCCACCGGAATCGCCACCACCGGAGTCGTCGCCAGAACCACCGCCGGCACCTGAATCACTGCCGGTGAGGAGCTGGCTGATGCTGGTCTCGCTGCCGCCGCCGATGGCGGTGGCGGCCAGGCTGGCGATGCCGGCGTCCTGCAGCAGCGACAGTTGCTCAGGGTTGAGGTAGTAGTCCAGATAGGCCACGTCTTCATAGCCAATGCTGCCGTTGTCATAGCCGGGCACTTCGCCAGCGATGACCTGCGCGGCGTACTGGTCCAGGTAGAACAGCACCTCACCCTGGGGTCGATCGCTGACCTCGTGATAGAAGGTTGTGGTCAGTTCGTTGATGGTTGCGAAGCCCACCACGTTGTCGTTGCGGTACTCAAAGAATGCGGGGAACAGCACGCTGTAGTGGCAGATCCCGTCATCGCAGATTTCCAGCACGTAGGGCACGGCGTCGCGGGTATCCAGGTTCGGCTGCAGGCTCAGCAGGTCGCTGAACAGTGCCGAGCCGTAGAACAGATTGGCAAAGCCGGTAATGCCGGAGGTGGTGACCGTGGCGAGCGGATTGTCCCGGTCATCCCAACTGTAAAGTGAGGCCGTCAGGCCGGGCCCTCTTGGATTGGTAATGCATCCGCTCACCAGCAGCGTGACCAGCGCTGCCGTAATCAACGTCTTCATGTGGTTTCCCCGTGGGCGGCTGTTGCTTTGTTGTTTATGGCGCCCTTATACCCACATACATTACGCGACTATTTCGTCAGTGTCCGTTAGTGGCTGTAAACATTTGTAAGTTCTGCGAGCCGATTCACACCGCGGCGGTGTCGGGCTCGCGCCAGTTCCACAGCCACAGGGAGGCGAGCAGCATCAATACGCCGCCGGTGGTAAGCGCCCAGCCGACCCCGGCCAGGGCGATCACGCTGCCAAACAGCGCGGCGATGACATTGGCGACACAGAAGTTGGTCGTCAGCAGGCCCTGCACCCGTCCCAGGCCGTGCTCTTCAAAGCGGTTGGCCATATAGGCCGGGAACACGCCGTTGGCCAGGGCGACGGTGGCACCGCAGGCCAGGAAGGTGGGGTATAGCGTGTTCTCGGTGGCCAGCGGCAAGAGCAGCAGGATGCCCGCCAGCACCAGGCTGGCCCGGCGTACGGTGCCCATCGGGCCGAAGCGGTTTTCCGCCGTGGTCACGGCATACACGCTACTGACGATCATGGCCCCGGTGATAGCCACGGTGCCCCAGCCAATCTGGATGCTGTTGTACTGGAAGCGCTCTACCAGCCACAACGGGTAGAACTCGTAGAAGGCGTTGAGGCCGAGGGTGAACAGGAAGTGGTAGATCAACAGTGGCCGCATGGCCTGCACCCTCAGCAAGCCGAGGGAATTCTCCCGTTTCATGGCGCCCCAGAGGCTGTTCTCCTCAGGCGCGTGGCTGGGCGCGGCGATGGCAAACTGCACCACCACCGTGGCCAGCAGAGTGACGCCGGCGGCTATGTAGAACACGTTGGCGACGCCGAGCACCATCAGATAGCCGCCGGCCAGCGGGCCGATCAGCCAGCCCGCGTAGTTGACGGCATACAAAAGGGAGATGGCCCGGGTGCGGTTGATCTCCGGGTGCAGTTCCAGGGCGATCGCCCGCGACACGGCGATATTGCCTTCGCAGATGCCCACCAGGAAGCGCGCCAGGGCAAACAAGGGGTAGCTCTCGATGCCGGCGGCGAAGCCGGTTAGCCCGTAGCCGGCGATGGCCCCCAGCAGGGTGATGATCAGCACCGGTTTACGCCCGTAGACATCGGACAGGGCGCCGATCACTGAACTGCCGATGATCAGCCCCAGCGGGTACAGGGCCAGCAGTATGCCGAGCAGGATTTTCGGTGGCAGCCCCAGGTAGCTGGTCAGCTCATTGGCATAGGCCGGGTCCAGGAACAGCGGCGACAGCACCGGGTAGGGCAGGGCAATGCCGGCGGTGCCCAGGAAGGACACCAGCATTACGGCTATCAGGGTAGAGCGCGCAGTTGCCATGTTTTAACGCCGTTGCATTCGCCGACCGCGGCGCCTAGTGCGCGCTAGCGGGCTTCAAGCATTCTCCAGCACCAACAGAGCACCGCTGGCTTCCACCGGTTTCCGGGTGCGCCACTCGACAATCTCGGCGCAGAACTTGTCCTCACAGCGGTGGGCAATTTCGAAGAACGGTGAGCGTTCCGGGTCTGCGATCACAATCTTCTTGACGCCGGCTTTGACCGCTCGCTTCACCAGGTTGTAGACAGGGTCTACGAGCTCATCCCAGAAGCAGATGTCGGCGGCGATCAGCAGGTCGATGTCTTTGAGCTGTTTGGTGGTAATTTTCTGGAACTTCGACTGGCGGGTGGTGACCTCAACGCCATTGGCGGCGGCGTTGGCCTGCAGGTAGGGAAATACATCCTTGTCAGCATCCACGGAAATGACGTCGGCATGGAAGCGCTTGGCGCAGAAAATGCCGCCCATACCCCAACCGCAGCCCGCGTCCATCACCGTACGGCAGTACTCCGGAGGGTGCTTCTTCAGGTAGTCGATCAACAGGAAGCTCGACTTCCACAGCTTGTTGCCGTGTATGGAAGGCTGTGCATCGCTGCGCTTGATGCGGCGGATGTCCTTGTGGGAAGACGTGAGCATTGTTACGCCGTGAAAGCGATGCTCGGTGCGGCGCTTTGCCATGCCGGATCCTGGGGTCAGTAGAAAGAGCGGTGAGAATAATGGGCTTCGGGTGGGCCGTCCAGATGCGATAATGGCGGCACAACAAGAAGGGGAAGGAAATGCGTCTTATTGTCTTGCTGTTGCTGCTGAGCACGGCAAATGCTGCGGTTGCCACCACCTGCGTGCTGGACCGCGATGACCTGCTGCAGCGCCCCGGGCCATCGTCCGGCCCCACCGAGGTGCGCCTGCAGGTATACATCAACGACATCGTGTCCATCAACGACGCCCAGCAGAGCTTCACCGGTGATGTGTTTATGCGGGTGGGCTGGCATGACCCACGCCTGGCCCACGCAGGCGACGCCCCCTGCGCGGCGGATTTCCGCGCCATCTGGTGGCCGGAGCTGCAGGTCATGAACCGCCGCAGCCTGGAGCGGATTCGTGAACAGCGCCCCCTGGTAATGCCGGATGGCGGGGTGAGCATGCCGCTGCGCGGCTTCGGTGAATTTGGCTACCGGGCGGATCTCAGTGATTTCCCTTTCGACAGCCAGCATCTGGAGCTCGATATCCTGTCGGCCTATGACGACAAGGCGATCCAGTTTGTCTACGAGCCCGGGGATATTGCGCTGGCGCCGCAGCTCTCTGTCGCCAACTTTACGGTGGCCCTGGCCGGTATCGAACGGCGCGCCGATTACATCACCTCTACCGGTCGCGAGCATGCGCGCCTGTTAGTACAGCTCGAAGCCACCCGCTTGACTGGCTTCTACACCTGGCAGCAGTTGGTGCCCCTGTTCCTGGTGGTGTTGATGGCCTGGATCGTATTCTGGATTCCGCGCGAGCACGTGCCGTCGCGCATCGGCCTGGCGGCCACTTCCATGCTGACGCTGATTGCCTACCGCTTCGCCATGTCCTCGGTGCTGCCGCCGATCGCCTACCTTACCCGGCTGGACCTGTTCATGATTGGCGCTTCGGTGGTGGTGTTTTCGGCGTTGGCGCTGGCCGTGGCTGTCACCTATGTCATGGACTTCAACGAAGCCCGCAGTGAGCGCATCCATGTGGCGGCGCGCTACGGTATACCGCTACTGCTGGCGGCGATTACCTGGCTGTCATTCTTCGGCTGAGGCTGCAACCGGCGCGGCGCGGTACCAGATCGGTGACGACCAGGCGCGTTCCTGGATGACCGGGGAGTAGAAGGGCTGCTCGGCGGGGTCCAGGCAGCAGCGATCATAGACCTTGCCGATCGCGCCCTGGTCGCTCAGTGCGGCGTTCATGGCAGCGGCCTGGGCGGCGCAGTTCTCGGCAAACGGGTTGACCCCGGCCGCCATGCACTGACGGGTGCTCCAGCGGCAGCTGGGGTTTTCCAGTGCTCTCACATAGTAGAAAGCGTCCTGGCCGGCGTCGAAATCCGGGTCCTGCCATACCGTGCAGAGCTGGGCGTGGCCGCGGCCGGTGACCGCGCAGCTCTGCTCGTCAACCCAGCCGCCGGTGT
>JANQIO010000067.1 GCA_028282105.1 Halieaceae bacterium | reverse complement strand
CTCGGTGGCCTCGCTGATGGCTGCCAACCAGACAGTGCAGGACAATCTTGCGGCCACCCTGGCAGGTACGCTGCAGGCGGCGAATGCCGATGCCGCTGCCACCACCCGTGAGCTTGACCCCTGCGCCAGCCCCTGCAGCAAGCTGGCGGCGGAGTTCGAAGCGGCGCTGGCGGACGCCGTGGCGGCGCTGCGGGAGGCCCAGGTGCCGCTGCCGGCGGCGCTGGACGTGGCGGAAATCGGCCGGCAGTTTGCGGCCGGCAACTGGCTGGCGGTGCAGCAGCTCTTCGACCCCGCCAACGCCTTCCCGGAGCTGGCGGCGACGGCAGCCGAGGTGCTCGACAATTTGTTCCAGGACCTGCGGCAGCGGCACGCCGATATCACCAATATGGCCGACTTTGCCGCGCGCTTCCCCAATGCGGCCATGACCTTCCACTACCTGCGCGCCCAGCAGGCACTGGCCCAGGGAGACATCGACGGTCGGGTCAACCATCTGGGTGCGGCCCTGACACTGGCAGATTTGACCCAATCCGGTGACCAGGAGCTGTTCCTCGATCAGTGGCTGGCGGCCCAGGCCCAGCAGCTCGGTCTGGATCAGACGGTTGTTACGCCGGCGCTGCGCGGGGAACTCGGCGCCTTGCGGGACCGGCTCGGCGTTAATGACCCGAGTGTGGCCCAGGCGGCGTCCCAGGCCTTCCAGAACCTGGCCCCGGGCATCCTCACGGACGGCACGCCGATGTTGCTGCTGGAAACCCTGGAGGAAATCGATGGCGCTCCACTGGCCGCCGTCCGCGATTACCTGGCGCAACCCTCCCTGCGGCAGGCGATCACCGCAGACGTCAACCTGCTGCCGAACCTGGCATCGCACCTCGCCGTGGACGGTACTCGCAGCGCGGCGATTCTTGCCCAGTTCACCAATATCAATGCCGCGCAGCAGGCAGACCTGGTGGAGGCACTCGGCGACCCACAGGTGCGCGAGACACTGGCCGACATCATCCAGACCCACCCGGCGCGCTATCAGGAAATGGGCGGGGCTGATGCCATGATCGTTGCGGTGCACCGGCTGGCGGAGTTGCGCCGCACCGGTCAGGCGCAGACCCTGGGTCACGCGCTGAATATCATGGAGGGCTTCACCAAGGCTACCCGTCGGCTTAGCGAGCTGTTCTGGAGCGACATCAATATGGCCGCAGTGCGGCTGCCCGGTCGCGCCTATGCCATCTACATGCGGGCGGTATCGGAGATGCTGTACCTGGCCAATGGTGAGCTGCGGCCCGGTCTGATCGATGCGGCGGGCCCCTATGCCACCTCCAGCTTTCGAGCGGTGGTCGGCAGCGACAATGCCTTCAATGAGGCCTTTGAAGTGGTGGCTACCCTGTGGCTGGTGCAGAGTGGCCAGCAGATCCAGATACAGCACGGGGTGATGCGGGATGAAACGCCACCGCACAGCGCCCGCACCGCTATCCCCCGTTTTGACCTAGACTCGGTACTGGCCTTCGGCTGGCGCTACCAGCGCCGGCTGCTGGACCCGGCGGACCCGAATGCCGCACGCTCCACA
>JANQIO010000057.1 GCA_028282105.1 Halieaceae bacterium | reverse complement strand
CGGGTGTATCCATCGCTGGCGCTGGCCATGGCGCGAGTGCATCGAGACGCACTGCGTTTCAAGCTTAACAGTGTGCCAGTGCTGGCGAGGTACCATGCCACCGGCATCGAGTTGGATGAACTGCGTATTCCCACTGATCGGTATGGCCGCGTTTTGATCCGTTACTTTGGTGGTGAGGGCACTTTCCCCTACGTGTCGGCGGCCGATGTGCTGTCCGCCACGTCGCTGGATGCCTTGCCGCAGCTCAAGGGCAAGGCGGTGATTGTCGGCACCTCGGCGCTGGGTCTCTATGATCTGCGCAATACACCGCTGCAGCCGGCGTTTCCCGGTGTCGAAGCGCAGGCCAGCCTGCTACAAACGTTGATCCGCGATGACCTGTCTTTCCCGGTGGAGCCAGACTGGGAAGATGCGTTGGTCCTGCTGTTATTGCCGGTGCTCGGTGCAAGCTTGTCGGTGCTGGCTCCGGGTATGAGTGCGCTGGCCTTGGGGCTCAGCGCCCTGGGCCTGGTGGCGGGCCTTGTGCTGGGGGATGTCTGGCTGTGGGCGGCTCAGGGCATCAGCGTAACGCCGGTGCTACCCGTGCTCCTGGTGCTGGTGATCGCTGTGGCGAACATGGTGAGAGGTTTCTTCAGTGAATCCCAGCGCCGGCAGGAATTGCACGGCATGTTCGGCCAGTATGTGCCGCCGGCCCACATCAACCGCATGTTGGCCAGTCATGACGCCGGCAGTTTTGCGGGCGAAACCCGCGAGATGAGTGTGCTGTTCGCGGATATCCGCAGCTTCACCACGATTTCCGAGGGCCTGGATGCGGTGCAGCTCAAGACCATGCTCAACGAGTTTTTTACGCCGGTGACCAAAGTCATCTTTGACAGCGGCGGCACCATCGACAAGTACATCGGCGACCTGGTGATGGCCTTCTGGGGGGCGCCGTTGGAAGATGAGGATCATCGCAGCCATGCCATAGGCGCAGCCCTGGACATGCTGGCCAAGGTGGAGGAGATCAGGCCGCAATTGGTGGCGGAGGGCTATCCCGAGATCTACATCGGCGTGGGCGTAAACAGCGGCCTGATGAGCGTGGGCGATATGGGCTCCAGCTATCGGCGCGCCTACACGGTGATTGGCGATGCGGTGAATCTGGGCTCGCGCCTGGAGGGGCTCACCAAGTACTACGGCGTCGATCTGTTGGTCGGCGAGGCGTCGCGCCGGGCGGACGATGAGTTTCTCTATCGCTTGATCGACAAGGTGCAGGTGAAGGGCAAGGATCGGCCGGTGCGTATCTACGAGCCCGTGTGCCGCAGATCTGAGGTAACGGACGAACAGCGCGCTTTGCTGGAGCAGCACACGGAGGCGATGCGGCTTTATATGGTGGGAATGTTACAGGAGGCAAAAGCCGCGTTTGAGGCCCTGCAGGCGCTGGCCCCGCGCCGGCAACAGGCGCTGATGCTGGAGCGCATTGAGTCGCTGTCGGGCAGCGATTTGGCGGGCGACTGGACCGGAATTTTCAAACATGAAACCAAGTAACCTATTTTTTTGTCGCAAAATTCCACCAATCAAAGCTGTCCAATTGCTGTTGCAATGCATATCTTCTGTCTATACTCGCGATAGGGAAAACCAATTGAGCGAACGGGAGACTCTCATGAAGATTCATGGTCTGAGACTATGGATGGTTTCGCTGCTGGCGTATTCAGCGCAGGCGGCGGCGACAGACCCTTCAAGCTTTTCGATGGGCATGTTCGAGGTAACACCCGAACTGACCGTTGATTCGCGCTACAACGACAACATCTTCAGTTCATTTGAAGACGAAGATGACGATTTTATTATCGAGGTGATCCCCAAGATTTCCGCGGTGGCGGAGAAGGGCGCGAATTCCTGGTCTATCGACCTGTCCCTGACGGACGCGACCTACGAGGACAGCGATCCCGATGAGTACACCGACTGGACGGTAGATACCGATGTGCACCTGGAGGCCAACTCCCGCAATGCCTTCGACCTGTTCGCCGGCTACCACTTCCTGCATGAGAACCGGGGTACCGGTTTTAGCCAGGGTGAGCTGGTATTCCTGATCGACCGGCCGGATACCTACGAAGAAGTCGTCTACGGCGGCGCCTACACCTTTGGCGGCGAAGACTCCAAGGGCCGCATCAAGCTGGGCGCGGACGTCTACGAGAAAGAGTACGACCGTTTTGATAACCCCAACCTGACCCGGGACCGGGATAACACCAACCTGACGGGTGCTTTCTATTGGGGCCTGAGCGATAAGACCGATTTCGTCTTTGAGGGCCGCTACACCGATATCGATTACGACGAGGCGCCGCTGGATACCAACCCCGGCCTCGACAGTGAAGAAGTCGCCTTCCTCGCTGGTGTGGAGTGGGAAGCCACCGGCAAGACCACGGGTAAGGTCCTCGTCGGTGTTGTTGACAAGGACTTTGACGACAACGCCCGTGACGATTGGGAATGGGAGTTCACCTGGGACGCGGAGGTGTTGTACCAGGCCAACGATTTCCACCTGTTTACCTTCGGTGCTGCCAACGTCGTTTCAGAAGCCGTTGGCACCAGTGATTTCATCAACACCGACGAGTACACCGCGTCCTGGAACTGGGACGTTAACGATATCACCCGGGTTAACGCCTTCTTCCGCTATGCCACTGACGAGTACGAAGGCGATGTGCGGGATGACGACCTGATCCTGTTTGAGGTGGGCATCGAGCGCGATATTCGCCGTTGGTTCACCGTGAGTGCCTCCTACACCTACGACGAGCGCGATTCCAACATCTTCACCCTGGATTACGAGCGCAACGTGTTCCTGGTGGGGCTGGATTTCAGCCTGTAACGACAGGGCGTATAATCGAAAGGCCGTGCTCGGTGAGCGCGGCCTTTTTTGTCTATGGTGCGGTTTGATTGATGACTCACGCTTTGCGTCCACATCCTGAGCGGTTCGGTATGGCGGGCTGGTTATGGTTGCTGTTCTTGTTGGTGACGGTGGCCTCCTCTGCGCATGCTCAAAATGACGTGGGCGTTTCGGCCTATACCCTGGGCGCCGGCGATCGTGTCAGCATTACCGTGTTTGGGGAGGATGATCTCAGCGTTGAGGCCCTGCTCAACGATGCCGGTTCCTTTTCATATCCCTTCCTCGGTGAGCTCAATGCGAAAGGGTTGACGGTCAGCCAGCTCGAAAGCGAAATCATCGGTGGCCTAAAGGGCCCCTACCTGGTGGACCCAAAAGTCTCTGTCACCATCCTTGAGTACCGTCGGTTCTTTGTGCGTGGCGAGGTGAAGAAGCCCGGCGGTTTTCCCTATGAGCCGGGTATGACCTTGCAGAAGGCCGTGTCTCTTGCGGAGGGGTTTACTGATCGCGCCTCTCGCAGCAAGTTCTATATCGTTTCGGACAACGCCAACGATGATGAGCGGCGACTCGCCAAGCTGAATACACTGATTCGCCCAGGGGACATCATCACCATTGAGGAGAGCTTCTTCTGATGCAGGCTGAGTTCGAGCGCCGCGAGATGGTGGAAGACGAAATCGATCTGCGCCACTACTGGCGGGTGGTTTATGGCCAGCGCTGGAATATCGTGTCGCTGGCTGTGGTGATCGCGGTGATTACGGCTCTTGTGGTTCTGGCCATGCGCCCGGTCTATCGCTCCACCGCCACCCTGATGATCGAGTCCCAGCAGGCCAATATTCTCTCGATTGAGGAAGTCTATGGTCTTGGCGCAGCCAGTAAAGAGTATTTCCTCACCCAGTTCGAGATTCTGAAGTCGCGGGAGCTGGCAGAGAAAGTTGTGCTGGAACTGGATATCCGCCACCACCCGGACTTTGATCCCGACCTGCAGGAGCCCCTGTTCGACTGGAAGGCCTGGCTGCCCATCGATTTTGAGATAGAAGTCGCCTCCGAGGAGGAGAAGCTGGCTGGAGTGGTTGATCACTTTGTGGAGAGCCTTGGCGTGGCGCCCGTCCGCAATACTCAGCTGGTGAAAGTGAGTTTTGAGGCATACGACGCTGCCCTGGCTGCCAGGGTGGTGAATGAGTTGGCCAGCGTCTATATCGACAGCCACCTAGATGCCAAGTTGGAAGCGACCCAGAAGGCGGCGACCTGGCTGGGGGAGCGGTTGGAAGGTTTGCGTCAGAACCTCGAAGAGGCTGAGCTGGCCCTGCAGGCCTACCGTGAGCAGGAAGAGCTGGTGGATGTCTCCGGGGTTCGCACGCTGGCAGCACGGGAGCTTGATGAAGTGACCGAGGCACTGGTGGAAGCGCGAGGCCGGCGTGCCGAGGCGGAAGCTGTGTTCACCGAGGTAGAGGCACTCACCGATCGTTCTCCGGAGGCACTGGCCTCGCTACCGGCGGTCTTGTCTCACTCGTTGATTCAGCGCATGAAAGAAGAAGAGGCTCTGGCTGAGCGTAATGTGGCGCAGCTTTCCAAGCGTTATGGCCCTCTGCATCCAAAGATGATCGCCGCTCAGTCTGAGTTGCGCTCCGCCGTTGAAAACATGAATCGTCAGGTGCTACGCGTCGTGGAAGGCGTTGAAAAAGACTATCAAGTGGCATCGCGGAGTGAGCGCGCGTTGGAATCCCAACTCGCGATTGCCAAGAAGCAGGTGCAGGACGTCAACCGCAAGGAGTTCAAGCTGCGCGAATTGCAGAGAGACGTGCAAACCAATCGCCAACTTTACGATATGTTCTTCACCCGCATCCGGGAGACCGATGAAGCCAGCGGTATGGAGGCAGCCCACGCCAGGGTGGTGGATGCGGGCATCGTACCGCGCGTGCCCGTCAAGCCGCGCAAAGCCCTGTCTGTGATCCTGGCCTTTATGGCGGCGCTGGTGGCGGGCGTGATGCTGGCATTTCTTAAAGATGCCCTCGATAACACCATCAAGACGCCGGCTGATGTGGATGAACGTCTCGGCGTTCCCTTGCTGGGCGCTCTGCCACTGATATTGGGCAAGAAACCAGATCATCCGCAGACGCTGATGCTGGAGGACAAGCAGTCGGCATTTGCGGAGTCTATTCGCACGATTCGCACTGGTCTGTTGCTGTCGGGAATCGATAAAGAACACAAGATCACTGTAGTTACGTCATCGGTTCCCGGTGAGGGCAAGTCAACGCTCAGCCTCAATCTCGCCACTGCCCTGGGCCAGATGGAAAACACCCTCATCATCGATGCGGATATGCGCAGGCCAACGCTGGCAAAGACCTGCAAGCTGCCCCCCAACACGCCGGGTCTGTCCAGTTACATGGCGGGCACTGCCGAACTGACTGACTGTATCCACCACTTCGGTGAAGTCGGTGTTGACGCCCTGGCGGCGGGCATTATTCCGTCCAATCCCTTGGAAATGCTCTCCTCAAAGCGATTTGTCGAAGCGCTGGACTTTCTCAAGCTCAAGTACGACCGGATTCTGATTGATTCAGCGCCCACTCAGGCGGTTAGCGATGCCCTGGTGCTGGCAAGCTATGCCGACGCCGTGGTGTATGTGGTGAAAGCGGATTCGACGCCCTACGCATTGGCGCGCAACGGCATTCAGCGCTTGCAGAGCAGCAACGCGCCGATTGCCGGTGTGGTGCTCAATGAGTTTGACCCTCGCAAGGCCGCTAAACTTGGCGGCGACTACTACCAGTACGGCGGCTACTACGACTACTACGGTTATAGCGGCTCCAGCGACGGTGAAGATGACGGCAAGGGCAAAGTCCGTCCGATCCGGGGTCCCCGCGTGGCATGATTGATCTGCACTGTCACCTGCTGCCCGGTGTAGATGACGGTGCCCCGGACCTTGAGACTGCCCTGGACCTGGCACGGCTTGCTGTAGATAACGGTATCACTCATGCGGTGCTTACCCCTCACGTCCACCCCGGCCGCTACGAAAACACGCTGGTATCACTTAGCCCTGTGTTCGAATCCTTCGTAGCTGCTGTGTCTGAAGCCGATATCGCGCTGGAACTGGCATTGGCTGGCGAGGTGCGGGTGAGTCCGGAAATCCTGCCCATGATTGCCGATGGGGAAGTACCGTTCCTGGGTGAGTGGCAGGGCAAGCCTGTGGTGCTACTGGAACTGCCACATAGCCATATCCCGCCTGGCAGCGACAAGCTGGTGGCCTGGCTGGCGGCGCGGGATATACAGCCGATGATTGCGCATCCGGAGCGCAACAAGGATGTGATGCGCAACTACGACAAAATCGAGCCGTTTATTGAGGCGGGTTGCCTGTTCCAGGTGACGGCCATGTCGGTGGCGGGAGCCTTTGGCGAGGGCGCCCATCGTCGCGCACTGGAACTGCTGGATGCCGGCGTGGTGACCGTCCTCGCCTCCGATGCCCATAACAGTAAGCATCGTCCGCCAGCGCTGGAAGCGGGCCGCCTCGCGGCGGCGGAGCGTGTGGGCGAGGCAGAGAGCTGGCAACTGGTGCGTGACCGGCCTGGGTTACTCGCTCAGTCAAAGTTCACTGATTCCGCCATTCCCTCTGTGGCATGAACCCTGTGGCTTACCGTGCCCTGGCTGGGGTGCTGGCACTAGTGCTGCTGGCCGCTTCAGCACACGCTTTCGTGAAAGCTTATGCCAATGCCCTTAACTACCAGGCGCGGCGCTACGAATTGCTGTGGCAGGATACTGGTGGGCCTTCTGATCTGGCCCAGTGGGAAAGAGCCGTCGACTGGTCCGCTCGCTCGCTGGACCTGGATGAATCTGATCCGTTTAAACACTTGCGCCACTCGCGGCTCATGCAGTGGTATGGCAGTGTGCCCGATCTGGACGGTGATGTGCTGAGAGCGCGGTTGGATGACGCATCGCTTCACGTCGAGCGTGCTATTGCACTGCACCCCCATTCCGCAGACACCGTTTCCTCCCGTGCAGTGCTGGCGGCGCGCCGCGGCGAAGTTAGCGAGCAGATGAATGCAGATATCGTCAGGGCCTTGCAGCTAGGGCCCTGGGAGCGGGATGTCTATCTGCGTGCCTACAACGCCGGCGTCTTTAACTGGCCGCGGCTGGAAGATGCGACACGCGCCGCCATGCGTGCTCACTTCGATATTGCTGTGAAAGCCAAGCCGCGGGTAGCTGACGATGTCTTCGGTATCGCCGAGCGCTATGGGCGGCTGAGAGTCTTTTGTGCCCGGCTTGCCTATCTCAGCGGCCAGGGCGAGGCCGATTACAGCAACAAAGCCTGCCGAGAAACCGATGAATAGGCAGGGGCAAATCTTGTTTGT